>NZ_JBIYEU010000010.1:0-120669 GCF_044909655.1 Enterococcus sp. UD-01 | reverse complement strand
TCAAGATATTCTTGAACAATCTGTAATTTTAATTCAAAACTGTACTTTGCCATACAAAAAAACCTCCAAAAGTTAGATTTTTAGGTCTAACTTTTTGGGGTCGGTACAAGCTTTACACTCTTTTTTCTTTTTTATAATCCGTCAAAAAATGGTCATTTAATTTTGATAATTCAATGATAATGCGAATTCTCAGATGTTTTCTTTTAAGTGTTACATCCAAGAAAAAAGTCAAAAAACCGTGCATGTTTCATTCAAACTTTAATGAGTGAAACATAATTCTATTATAAGCGTAAATAATGAATTTCAAAAATGTAAAGTCTGTAAAAAGAATAAAAAATTCAAAAGAAAATAAATAATATTGGAGGCATCAAACTATGTGTACCATTGGTTATATTTCTCTAAGTAACAAAATAGAAGATAAACACAAACAAACACTTGGTGTACTACAATGTCAAATTAAAGTGCTTGGAGCAGATAATTTGATGTTTGTACTTAATGAAGAAATAAAAGCGAATCGTTTACATTCGGTGATTATAGAAGATTCTGGAGTAGAAAACATTAATTGGACCTGTGAGACGATCATGAATTTTCGCAAGTATTCGGATATTCCTCTATGGATTTTACCGGTGAATGATATTAATAGTACCAATCGAATTGTCTATTTGCAGTTGGGAGCAGATGGAATTATCGGTAATGGTGGACAATTAGATGAATCGCTATTAATGATTAGGAATATGATGAAACGCTTTAGAGTTTCACCTAGTGAAGGAAAAACAGCACAAGAAATGCTGAGTGAGAATGCCGCTTTTCAGCTTATTCCTCAAAATCTAAGTGTTTGTGTGGAGAACAATAAAGAAGTTCTTTTAACCAAATTGGAATTTCTTACGATCGAATACCTGCATAAGCATGCGCGGACAACCAAAACCTATAAAGAAATATATGAAAACGTCTGGAAGGATTCCTATCAAAATAAAAAATATCGGGTTTCAAATTTAGTTTTCCATTTGCGTCAAAAGATCGAGCGCGATATTGAAAAGCCAAAATATATTATTACGATTCGCTCACGTGGCTACATGCTTAATATTTAAGGAAATAGTAAAAAATAGTTCTTCAAAAAAGCGCTTATATTCATATTAAGTAGAGAGCAAAAATAGGTCGTTGAGTTGCTTTGGATAGTAAAAATCGCTTGTAGAGCTGAATAGTCAAAGCACTGCTCAGAATTATGATAAGTAAATGAAATAGCGTATCAACAGCTTCTTGTAATGACTGTTGATACGTTATTTGTCTGTAAACGTTCCGAAAAAAGTCGCTACTAGAATATTAAAAACGGGAAGTGTTTTGCGCGTATTTTATTAAAAAATCAGTTTATTTTCCTTCGACAATCTATGCTATACTATTATTATTGTAAAATTAACAGCAATGTTTTGTACAATAGCATATTTTAAAAGGAGATCTAAATGAATATAGTTTTTTGTGACATTGACGGTACATTTCAAGAGCTTGGAGGCGAAGTGCCGCGCATTAATTTTGAAGCCATCTCTGCTTTACAAAATCAAGGCGATCATTTCGTTTTTATTACCGGCCGCGGGTACGACCAGCTGGCAGAATTAATGGCTCAACTAGAGAACGAATGCGATGTGATTTTTAGTAATGGCGGCGGCTTTAAATTAGTTGGCGCACCGATTAATTACAATCATGATTTATCCATTGAAGAATGTGAACGAGTATTGACTATTTTGGAAGAGCGCCAGATTTTTTATCATATTCATACAAATGAAGGTATTATTTTGAAATCGGTGGAACAATTTACGGACAACATAATAGCCTTAAGAAAAAAACTAGAACCGTTAGGCGCTCAAGGTCAGCAAATTATGGACTTTAAAGTACGTTTTTTTCAAGAGGAATGTCAGCATGTAACAGATCCGTTGGCTTATTTAAAAGAACACCCTGAAGTAAAAGTAATGAAAATTGAAATGATGGAAGCCAGCGATGACGAGCATGAGCGTTTGAGAGAGCTGTTAAGCAGTAATACCGCTTATGTCTTTTCTTCATTTATTCAATGTTTGGAGGTAGTCAATCCGAAAAGTAGTAAAGGCTATGCGATTAACGAATTTATGAGTAAGTTTCCGAATGCGGTTAGCTATGGAATCGGCGACGGCGAGAATGATTTAGCCATGTTGGAAGTCGTGGATATTCCGGTAGCGGTTGGTAACGCAAAAGAGATTGTAAAAGCACAATGCCAAAAAATTATTGGCGAGTGTATTGACGGCGGTGTCGGACAATTTATTTTCGACGAAATTATTCGTTCATAGAAGGCAACTTGTTTTAGAAAAAGGAGGAAGAACATGGAAGAGGTAAAAGAAAAAATAGAAGCGGATTTAACTTACTATCAATCAGGAATTCGTCAGTTGTATCTAAAAAGCTATCAAAGATATGCTTTGGCTATGCTAGTGTTGATGTTGTTAACAGGGTTAGGTATTGGAGCGTCAGCTTTGCTGCTGCGTGTACTTTTAATCGTCTTATTTTTGTTGGAGGCAGGTGTATTGCTTTATATTGTTCGTTTTATGCGAGCAGAAGCTTTTGAAAAGTATTATCAGACTATCGTAGAAGAGTTGCCAAAAACATTTCAAAAAATGCAAGACATCGAGCCACAGGAAGACCAGCAGGCATACTATTTTATTGAAACAGCAGAATCACTTGTTAAAATAAGGAAAAAGAATGCGCGAAATTTCCCCTCAAAAATTAGTCAATATACATTGCTGGTAGGCTACAGCAACGAGTTCGGCAAAGAGCAGCTGGAACAGCCGCTGCAATTTTTTTATTATGATATTACTCAAATGAAGCATGCGGACAGCTACAAAAAGGAAATGCTGAAGAATGCTAATTTTGCAGCCAAACGAACAAAACGTAAATTACAGTCTGCACTTATTACCATTATCATTGTGGCCTTACTTGGCACGGTGGTTTATTCTTATGCGAAAAGCTATTTTGAAGAGAAGCAACAGCCGCAGTATGAATATGAGTACGATGTTGAGGAATAATCAAAAAGTCCAGCCGGAAATCTCATCGATTTCTGGCTGGACTTTTTAGATTATGACGTATTATGAACGAGTGAAATGCTGGATGATGTGATTCAAAGTGACTGCTGCACCTTGACCTGCCCGCTCATCGTAATAAGCTTGAAAGCGTTCATCAGCAATGTACATGTCCCCAAGATTGCGATGAAGCTCAGGGGAGTACGCAGTGGTGAAGCTTAGCCACTCTTTGTGATTTAAAAAGACTTTTTCCGCATCCGCTGATTGATAGTCTTTTGTTAGTATGACATTTTGCAGTGCCTGGAACATTTCAGCTTCAGCAGCTTCCATTTTTTGAAACGCATCCTCTGATAGATTCAGCCATTTTTTATTAGCCCTTTCGACGGCTTCCTCGCCATATTTTTCACGAATTTCCGCGCCGTACATTTGTTCATTTTCAGCGATTTTTTCTTGCTTAAAACCTATAAATTTTTCTTTATCTGTCATCATTTCTGCTCCTTTTTGATAGCGAATCGTTTTTTCTACAGTTAGGATAAGATGATCGATCTGCTGTCGTTTGACCAGTAATTGCTGGTAATGCTTTTCCAGTGCCTGCTGAGGATCGAAATTAGGTGCATCTAAAAGTGCTTGGATATCTTCCAATCTCATATCCAACGAGCGATAAAACAAAATTTGCTGCAGCCGGTCGATTTCTTTGGTGCTATAGATACGATAACCAGATGAATTGATGCGCGCAGGTTTCAATAAATTGATTTCGTCGTAATAGCGTAGAGTACGTGAACTGATTCCGGAAAGCTCAGCCACTTTTTTGATTGTGTATTCCATCTGTTTCCCTCCTGTATGCTATAAGAATAAACCTTTCCCTAACGTGAAGGTCAAGCGTTTTTTGTACGATTATTTTTTAATTCAAAAAATGTAGGATTTACAAATACTCAAATAAGCGGTAAAATTTAATGTAAAGTTAAACAGACATCAAAATAAGCAGATAAGGAGCAAACTAGATGAAATTAGTTGAAACGCCTATTAATAAAAATTTGAATTTGGAATATTTTTACCCGAACATCACAAAATATGTTTTCGGTTCAAAAGCCATTAAATTTTTTAAATTATATGCTTTAGATCGTACACAGATTGTTTACGCAGATGCATTTGATAAAATTGATCTTATCATGATTAATACCAAAAAGAAAATCACTAAAAATGAAATTGATTTTGTGATAAAGAAATTATTGCACACAACCCGCGAAAACGTCACTGTTCAGATTGGTGTCAAAAATAAAATGCTGGATGCCGGCTTTACCTTTAACAAACCGAGAAAAGATATTATTGTGATTCAAAAAAATAACGATTCTGAATAGAAAAGAGCGATTGAACCAAAGGCTTTTTAGCTTTTTGATTCAATCGTCTTTTTTTAAATACTTGACTTCTTTAAAGAAAAATAAAAAGCTGCCCGTTCTTTATTGGTTAGAAGAGTTAAGAGTAAAAAAATCCCTGTAAAAAGGAGCAATATAAAGGAGTTAAAAAGAAATTCATCCAAGAATGCTTGATTAAACTGTAGCGTCTTGCCAATTAACGTACAATTTTTCATATACCAATACGTAGGAGTAAAAGAGGCGGCTTTACTAACCATTTCTGGTAAAATATCAGCTTGTACAAACACGCCGCTGATGAAGGCACTGCCTAAGATAAAGACATTATTAATCCCTGTGATCATATTTGAATTGCTGACAATCCTGCCAATGAAAATACTAAAAGAAACACTCATGAGAAACAGCAGCACAGTATTTAAAATAAAGTACAGTGTGGTTTTGCCAAAAGCACTTTTAGAGGTCAAGAGTACAACACTGACAAAAATTCCCCAAATAGCCAAGCACAAAATTAATTGAATTCCTAAATGCTGAATGGCAAACATGCGCTTTGATATAGGCGAGCAGCTGTTCCTAGTTTTAATTTCTTTACGATTAAAGGCCAAGCTTGCTAATGTAATGGCGCCAAAAATTGTCATGAAAAGGGTATACGATAAAACACCGAAGATTCGCCCGGCAGATTCCTGCCTCTTTAATTGTAGGTAGGAGGAATCAAAATGAACCGTTCCTTTTGTTTGTAAATTCTTTTGCGTCAATGCCATTAGTTCAGTTCCTGTTTTTGCGGGAAAGGCACTTTGGTAAAATTGATAGGTGGAGAGAAAATTGTTTAGCAGCGAATCAATGTAGACTTGGCTAAAGCTATCCGGACTAACACGTACAGGTAAGTTTGCTCTTTTTCTCTGTTCAATTTTTTCGGAAAAGGAAGCGGGAATTGTTACAACAGAGTCAACTTTTTTAAAAAATAAAGCGTCATCGACGGATTCTTGCGTATCTTTTATTGAGACCACTGTTAAAGACTTGGCTAAGTACGTTTCTAGGTGTTGAGCAAGTGCTCCATGATCTCGATTAAAAACAGCAATAGTCGGCTTGGATAATTGTTCAGCGGGTTTTCCGTAAGAAACCGAGTAAGTAAACGAGATAAACACGCTGATTGCTAAAGAGAGAATCAACGTGGCGCTATTTTTGTTAAAAATAGCGAAGGTCGCTTTAAAGACTGACATAACGGACTCTCCTTTCTAAAATGATGCTGACAGTAATAAAAATAAGCGTTAGGATACTTAAGCTCGCTAGGTTCCAGTAAAAGCTATTAAGCGTTTGATAGTAGTACAGCTTATATAGTGCTTCGCTGACTAAATTAACAGGATTGATTGCGTTCAGCCACGGAAGATATTCGCTCATTAAAAGTTTAATATCAGGAAACATCATTCCTGCCAAAAAGCTGCAGCACATTTGAAAGGAAACGGCGACAGACATTTTTTGATTGAGCGAGATGGGCAAGAGATTGCCAAGCAATGTTCCCAAAGATAGCGCAGTAATAATTGTTATCCCGCAAGTCAGTAAAATTAAAGGCCAGCGCTTCCCAAAATCTACGCCATAAACAAAATGACTAAAACCTAAAACAAAGAGAATTTCTGCAGCAAAAATGGTAAATGACGCAGTGATATTTGCAGTAACAACAAACAATTTATTTTTAGGAGAAAGACATAAGCGCATACCGTTGGCCGATTGATTGGCTTGTTCATCATGAGCATTCATAAGTCCCCAAAACATGCCGAACATACAGCTCATTCCAATTAAAGTAAAAAAGTAAAAGCTTTTCTGACTGCCCTTTGAAGCAGCCGGATGTTTAAGAGAAGTATAGTCATGTATTATGCCAATATTTTTAGTGAGGGAGCTGGCCAGAACCGCTGGATTTTCTTTTTGCAGAATAGCGAGGGTCTCAGCACTTTGTAAATAGGAATTCATGAATGAATCTAAGACATTTTGCTGAAGTCCTTTCCGATTGACTGTTAATGTCAGAGAGTGTTCAGTCAATTGATAATACCCACTGAGCCTATTTTTTGTCAGCTTTTGCTCTGCAGCTTTTTTCGAAAGATATTGTGGAGCAAATAATTTTTTATTTTGTGACTTTGCTTGATTGATTGCTTTAAAAAAATAATCAGCAGCTTCTGTTGGCACTGTTTCATCTGTCACAATCCCAACAGGAATTTTTTCGATGGTATCAAGTGAATCTAAGCCGCTAAACACAGCAGTAAAAAATAACCCCAATATTAAAGGAAAGGCTAAAGTCCAAAACAGCAGCACTTTATTTTTTAATTGAATCTTTAATCGATAACGATACAAATGCAAAAACATACAGAGTCTCCTTTCTTAATCGCGCAATTCTCTGCCGGTAATTTCCAAAAAGACGTCATTTAGAGTCGGCTGTTGTGTATAAAAATTACCAAAAGTAAGCTGATGCTGCTCAAATAAATGAAGGACATCTGCAAACACCGATTGATTCTTTTCAGTATAGAAAGTTGCAAAACCATCCTGATAGTCAATTTCCAGCATGCCCGGCAGTTCTTTTAACTGATTTTTTACTGTTTCGGGAAAAACAGGGATTTCTATGATAATTTTTTGATTCGCCTGAATCATTCCTTTGAGCTGCTCTTTGGTCCCTTGGGCGATAATTTTGCCTTTTTCAAGAATAACAATGTTGTTGCATAGCTGTTCAACTTCTTCCATGTAATGTGTTGTATAAATGATCGTGGCACCTTGTCGATTCAATTCTTTGATGCTGTCCAGAATTTTATTGCGGCTTTGAGGGTCAACTGCAACAGTAGGCTCATCTAAAAAAATTAATTCGGGCTTATGAACAATACCGCAAGCAATATTTAGACGCCGTTTTAACCCGCCGCTCAGTTTTTTTGGCAGGAACTTTTTGAAATCCTCTAAACCTACTAGTGAAATGACATCGCTTATATATTGTTTTCGGCACTTTTTATCTTTAATATATAAGCCGCAATAGTAATCAATGTTTTCGATAACAGTGAGCTCATCAAAAACCGCTACTTCCTGAGGAACAACCCCAATGCGTTTTTTTAGATCATAGCGATTCGGAGTCATCACTTCTCCAAAAAGCTTGATTTCTCCCTGCTCATATGAAAGTAAAGAAAGCATGCAATGAATCGCAGTCGATTTTCCGGAGCCGTTTGGACCTAAGAGACCCAGAATTTCGCCTTGCTTCACCTCTAAACTGAAATGATCTAAAGCAATTAAACTTCCATAGCTCTTTACCAGATTGTTTATCTCAATTACCATATCAAAATCTCCCTTTTTTCTTTATAATAAAACTATAGCGAAAGTTAAAAAGGAAAAGAAGTGAATATTTTCCCTAATTAATATGACATTTGTCATATTGCACTGGTGAGATTGGAGGAGAAGATGGGGATTAATGTAAGAAATCGCTTATTCGACAAGGTTTTTTTGCTCATTCTCGGTATCTTGCTTTTAGGATCCGAGTATGAAAGTCAGAGCATCGTTTTTGTTTTATTGCCGATTTTGATGAACTTATTGATCACTTTGAGTGGGCGCCCGTCACTTTCATTTGTTGGTACAGCTTGCATGCTTTTACTAAGCTTTCGTTGGCCGGAATATCTGTATTTTGTACCAATTTTCTTTTATGATGGCGTTGCAGCTGATAAGCGAATAATTAGTCTAAACAGTAGCTTTATTTTAGTAGTTTTACTATTTCAGAAAAATGAACCTATAACGATAAAATTAGCTGTAGGCTTCTTTTGTCTTTTAGCAGGATATTTTGCTTATTCGTGGCTGCAAAATACCGCTGCAAACGATGAAATTTTAAGATTAGTAAAAGAAACCCAAGAGAAAAGCTTTTATTTGAAAGTTAAAAATGACACATTACTGGAACAGCAGGAAACAAAAATTCATTTAGAGCTTTCGGACGAGCGTAACCGTATTGCCAGAGATATTCACGATAACGTTGGTCATTTATTATCAAGTGCTTTATTACAAACAGCTGCGATCAAAACAATCAATGAGCAAAATCAATTAAATGAACCGTTGGAGCAATTACAGACAACTATTACAGAAGGAATGAATAGTATCCGTAAAAGTGTGCATAATCTTCATGATGAATCCGTCAGTTTGTCATTGGCTTGCCAAAACATTTTGCGAACCTTTACCTTTTGTCCTGTGGTGCAGTCTGGCGAATTTCCCGAGTATATGGCAAAAGAATACAAATTAGCCTGTATTATGCTTATAAAGGAAGCTTTAGCAAATATCATGAAGCATAGCAATGCTGAACAAGTGACGATTGATTTTAAAAATTATCCCGGTTTTTATAAATTGACAATTGCAGATAACGGAACGAAACAAACACAAACAGCGCCAGATAAAAATGGGTTAGGTTTGATAGGCATGCAGGAACGAATGGAAAAAATAGGCGGCAAGCTGAATTATCAGCAAAAAGCGACGGGTTTTTCCTTGATCGCAATTTTGCCCAAGTAAAGGAGTAACAAGTAAATGATACGGTTAGTGATTGCAGATGATGATTTACTGGTAACCACTTCACTGAAAACCATCGTGGAAGCCAGTGGAGAAATCGAGGTTGTCGGAATTGGAAAAAATAGCCAAGAAGCGATAAAGCTTTATGAAGAAGCTCAGCCAGATGTTGTGCTGCTGGATATTCGAATGGGTGAAAGTACCGGATTGGAAGCTGCGGTAACTATTTTATCAAAAGATAAAACAGCCAAAGTATTGCTGTTAACGACTTTTTCAGATGATGAATACATAGCTGAAGCATTACGAAGCGGTATTAAGGGCTATTTATTGAAGCAAGATCTGGCCGCGATCGTTCCATCCATTAAAGCTGTGAATAACGGACAATCAGTTTTTGAAGGTAGTATTATTGAACGGCTGCCGGATCTGTTGCAAACGAAAAATACGGATAATTTGAAAGCTTTTAATTTAAATGAAAAGGACTATTCGATTCTTTCATTAGTGGCAGAGGGGTTGAACAATAAAGAAATTGCCGAACGCTTATTTTTAAGTGAAGGAACAACACGCAATTATATTAGTCATTTATTGGAAAAATTAGAGCTTAGAGATCGCACCCAACTAGCTGTTTTTTACTACAAAAATATTTACACTAGCTGACGGCCTGTTTTCAGAGTTTTTCATTAATTTACAGCTTTATCTGAAAATCAGTAGGTTTTCCAGACTATCTTTGCTAAAATAATAATGACAAGTGAAAGGAAGATTGTAAGTGAAAAAACTGTTTCAACAATATCAGGAAATGATCAGCTATTTGTTTTTTGGTGCCGCAACAACCTTAGTAAATATGGGTGTTTTCTTTATTTGTACAAATCTTTTTGCTATTGATTATAAAATAAGTAATGCGATTGGCTGGTTTTTATCTGTTCTATTCGCCTTTTTTACAAATAAGTATTTTGTTTTTTCAAGCAAACATGAAAATATCGGCGGTTTTCTTAAAGAGATGTTGCTGTTTTACTGGTATCGCGTGCTTTCTTTTGTGATTGATATGGGCATGATGATCGTAATGATTGATTATCTGCACATCTCTGATTTTTGGGCAAAATTAATTACGCAAGTCGTAGTAATTGTATTGAACTATTTCTTCAGCAAGTTTTTTATTTTCAAGAAAAAAGTATAGAAAAACGCAAAGAGTGCAAATTACGCTTAAATAATTGAATCTTTGTTATAATAAATAATGAGTTTACATGAAAAGAAAAGGATGGCTTAGTAAGATGCAAAAAGTTTATAGCGATGACAGTTTGGTGCTGCATACCGATTTATATCAAATTAACATGATGAAGACCTATTGGGAACTTGGGCGTGCTGATTTAAATTCTGTTTTTGAATGTTATTTTCGTGAGATGCCCTTCAATCATGGATATGCAATTTTTTCTGGATTGGAACGATTAATTCACTATTTAGAAAACTTAACCTTCAGTGAATCTGATCTTGCGTACCTTAGAGAAGTGGAAAAGTATCCTGAAGATTTTTTGACCTATTTAAAAAACTTTGAATTCAAATGCACTGTTCGTTCTGCATTGGAAGGTGATCTGGTTTTTAATAATGAGCCGCTGATTCAGGTAGAAGGACCTTTGGCACAATGCCAGTTGATCGAAACGGCGCTTTTAAATATGGTTAATTTTCAAACCTTGCTGGCAACAAAAGCGGCACGTATCAAATCTGTTATTGGAGATGATCCATTAATGGAATTTGGAACACGGCGGGCACAGGAATTGGATGCTGCAATTTGGGGTACACGCGCTGCTTATATTGGTGGTGCTGATGCTACCAGTAATGTGCGTGCCGGGAAAATTTTCGGTATTCCGGTCAGCGGAACCCATGCTCATTCCCTGGTTCAATCTTATGGAAATGATTATGATGCGTTTATGGCTTATGCCAAGACTCATAAAGACTGTGTCTTTTTAGTAGATACCTACGATACATTAAAATCAGGAGTGCCCAGTGCGATTCGTGTAGCTAAGGAAATGGGCGATCAGATAAATTTTCTAGGCGTACGTTTGGACAGCGGTGATATGGCTTATATCTCTAAAAGAGTTCGTGAACAACTAGATGAAGCTGGTTTTACGGAGGCTAAAATTTATGCATCCAATGATCTTGATGAAAATACTATTTTAAGTTTAAAAATGCAAAAAGCTAAAATAGATGTCTGGGGCGTCGGCACAAAACTAATTACGGCCTACGATCAACCAGCTTTAGGAGCAGTATTCAAGCTCGTGTCCATTGAAGATGAAAAGGGTCAAATGAAAGATACCATCAAACTTTCCAGTAATGCAGAAAAAGTTACAACACCTGGCAAAAAACAAGTTTGGCGGATTACACGTAAATCAGATAAAAAATCTGAAGGAGATTATGTAACCTTATGGGATGAAGATCCGCGTGAAGAGGAAGAAATCTACATGTTCCATCCGGTGCATACCTTTATCAATAAAACGGTTAGAAATTTTGATGCGCGCCCTGTACTGCAGGAAATTTTTGTAGAGGGAAAACGTGTATATGATTTGCCGACGCTTGATGAAATCAAGCATTATGCCAAAGAAAATCTTGATTCGCTATGGGAAGAATACAAACGTGATTTAAATCCGCAAAAATATCCGGTAGATCTTTCAACAGAATGCTGGAATCATAAAATGCGTTTGCTGGAAAAAGTGAGAGTGGATGTTAAAGCATTGAGTGAAGACAAATAATTGGAGGGTTCACCATGGAAACATTACAACAAAAAATTATTAAAGAATTAGGTGTAAAAGCAGTTATTGATCCTGAAGAAGAAATACGTGCAAGTATTGACTTTATGAAAAGCTACTTATATAAACATCCTTTTTTAAAAACTTTTGTTCTTGGTATCAGTGGGGGACAAGACTCGACATTAGCAGGTCGCTTGGCTCAGCTTACCATGGCTGAAATGCGTGCAGAAACAAAAGACGAAGCCTATCAATTTATTGCTGTCCGTTTGCCTTATGGCAAACAAGCGGACGAGGCGGATGCAAACAAAGCCTTGGCCTTTATTCAGCCAGATGTATCGTTAAGCGTGAATATTAAAGCAGCTGTCGATGCCTGTGCTGATTCTTTAGAAGAAGCGGGTGTAGCCATTCATGATTTCAACAAAGGAAATATGAAGGCGCGCCAACGTATGATTGTGCAATATGCAATCGCCGGAGAAAAATCCGGTGCTGTTATCGGTACCGACCATGCAGCAGAAAATATTACCGGATTTTATACGAAATACGGAGATGGCGGAGCAGATATTTTACCGTTATTCCGTTTGAACAAACGTCAGGGGAAAACTCTATTGAAGGAACTAGGCGCACCAGCTGAATTATATCTGAAAGTACCAACCGCTGATTTGGAGGATAATAAACCTTTAGTCGCGGACGAAGTTGCTCTGGGTGTCACATATGATGATATTGACGATTATTTAGAAGGAAAAACAATTACACCAAAAGCGCAAGAAACGATTGAAGGTTGGTATCTAAAAACGCAACACAAACGTCATATGCCGATTTCAATTTTTGACGATTTTTGGAAATAAATAGTTAGATTTATAAAGATAATTGCAGGTGCGAACCCTAAGTGCACATAAAAACACTGAGGGATTCGCACCAAATGAACAGTGAAAAAAGCTTATTTCGGACTTTTTTCTAATTTAATTTTAATCTTTTGCTGTTTTTTGATGGGAAAGGAGTGATTAGAAGAGAATTCGATCGAAATAGCGCCTTTTTTCACAGTCTCACTCTGTTTAGAGTGAGTGGATTGAAATCTACATGATCCAATATGATCGCTTGTTTATTCGGTCGTCTCACTCTGTTTAGAGTGAGTGGATTGAAATCGCAGTTCCTACGCCACCACTACTAATGTTTTCGTCTCACTCTGTTTAGAGTGAGTGGATTGAAATCTTATGATGAGGACACTTGCGAAATCCAAGTACGTCTCACTCTGTTTAGAGTGAGTGGATTGAAATATCTTATATCTCCTTCCTTTTTTATTTTGAGTCCAAGTCTCACTCTGTTTAGAGTGAGTGGATTGAAATCCTGATATGCTTGTACGTTTCACACTGCGCACTAACGTCTCACTCTGTTTAGAGTGAGTGGATTGAAATGTTCTCCTTTCTATGCTGACTGTTTTGTATCTTTTTGTCTCACTCTGTTTAGAGTGAGTGGATTGAAATACTTTTAAAAATATCCGAATTCGATGAAAAAATTGTCTCACTCTGTTTAGAGTGAGTGGATTGAAATCGCGATTATATCCTCTGTTCCTGACATTTCATCATGTCTCACTCTGTTTAGAGTGAGTGGATTGAAATGTTGTAGAGACGACAAACGAGTCCTTAGTTTGCGGTCTCACTCTGTTTAGAGTGAGTGGATTGAAATATTATGGCAACAAAATATTTATAGAGGTGATTTAGGTCTCACTCTGTTTAGAGTGAGTGGATTGAAATAATTTGAGAAACATAAACAATTTGTGCTTAAAAATGTCTCACTCTGTTTAGAGTGAGTGGATTGAAATTTATAAACTTTTGAAAGTCTTTGACTTGATTCATTGTCTCACTCTGTTTAGAGTGAGTGGATTGAAATACATCACAACAAATACAGAAAGGACTAGACCAATGCGTCTCACTCTGTTTAGAGTGAGTGGATTGAAATATTTATATGGCTCGTGGTGGAGGTAAAAACTACTTTATGTCTCACTCTGTTTAGAGTGAGTGGATTGAAATATGATAATATTTTTTAATGTTGCCATTCTTACACGTCTCACTCTGTTTAGAGTGAGTGATTGAAATCATTTAAGCTTATTCACCTTTCATTCGTTTATAGACTCACTCTATTTAGAGTGAGTCTTTTCATTTTCTTTCTTTTTTCTCTTCCAACTGCTTCATTTTTTTTCAAATAATTAAAAAAAGTGTAAACTTAAATTAATAAATAAAATGAATTACTAAAGTCATTTACAATAAATGTAAAACAAAGTAAGGAGTGGCTGATACGATGAAGAAATGGTTTAGAAAAAAGCGGGATATTGACGAAGAAGTCGTTTCAGCAAGTAGCACCACATCAACTGTAGAAGCTGATACTATTAAAATTCCTGAGACAATCAAAGGCTTATCGGATGCGAAAGCGCAGCAACTTTATGACGAAGGCAAATACAACAAAGAGGTAGAAGATCTTTCGCGTACAACGAAACAAATTATTTTGGATAATTCACTCACGTTATTTAATTTTATTAATTTATTTTTGGCAATTGCTGTTTTTTTAGTGGGTTATCCTAAAAATGCCTTGTTTTTCTGGATTATTATTATCAATACAGCGATTGGTGTGTTTCAAGAAATTCATGCCAAAAAAACGATTGATAAATTGTCCATCGTTAATAAAACCGAAGTAATCGTTTTAAGGGAAGATCGTTTGATAAAACTATTGCAAGACGAACTTGTTTTAGGTGATGTGCTAGTGTTGACACTCGGGAACCAAGTACCGTCAGATGGTAGAGTGATTTATGCTCAAGGATTGGAAGTAGATGAATCCTTATTAACGGGCGAATCCGATAAGATAATAAAACAAGTGGATGATATGGTAATGAGTGGAAGTTTTATTACTTCAGGCTTGGCTTTTGTGAAAATTACTACGGTTGGTGAAGATAATTTTGTGTCTAAATTATCCAAAGAAGCAAAAACAGAAAAGAAGTCGACTTCGGAATTAATGAATTCTCTTAATCTTTTAATCAAAGGGCTTACTTTTGCGATTGTTCCCATTGGAATGCTGCTTTTTTGGTCGCAGTATCAATCAACGCAGTCATTTCCAAAAACGGTATTAGGGGTTTCTGGTGCGTTAGTGAGTATGATACCGGAAGGACTGATGCTGTTAACCAGTGTCGCTTTTGCGGTAGGAGCAGCGAATTTGGCACGTAAGCAAACGTTGATTCAGCGTTTGTCCTGCATAGAAACCTTGGCACGTGTTGATACTATTTGTCTAGATAAAACAGGCACGATTACAGATGGAACATTAACGTTTAAAGAATTAATTCCTCAAGCGGGCTTTCCGGCTAGTGAAATTGAGCGAGCAATGAGTGAAGTCATGGCGGTACTTTCGGATCAGAATGCAACAGCTAAAGTACTGCGGGCACGGTTTCCCCTTGCGGTCAATCAATGGCAGGTAAAAGAAAGTGTTCCTTTTTCGTCTGAGCGTAAATGGAGCGGAGTAAGTTTTGCAGAAAAAGGCTCTTTTGTCATGGGTGCACCTGAATTTATTTACGCAGAAATGCCGGAACCATTAAAAGAATTGCTGGCACCTTATAATGAGCAAGGGGATCGTGTGCTGATTTTAGTTCATTCAAAGGAAGCGTTGACGGCACAGCAATTACCGAGTCAAAAGGAAACAGTTGCTGCTTTCATTATTGCGGATACATTGCGTGAAAATGCGGTTGACACGTTTTCTTATTTTGCAGAGCAGGATGTGACGTTAAAAGTTATTTCCGGGGATAATCCAATCACTGTTTCAAAAATTGCCGGTCAGGCTGGAATCGCCGGATCTGAAAACTTTGTGGATATGAGTCGTGTCAGTGAGGACGTTGATTATAATGAATTAGTGGAAAAGACGACCGTTTTTGGTCGCGTCACGCCTTACCAAAAGCGTGAGCTAATTCAGGCGCTTAAACAAAATGGACATACGACTTGTATGACTGGGGACGGGGTAAATGATATTCTCTCCTTACGTGAGGCCGATGTTAGTGTAGCAATGGCCAGCGGAAGTGACGCTGCGCGAGCGGTGTCAGATGTTGTATTGTTAAATTCAGATTTTAGCTCGATGATTCAAGTCTTGAATGAAGGTCGGAGAGTCATTAACAATATTGAACGAGTGGCATCCATGTATATGGTCAAAACGATTTATTCCGCTATTTTGGCAGTGACCTTTATCTTTCTACTTTTGCCTTATCCGTTCGCTCCTTTACAATTAACGCCGATTAATACGCTGACGGTGGGGATTCCATCCTTTATTTTAGCGTTGGAGCCAAACTATCAACGGATCAAAGGACATTTTTTAACCAATATTTTGCGGATTTCTGTGCCTGGTGCTTTAACGGTTGTGCTGAATATCTTAGTTTTACAGCTTGCCGGCCAGTGGTTTGACTTGTCTCATCAGGACGTGTCAACCATGTGTGTCTTATTAACGGGCTGTGTTGGCTTTTTGGTTTTGTTAAAAGCCGCGCGACCGCTCAATCTGAAAAAGCGATTGATGATTGGGCTTTTGGTTTCTGCCTTTTTAATCTGCTTTATTTTTGCAGGAGACTTCTTCATGTTGACGTCATTGTTTTCAAGAAATGTATTCTTTTATCTGCCGTTGATTTTAGGCAGTCGCTCAATTTTTAACTATATCTCATTGTTTATGACACGAGCAGTGTACGAGTTTGATAAGAAAAAAGAACGTAAAAAACAAAAGCATAAACGACGTGTCATCTAAGCAAAAGTCAAATTCATTGAAGATTTAAAAGGATATTGCTAAAATAATAATAAAAAAACATATGTAATTTTATGGAGGGTAACTAAATGGACGGCAATCAAATCAATGGGAAAAAAGTAACAGAAGAGCTATTAGTAGCAAAAGGCTATAAAAAATATCATGGCGCAGATTTGGATATCTATTATCACAAAGACATCTGTGCCCACATTGGCAATTGTGTCCGTGGGAACCCGAATGTATTTGAAGTCGGCAGACGTCCCTGGATTATTGCGGATAATGGCGGTGTGGAAGACGATATTCGTGTCATCAATTCTTGCCCCAGTGGTGCTTTAAAATACATTAGAAAGGATGAACCTGCATGCAAATAAAAGAAGAAGAAAATCGTTTTGCTTTGTACAATGATGAAAATCAGGAAATTGGAGAGATGACTTGGTCAAATGCTGGCGAAGGCATGATGATTATTGATCATACCTTTGTAGATCCTGCCTATCGAGGACAGAAATTAGCAGAAAAGCTTGTTTATAATGGCGTAGAAAAAGCACGTAAAGAAGGGAAAAAAATTATTCCGTTATGCCCATTTGCTAAAAAGGAATTTGATACAAAGCCTGAATATGGTGATGTTTTAAGAAAATAGCACGACAGTGATTTGTCGGAGTTTTTTGTTAAAAATTTGAATTCACTGGCATTTGCAATAGAAATATGCTAAAGTGTAATAGATGTATTTTGCGAATAAAGGAGAATTGAACGATGTATAATTTTATTTTAGCTGTCGTAATCATCCTATCTATTGTGATGGTTATTGCCGTTATGATGCAGCCAAGCAAGCAAAATAGTGCCGCAAGTGCGTTTACCGGCGGGGCAGACAAGCTGTTTGGTAAACAAAAAGCACGTGGCTTTGAAGCTGTTATGCAGCGCGCAACTGCTGTTATCGGTGGCGTTTGGATGCTTTTACTATTTATTTTAGTGTTATTATCATCAAAATAAAGATAACGAAAAAAGCGGTGAGGAAACACGTAAGATCGCGCAGCAATCTGAATGAATTCGCAATTGATGAATCATCAATCTAGTGAAGCACATTCTTTTCGCTGACTGTTTTAACCTTGCGGATTTTTCGGTATAGGGAGTGAGCAAAAGTATTTTACTTTTTCGTCACTTCCTTTTTTTGTGTCGTGATTTTTGACCACAAGGACTGTAAGCATAGGCCTCTTTCTTTTCACAAGGTTTTCAGTAGATAATGTGCTAAAATGAAAATGAGGTGAATAATGAAGTGAAAATAATTAATCTACCTAAACCATTGTTCTCTGAAAATGGTTCCCGAGCAGTTTTGCTGCTGCACGCCTATTCCGGCAGCAGTAACGATGTACGCATGTTGAGCCGTTCTTTAGAAAAAGCCAATTATACAGTCTATTCTCCCAATTTTTCTGGTCATGCAACCTTTGCTCCAGAAGATATTTTGGCTAAAACAACGGAGGATTGGCGTGAGGATACGCTGGCAGCACTTGCGTTTTTGAAAGACAAGGGCTACAGTCAAATTGCTATTTTAGGCTTATCAATGGGCGGAATTTTTAGTATGAATGTTTTAACGGAACAGATAGATGGAGTTATCGGGGGCGGTTTTTTTTGCTCACCAATTTTCCCTGTAAAAAATAATGTGCCAGAAAATTTCGTATTATATTCTGAGAAGGTGTTAAAAATGGCGGGAGTTTCAGAAGCTGATCGACAAGAACGGCTGACAAAAATTAAGCAGCAGGCGCTTATACAATTAAAGGATATTGAGCAATTATCGTTACAAACAGCTGTCCATTTGGAGCAAATTAAAGTTCCAGTTTTTATGGCTCAAGCCGGTCAGGACGAAATGATCGATGCAACCGGAGTCTTCAAAACAGCAGCTGCCTTAAGCAATACACGTTATACCTTAAACTGGTATCCAAACAGCGGTCATGTGCTGACTGTTGGAGCTGATCATAAACAATTAGAACAAGACGTAGCGGCTTTTTTAAATACGTTGCCTTGGAATGAGGAGAAAGAATGACAAAACAAACAATTAAGGAGCAAATCCTGCTTTTCATGGAAAGCCAGTCAAAAAAGAGCTTTTCAATGGAAGAAATAGCCGAAGGACTAAAGCTCCAAAAAAGTAATGACTTTAAATTATTAGTACAGACAATTGCTATGATGGAACGGGAAAAATTAGTTGAATTTAACAAAAAAGGCAAGATTCGTCTGCCTCAGATGACAATGGCAATTGAAGGAACCTTCCGGGCAAATGAACGTGGCTTTGGCTTTGTGACGATTGATCCGGAAGAGGCGGATGTTTACGTTCCTAAAGAGGCTGTAAACTATGCCATGGATGGCGATTTGGTGGCTATTGATATCGTACAGCCGGCGGATCCTTTTTCAGATCGCGGAGCAGAAGGTCGTGTAGTGGCGATCAAGCAGCGGGCGATTACACAGGTTGTTGGCGAATTTATTGCCTATGACGATCAGGAAATAAAAGATACGGATCTTTATGGCTATGCGATCCCCAAAGATAAAAAGATGACCGGCCTAACGTTTAATATCGCCGCTCAAGGAATTAAACCAGTCGATGGAAGTATTGTTATTGTAGAAGTGACGCATTATCCTGAAAAAGAATATCCAAGAAGCTTGGAAGGAATTGTCAAAAAGGTGGTAGGTCACAAAAATGATCCAGGCATGGACATCTTGTCTATTGTCGTGGCCCACGGAATTCCAGCTAGTTTTCCGGAAGAGGTGATTGCAGCGGCGGATCAGGTGTCGGATACTATTTCAGAAGCTGATCTAAAGGGACGTCGGGATTTGCGCGATCAAGTGATTGTCACGATTGACGGTGAGGACGCGAAGGATCTGGATGATGCGGTTACTGTCCGTAAATTGGAAAACGGTAATTACTTTTTAGGTGTTCATATTGCGGATGTTTCTTATTATGTAACGGAAGGCAGTGTGCTGGATCAGGAAGCCTATGAACGCGGCACTAGTGTTTATTTAACGGATCGTGTTGTACCCATGATTCCGCAACGACTATCAAACGGTATCTGTTCTTTGAATCCAAATGTGCCTCGCTTAACAATGAGCTGCGAAATGGAAATTTCGCCGGAAGGCTTAGTAGTGAAGCATGATATTTTTCAAAGTGTGATTCAAACAACGGAGCGAATGACCTATACAGCTGTGAATGAAATTTTAGAAGAGCAAAATTCTGAAACGATGGCGCGCTATAAAAAGCTAGTGCCGATGTTCAACACGATGAAGGAACTTCATTCGATTCTTGAAACAATGAGAACGCGTCGTGGCGCTATTTCCTTTGAAGATCGGGAAGCAAAGGTAGCAGTGGATGAAAAAGGACATCCTTTGGCTATTTTATTACGAACAAGAGGTGTGGGTGAACGTCTGATTGAATCCTTTATGCTGGTAGCCAACGAAACAGTTGCTAAGCACTATAATGATTTAAAGCTACCGTTTATTTATCGGATTCATGAACAGCCTAAAGAAGAAAAAATGCAGCGCTTTTTTGATTTTGCAGCGGTCTTAGGCATTTTAGTAAAAGGAACGAAAACCGATATTACGCCGAAAGATCTGCAGAATGTGTTAATTCAAGTCGCAGATAAACCAGAAGAAGCTGTCATTAATACCATGCTGCTGCGTAGTATGCAGCAAGCGCGTTATTCAGAGGATAATTATGGACATTACGGTTTAGCTGCCGAATATTATACGCATTTTACCTCGCCGATTCGGCGGTACCCTGATTTAATTGTGCATCGCTTGATTCGTAGCTATAGTCAACCAGTAACTGAAACGCTGAAAGAAAAATGGGCGGAAACCTTGCCGGAGATTGCTGATCATAGCTCTAAAATGGAACGGCGGGCAGTAGAAGCGGAACGTGAAGTTGATGCAATGAAAAAAGCGGAATATATGGCGGATAAGATTGGCGAAGAATATGAAGGAATTATCAGCTCTGTGACACGCTTTGGTCTTTTCGTAGAATTAGCGAATACAATTGAAGGTCTGATTCATGTTAACAGCTTAAAGCAGGACTATTTCCATTTTATTGAAAATCATATGGCACTTGTCGGTGAGCGCACAGGAATGACCTTAAAAATTGGTCAAAAGGTCAAGATTAAAGTAGCGAAAGCAGATCCAGAAACCAAAGAAGTGGATTTTGAACTTTTAGAAGCGGAAGAAGTCGAACGTCTGGAAGCGCCTAAGCAAAAGAAACGCCAAAGTAATCGCAAAGAAGAACGTAGCAAGCGCAACAATGAATTTAAGGAAAAGAAATCCTTTAAGCAAAAGAAATACAAGAAAAAAGGCAAAAAGCCTTTCTATAAAGAAGTGGCTAAAAAGAAAAAAGGGAAAAAGAAAAAATAATAATTGGAGGATTGTGTATGCCAAAAGGAGAAGGCAAATTAATTGCCCAAAATCGTAAGGCCAGACATGATTACACCGTGATCGATACAATGGAAGCCGGAATTGTTTTACAAGGAACAGAAATTAAATCTATTCGAAACGGACGCATTAATTTAAAAGATGGTTTCGCCAGAATCCGTAATGGCGAAGCTTATCTCATGAATGTGCATATTAGTCCGTATGAGCAGGGAAATATCTTTAACCATGATCCATTGAGAACAAGAAAGTTGCTTTTGCATAAAAAGCAAATTGCCAAGCTAATCGGCGAAACTAAAAATACCGGGATTACGTTAGTGCCTTTAAAAGTTTATATTAAAAATGGTTATGCCAAAGTTCTGATTGGTTTAGCCAAAGGGAAAAAGCAATATGATAAACGGGAAGATTTGAAACGTAAAGAAATTGATCGTCAAATCAATCGTACATTAAAAGAACATTCACGCTAATAGCTAAAATTTATCATTTATTGCAAGAAAAAAATGAAGGAAAAATCGTCAATTTATTCTTTTTCGCATATTTCGTTTCTTTACTTTCTATTCTCTCAAAAATTTGATAGAGTGTAAGAAAACTGATGTGTTTTCATCGTTTTTTCAGTAACCAACCTTCATACTGATGAATGTTGATAGAATCCTTTTTTTGAAATGTTTGTCAATTCAAAATAAGTGTCCTATTTTCATAAATTCTTTTTGAAATTATTCGATGATGGTGGTATGATAACTGGTGGTTAAGAAGTCGAAGCTCTTTTGAGTTTCTTCTAAGTTTGGTGGAAAAGAGGTGAATGAATTTGGAAGAGAAGACACTACTCTTCAAGATTGGGCCAATTTGGTTTGACGGAACCATTTGTATGATGGTGCTGTTAACATGTGTTATTGTCTTCGGGATCGTTTATTTCTGCACAAGAAATCTGCAGATGAAACCCAAAGGCAAGCAAAATGTCATTGAATATATCATTGACTTTGTTCGGGGAATCATTACCGACAATATGCCAAGTAAAGAAGTATCAAATTTTCACCTGCTTTCGTTTACAATGTTTATGTTTGTCTTAGTTGCCAACATTATTGGTCTAGTTACAAAAGTTGTAATCGGTGAATACTCGTATTGGAAAAGTCCGACAGCGGATCCTTTAGTTACCTTGACATTAGCATTAATTATGATTGTATTGACGCATTTCTTTAGTGTCAGCCGTTTTGGTTTAAAAGGCTATTTCAGCAACAGCTATTTAAAACCGGTGGCATTTCTAATGCCGATTAAGTTTATGGAGGAATTCACGAACTTACTCACTTTGGCACTGCGTTTGTATGGGAATATTTTTGCCGGTGAGGTATTATTGGGACTAATAGCAGGCATCGTTTCAAGTGTAGGCTTATGGGCGATTCCACTAGCAATTCCTTTAGAGATGATCTGGTTAGCATTTTCAATCTTTATCGGTGCAATCCAGGCCTTTATTTTTGTAACATTATCAATGGTTTACATGGCTCATAAAATTGAAGTCGAAGAATAAAAATTATTAATTAAAACAACTATTTCTTAGGAGGAAATCAAAAATGGATGGATTAAATTATATTGCAGCAGCAATCGCAATTTTCGGGGCAGCTCTAGGAGCCGCTTATGGTAACGGACAGGTAATCTCAAAAACAATCGAATCAATGACTCGTCAACCAGAAATGTCAGGACAATTAAGAACAACTATGTTTATCGGGGTAGCATTGATTGAAGCGGTTCCAATTCTAGGTGTAGTTATTGCCTTGTTACTAGTGTTCAAATAATTTTTAAGAAGGCAGGACGCAAAGTTTTATAACACAACGTCTCTGCTTTCTTTACTGTGAAACACTGCGATTGCCAAAGGCAGAGCAGATGTTGAACAGTACTTGTCGAACGAAGCGAGAGAAGTAACGCGACGGAAACACTGCGATTGCCAAAGGCAGAGCAGATGTTGAACAGTACTTGTCGAACGAAGTGAGAGAATTAACGCGACGAAAACCCAGCGACTGTCAAAAGCAAAGCAGCTGTTGAAAAATACTTGTCGAACAAAGCGAGAAGTGACAAGTATCAAACTCCGCCAAAAAATACAGACCAAGCAATGAATATAAAATAGTTCAAGGTCAAAAAAGAAGTAAAAGGTGCTTCAATTAAGTGAAGCACAACGGAAATTGCAGAGAAAGGAAGTTGAAACTTCATGCTAGATCATTTAGTAATTGGCGAAGCAGGCCCAAGCACAACACTAGGAACGATTATTGTTGTCAGCGGCGCTTTTCTAATATTAATGCTTCTTATCAAGAAATTTGCTTGGGAAGCAATTACTGACATGTTACAAAAACGTGAAGATAAAATCGCCAATGATTTAGATTCTGCAGAAAAATCTCGAATAGCAGCGGCAAAACTGGAAGAAGAACGTCAAAAGAAATTGCTTTCTTCTAAATCAGAAGCAGCCGATATTCTTAAACAAGCGAAAGAGAGTGGAGACAAAAATCGTCAAAAAATCTTAACAGAAACCAAAGCAGAAGTATCTCAGCTGCGTGAAAAAGCACGTCAGGATATTTCTCAAGAACATGAAGCAGCAATGGCTTCTGTCAAAGATGAAGTAGCGAGCCTGTCTTTACAAATTGCAGAAAAAATCTTAAACAAAGAATTGACGCCGGAAGCGCACGACTCTTTAATCAATTCTTATATTGAAGGTTTAGGTAAGTCAAATGAAGCTCGATAAATATACAGTAGGTAAACGCTACGGTAAAGCCTTGTTTGAATTGGCGATTGAAAAACAAGAGATCGATAGCATTTATCAAGATCTGCTGACTTTAAGAGAAGTATATCATGAGGTGCCCGGTCTAGGAGATATCTTAAGTGATGTCCGCTTGGAACCTTATGAAAAAGACGAGATTATGAATCGTCTGGTATCCGGCTTTGAAGGCACGGTTAAAAACTTTTTATTAGTTGTTTACAATTATTCACGCATGAATGATTTACTGCTGATGATTGATGAATACGAAAAAAGATATGATGAGCATAAAAGTCTATTGTTGGGAACTGCCTTAACCGCCGTTCCACTAACAAAAGAACAGCATCAACAATTAGAAACAAAAGCAGCCGCACTTTTAGGTTATGAACAAGCGAACTTAATTAATCTGATCGACCCGAGTATCGTGGGCGGCGTAATTATTGAAGCCAATCATAAAGTAATCGACGGCAGTATCCATAAACAACTAGAACGAATCCAAGAATTGTTATTAAAATAACGTTCAGCACAATAAAGAGGTGAATTGAATGGCTATCAAAGCAGAAGAAATCAGTGCCTTGATTAAAGAACAGATCGAAAATTATCAGCAAGAACTAGCCGTTGAAGAAATCGGAACTGTAACGTACGTAGGTGACGGTATTGCCCGTGCGCATGGTTTAGAAAACGCGATGAGCGGAGAGCTGCTTGAATTTTCAAATGGTTCATACGGAATGGCACAGAATTTAGAAACAAATGATGTCGGTATTATCATTTTAGGTGATTTTGAAACGATTCGAGAAGGGGACAAAGTAAAACGAACGGGTAAAATCATGGAAGTACCGGTCGGTGAAGCAATGATCGGCCGTGTCGTTAATCCATTAGGTCAACCTGTAGACGGACTTGGCGAAATCAAAACGGACAAAACACGTCCAGTTGAAGCCGCAGCCCCAGGCGTTATGCAAAGAAAATCAGTTGATCAACCAATGCAAACAGGGCTAAAAGCGATTGATGCTCTTGTACCAATTGGCCGCGGACAACGTGAACTTGTTATCGGTGACCGTAAGACAGGTAAAACATCCATTGCGATTGATACGATCATTAATCAAAAAGGACAAGATGTTATTTGTATTTATGTCGCTATTGGTCAAAAAGAATCTACGGTTCGTAACCAAGTAGAAACACTTAGAGCTTTCGGCGCGTTGGATTATACAATTATCGTTACTGCGGGCGCTTCACAGCCAGCACCATTATTATACATTGCTCCTTATGCTGGAACTGCAATGGGTGAAGAATTCATGTACAACGGCAAGCATGTATTAATCGTGTTTGATGATTTGTCAAAACAAGCCGTTGCTTATCGTGAACTTTCCTTATTACTACGTCGTCCGCCAGGTCGGGAAGCTTACCCAGGGGATGTTTTCTACCTACATTCTCGCTTGTTGGAACGTGCAGCTAAATTAAGTGATGAGTTAGGCGGCGGTTCAATGACTGCTTTGCCATTCGTTGAAACACAAGCCGGTGATATTTCCGCGTATATTCCAACGAACGTTATCTCTATTACAGATGGTCAAATTTTCTTGGAAAGCGATTTGTTCTATGCAGGAACACGTCCGGCCGTTGATGCAGGTCTTTCTGTATCCCGTGTTGGTGGCTCCGCTCAAATCAAAGCTATGAAAAAAGTGGCTGGTACTCTTCGTCTGGATCTTGCAAGCTACCGCGAATTGGAAGCTTTCACTCAGTTTGGTTCTGACTTAGATGCAGCAACACAAGCGAAATTAAATCGCGGCCGCAGAACAGTAGAGATTCTTAAACAAAAACTACACGCACCATTAGCTGTAGAAAAACAAGTAGTCATTTTATACGCGTTGACTCACGGCTTTTTAGACAGCATCAGTGTAGCGAAAATTTTGGACTTTGAAAGTGAATTATTTGAATACTTAGATGGCAAGCATCCTGAACTATTTGAAACGATTCGCACAACCAAAGATTTACCAGAAGCAGCAGATTTAGATGCAGCAATCAATGAGTTCAAAGAAATTTTCACTGCTTCAAATACAGAAGAAAATCCAGCAAAAGCAACACTTGAATCAATCCAAAACGCATAAAGAGAGGTGACAAACATTGGGTGCTTCATTAAATGAAATCAAACAACGCATTGCTTCCACTAAGAAAACCAGTCAGATTACCAATGCCATGCAAATGGTTTCCGGCGCTAAGTTGACTAAATCAGAAGCAGCTTCTAAAAGCTTTCAAGAATATGCGTCAAAAATCCGCTCGATTGTCACACATCTCGTTGCTGCTCAATTAACCGATTTAGAAGAAGTAGGAGCATATGCTGGTAGCGGTGTAAACGACTATCACGCGATGCTGACTTCAAGACCTGTCCAAAAAACAGGCTATATCGTTATTACCTCAGACAAAGGACTTGTCGGCGGTTATAACAGCTCCATCTTGAAACAAACCATGAAAATGATTCAAGACGATCATAAGTCACAGGATGAATTTGTTTTAATTGCCATTGGCGGAACAGGGGCAGACTTTTTCAAAGCTCGCGGCATAAATATTGCATACGAGCTTCGAGGATTGTCTGACCAGCCAAGTTTTGACGAGGTTAGAAAAATTGTTTCAGCGGCAACCACTATGTATGAAAATGAAGTGTTTGATGAATTGTACGTTTGTTACAACCATCATATCAATTCTTTAACAAGTCAGTTCCGTGTAGAAAAAATGCTGCCGATTTCAGACTTGGACCCAGAAGAAGCGACCACATACGAGCAGGAATATATTTTGGAACCTTCAGAAGAAGCGATTCTTGATAATTTATTACCGCAATATGCTGAAAGCTTAATTTACGGGGCCATTATTGATGCAAAAACAGCTGAACATGCTGCAGGGATGACAGCGATGAAAACAGCTACTGATAATGCTCAAAATATTATCAACGATTTAACAATTTCATATAACCGTGCCCGTCAAGGTGCGATTACCCAAGAAATTACTGAAATTGTTGCAGGTGCAGCGGCACTGGAATAAGAAACAAGGTTAAAGACTATAGCTTTAAAGAAATTTAAGGCTTTATCACAACCTCTTAAATGGTTTAAAGATATTAACGAGTAAGGTAGAAATTTTCTATTTTACTTAGATAATATTTTTACAACCTCTTTAAAAGAAATGGAGGAAAGAAACATGAGTTCAGGAAAGATTGTTGAAGTAATCGGTCCCGTTGTTGACGTGGAATTTTCACTAGATCAATCCTTACCAGATATTAATAATGCTCTTGTCGTTTATAAAAACGGCGAGCAAAAACAAAAAGTCGTACTAGAAGTTGCTTTAGAGCTAGGTGACGGTGTTATTCGGTCGATCGCTATGGAATCAACCGATGGCTTACAACGCGGTATGGAAGTCATTGATACTGGCAAACCTATTTCAGTGCCTGTCGGAAAAGAAACTCTAGGTCGTGTATTTAACGTATTGGGCGATACTATTGACCTGGAAGCTCCTTTCCCGGAAGACGCTGAACGCAGTGGTATTCATAAAAAAGCACCGGCTTTTGATGAATTAAGTACAAGTAATGAAATTTTGGAAACTGGGATCAAAGTTATTGACCTTTTAGCCCCTTATTTAAAAGGTGGGAAAGTTGGTCTGTTCGGTGGTGCCGGTGTTGGTAAAACAGTACTAATTCAGGAACTAATTCACAATATTGCCCAAGAACACGGCGGGATTTCAGTCTTCACCGGTGTTGGGGAACGGACTCGTGAAGGGAACGACCTTTACTTTGAAATGAAAGAGTCTGGCGTTATCGAAAAAACAGCCATGGTGTTCGGACAAATGAATGAGCCGCCTGGTGCGCGTATGCGTGTTGCGTTAACAGGTTTAACCATTGCAGAGTACTTCCGTGATGTAGAAGGTCAGGATGTATTATTATTTATCGATAATATCTTCCGCTTTACTCAAGCAGGTTCAGAAGTTTCTGCCCTTTTAGGACGGATGCCTTCAGCCGTAGGGTATCAACCAACCTTGGCAACTGAAATGGGTCAATTACAAGAACGTATTACGTCAACGAAAAAAGGCTCCATTACTTCTATCCAAGCGATCTATGTACCAGCCGATGACTATACTGACCCGGCTCCGGCTACAGCCTTCGCCCATTTGGATGCGACAACCAACTTGGAACGTCGCTTAACAGAACAAGGGATTTATCCAGCTGTGGATCCATTGGCTTCTTCTTCTAGTGCCTTGGCGCCAGAGATCGTTGGTGAAGAACATTACGCTGTAGCGACAGAGGTACAGCATGTATTGCAGCGTTACCGTGAATTACAAGATATTATTGCTATTTTAGGGATGGATGAATTATCCGATCAAGAGAAAGTATTAGTAGGACGTGCTCGTCGGATTCAATTCTTCTTATCACAAAACTTTAACGTAGCTGAACAATTTACTGGTCAGCCAGGTTCTTATGTACCTGTTGCTGAAACTGTAAAAGGGTTTAAAGAAATTCTTGAAGGTAAATATGATAATCTTCCGGAAGAAGCTTTCCGCAGTGTCGGTAAAATCGAGGATGTTGTAGAAAAAGCCAAAACGCTAAGCTATTAAAAGGAGGAAAAGCAGCATGGATTATTTAACGGTCAATGTAGTGACTCCTAATGGCTTGGTATATGATCATAGAGCAGCGATTGTTGTGGCAAAAACAACAGACGGAGAAATTGGTATTTTGCCGAAGCATGCTCCAATTATCGTTCCTTTAGCAATTGATGAAGTTCGTGTGAAACGAACAGATTCTGATACTCACGTGGACTGGATTGCTGTGAACGGCGGAATCATGGAAGTCAGAGATAATGTGGTTTCCATCATTGCCGATAGTGCAGAACGTGAAAGAGATATTGATGTTTCTCGGGCAGAACGTGCTAAACAGCGTGCAGAACGAATGATTGCTGAAGCGAAAGAACATGCCAATAAAGATGAATTACGCCGGGCAACAGTTGCTCTTCACAGAGCCATTAACCGGATTAATGTGTCAAAACATACTTAACCCAAAGAATAAGCTGGAATTCACGAGGTTTATCACTAAATTTCGTGGATTTCTTCTTATCTATTTTTTTACATAATTACTGAAAACAAGAATGAATATTTTTTGTTTTAGTCATCTTATGATACACTGTCGTTATAGGAAAAAATATAGAAATATAAAAGTAGTAATTTTCATTTAATTGAAGGAGAAAGATATGCAATATTACGGAATTGATGCGCTGGTTCGCATGGTTTGTCATGCTCTATTTATTTATTTGAGCTTTTGGGCGATGCAATCTTTACGCGTAGAGCAATTTTTTAAAGCCTATCAGACTTCTCAGATCCGTTTGCTGATTGTATTTATTTCAATCGCTATTGGCTATACGGTTAGTTCTTTTTTCTTAGAATTTATCGCATTATGCCGCAATTTATTCATCGTTTTTTTTCCATAAATAGTCGCAAAAAAATAAAAGGTACTATTTGTTGTTGAATAGTGGTATAATAGAAAAGATTTTGGATTTGTATATCCAATTCTAACTTTTTTGGGGGGAACAAAATGGAACAGATTATTGTTCATGGTGGTAACCAATTAAAAGGAACTGTGAAGATCGAAGGGGCTAAAAATGCTGTATTACCCATTTTAGCTGCATCCCTGTTAGCGGAAGAAGGCGTTACAACACTAAAGAACGTCCCAATCCTTTCAGATGTATTTACAATGAACCAAGTAATTAAACATTTAAATGTCGATATTGATTTTAAAGAAGAATTAAACCAAGTGACTATTGATGCAACTAAAACCCTTGGTATTGAAGCAAATTATGAATACGTAAGTCAAATGAGAGCTTCTATTGTTGTGATGGGACCGCTCTTAGCGCGTAATGGTCATGCGAAAGTAGCTATGCCCGGCGGTTGTGCGATCGGCAAACGTCCGATTGACTTACATTTAAAAGGTTTTCAAGCACTTGGTGCAACGATTATCCAAGAAAATGGGTATATCGAAGCAATTGCAGATGAATTAATCGGCGATACGATCTATTTGGATTTTCCAAGTGTTGGTGCAACGCAAAATATTATGATGGCTGCGGTAAAAGCAAAAGGCACCACGATCATCGAAAATGTTGCCAGAGAGCCTGAAATTGTTGATTTAGCGAATATCCTTAATAAAATGGGCGCTAAAATCTTCGGAGCCGGTACAGAAATGATGCGTATTGAAGGTGTAGACAAGCTTCATGCTGTTGAGCATTCCATCGTTCAAGACCGAATTGAAGCTGGAACCTTTATGGTGGCAGCAGCGATGACTGAAGGCGATGTGCTCATCGAAGAAGCGATTCCTGAACACAATCGTCCTCTTATTTCAAAATTAACGGAAATGGGTGCTGTTATTCGGGAAGAGCAAGGCGGACTTCGGGTGATCGGTCCTAAGGTAATTAAACCAACAGACATCAAAACATTGCCGCATCCAGGATTTCCAACGGATATGCAGGCGCAAATGACCGCAATGCAAGTCGTGGCTCAAGGGTCAAGCGTTGTAACGGAAACTGTATTTGAAAATCGTTTCCAACATTTAGAAGAAATGCAAAGAATGAATGCGAATGTCAAAATTGACGGTAATATTGCTATTATTAACGGCAGCCAAGCGATTCAAGGAGCTGCAGTCGAAGCGACTGATTTACGTGCAGCCGCTGCATTGATTTTAGTCGGTTTGCGTGCCAACGGTATTACACGTGTTTCACATTTGGAGTATTTAGATCGTGGCTATTATAAATTCCATGAGAAGCTGCAAAAGCTTGGTGCAAAAGTGGAGCGCGTCAATGATGATCAAGTTGTTGAAAAGAAATTGTCTACTGTTAGGTAAAAAGGGGAATGAAATATGAGTTCGACACGCTATATTGTAGTGACTTTGTTGAAAATATTAGTAGTGATTGCTTTAGTTGTCATTTTATTTGTGGCTGGTACGATGATCGGTTATGGAGTAATTGGCGGGGGCGATCCCAAAGATGTGTTTAAAGAAGAAATTTGGACTCATATTTTAGACTTTTTTAAAGGCTAACTAACAAGAGAAAAGCGAGTAAAGATAAGCCGCATAGCTGCCTATTTTTACTCGTTTTTTTATTTTTGTAAAATCTTGAACTGAAGCTGGATTTAAGGAGATGAAATAGTCGAATAAGAAAAATTTTCTATGTTATAATATAAGTGAGTATATGTTAGGAGGTCAATAGTTTATGAAAGCAGTGGTTACGGAAATTGGTGCCCATGCACTGGATGAAAAAGAACCAATGATTATTTTATTTGGCGAAAGTGCAACGGAGGGGTTAAAAGAATATTCTGTCATTCAAAAGCTTCAAGAAAATGAGCCTTTTGAAATAAAAGCAGGTGGCATACTGAAAATTGACGATCAGGAATATCAGATTCGTCATGTAGGACCATTTGCGAATGCAAATTTAAACAGCATTGCCCATGCAACCTTAGTTTTTGATGAAGTACCTGAGGAAGACGGAATCGTCAATGGTATTTATCTTTCTCCGCAAAATCTGCCTGTTATTCAAGTTGGTACAGTTATAGAATATAAATAATTGGAGGCGTTTAAATGGAGCAAAAAGAAAAGGGAAAACGTCTTTCCTGGTTTTGGCGCTGGTTTTTAAACAATCAAGTAGTCACATCGCTATTAATTGTGCTGCTTATTTTACTGATTTTATTAGTCTTTACCAAAGTTTCTTATCTATTTAAGCCGGTTTGGCAATTTATTGCAGTTGTTGGCTTGCCATTAATTATGGCGGGAATTTTATATTATTTAATGAATCCAATTGTCGATTATCTTGAAAAAAAGAATATTTCCCGATTGTGGAGTATCATTGGTCTATTTATCCTTGTAGTCGCCTTGATTATTTGGGGCTTAGTTGTGATTGTACCGAAAATTCAAGAACAGACAGTCAGCTTTGCCAATCATCTGCCACAATATTTAGATACGATTGATAAAACGACACAAGATATTTTAAGTGATCCGTCCTTTGCTCAATTCAGAAGTCAATTAGAGGAAATGGGGGATAAGTTAACTAGTTCATTAGGTGATATTATCCGGAATATCTCAACCTTTACGTTTCAAGGCTTAGGCAGTTTCGTTGGAGCGGTCGCAACAGTGGTTGTAGCGATTATTACGATGCCGTTTATTTTGTTTTACTTGTTGAAGGACGGGAAGCAGTTAGTGCCGTATTTACTGAAGTTTTTACCGAACAAAATGCGTCAGCCAACCTTTAAGGTATTAAGTGAGGTAAATTCGCAAGTCTCTTCTTATATTCGCGGACAGTTAACCGTTGCTTTTGCAGTAGCTGTGATGTTTATTATCGGTTTTTCCTTTATCGGTTTAGATTATGCGATTACTATAGGAATTACTGCTGGTATCCTTAATCTAATTCCTTATTTGGGTTCATTTTTAGCAATGATTCCAGCGGTCTTTTTAGGGATTGTTGGCGGGCCATTTTTGCTTGTGAAGGTATTGATCGTCTTTGTAGTTGAGCAAACGATTGAAGGCAGAGTGATTTCACCGCTTGTGTTGGGAAGTCAGCTGGATATTCATCCGGTTACCATTTTAGTTGTTCTACTAACCTCTGGGAAGTTGTTCGGAGTGGTAGGAGTGATCTTAGGGATTCCTGTCTATGCAGCTGCTAAAGTTGTAATTACGCATATTTTTGAATGGTATAAAGAAGTTTCAAGCTTGTATCATGACGAAGTCGAAACGGTGGAAGAAACAGATAACTCATAAAAAAAACGCTGATACAAAAAGTATCGGCGTTTTTATATAATTAAAATGTTTTACCAAGTTCAGCTGCTTTGTCCAAGGCAGTTCCTAATAATTCTTCTGCTTTTTCTGGGTAATGATCGATTCCTTCAATAAATAATTGATCCACTTGATCAACACCGATGAAGTTTAGAATACCTTTTACATATTGAGAGGCAAAATCTGTTCCTTCGTAGAAGCCGCCATTTGATTGGATGTGAAGAGCTTTTTTACCGTTAGTTAAAGGCTTTGGACCTTCTTCAGTGTATTTGAAGGTTTTGCCGGCAACGTTAATGGTATCAATCCAAGCTTTTAAGCGAGTAGGCACGTTTAAGTTCCATAAAGCATTTGCGATAACGACTTTATCTGAATTCAAGAACTGCTCAGTCAAATCATTGAAACGAGCAATTTTTGTTTGCTGGCTTTCATTTAATGCTGTAAAATCAGTTCCGGTACGTAATGCGCCCCAACCTGATAATAATTCTTCATCAATTTCAGGAACGAAATCAGCATAAACATCTAAAATAGTTACCTCATCTGCTGGATTTTCTACTTGGTAGCTTTCTAGGAATGTGTTTAATGCACGAACAGAACGTGATTCTTCTTTTGTAAGCGGGTGGGCTTTAACAACAAGTAATTTTGACATATGAAATCTCCTTTAAATACGTAAGTATCGATATTTTGTAAACAAAGTTATTTTACTAATAAAAAGTAAGAAAAGCAATCTTTTTGTTTAGAAGTACGAAAAAAATCAGAAAGCTTGCTGAAAATAGAAGAAGAGTCTCCTTTTAGTTATTTTATATTCTTAAAATGAAAATAGAAATTTAAGAATATTAATAGGATTTTTATTTGAAAAGGGTTGCATGCTTATAAGAAAAATGGTATATTATCTTTGTAATAGGATTGTTACTGTTCGGCAGGCAAAACCAGAATCTTCCATAAAAAGATGTGGGTGGATTCTAGGTTTTTTTCATTTGTAGTGGTAAAAGTGGGGTTCATGATGATAATTGAAAAGATTTTGAATAACAACGTTATTATGACAAAGAACGAAGCAGGTGAAGAAATTGTCTGCATGGGTCGTGGCTTGGCTTTTAAAAAAAGTATCGGTGATGTTGTTGACCCAACCTTTGTTGAAAAAGAATTTGTTTTAAAAGACTCCATCACTTCAGGACAATTTCAGCAGCTATTTGCAGATATTCCGGTGGAAGAAGTTGATATTGTTAAAAAAATTGTCGATATCGCTGAAAAGGAACTGGGAATTGAGCTGTCGTCCAATATTTATTTGACCTTGACCGATCATATTCATTACGCGATCGTACGTGCCAAAGAAGGCATTGAAATGCCTAATCCTTTAATGTTTGAAACAAAAAAGTTTTATCCGAAAGAATTTGCGATCGCTAAAAAAGGGGTAGCTTTGATTAAGGAAAAGCTAAACATTGATTTTCCTGATAGTGAAGCCGGTTTTATTGCCTTTCACATTGTGAACAGTGAACAGGCTAACGGCAATATGGAAGTTACGATGTCGGCTACTGAGATGGTTCGTGATATCCTAACGATTATCAGTCGTTACTTTGGCAAGCCATTTGATGAAGAGTCACTTAACTATCAGCGGATTGTTACTCACTTGCAGTATTTCGCTCAACGCTATCTGCAAAATGAAGCTCATGATGAAGAGGATGAATTCTTATATGAGCTGATTCAAAGTAAGTATCCGAAGGCTTTTCAATCAGTTCAAAGAATTAATGATTACTTAGTAAAGAAATACCAAAAGCCAATTGATAAGGCTGAACAAATTTATCTGACGATTCACATTCAACGAGTGGTCGGCGATAAAAATACCTAGTTATTTTATTAAAAATTTATTTCAATCGTAGCGGATTGTTACTGGTTAGCAGGCAAAACCTAGATTGAAAAAACAATTGATTTATCTATAGAATGAAGGCTGTTTTCTGACTATAGGTAAGACTTGTTTTTTCAGTTTAGGTTTTTTTTATATAAAAAAATTATGAAAAGAGGAATCAATGATGAGTAAAAATCAGGAAATTGCCGAACGCGTGTTAACGTTGGTTGGCGGAGAAGACAATGTTCATTCAGTTGTTCATTGTGCAACACGATTACGTTTTAAATTAAAAGACGAAGGTAAAGCAGAAACAGACAAGCTAAAAGCAGATCCAGATGTTATTCAAGTTGTGAAAAGCGGCGGACAATATCAGGTGGTTATCGGCAGTCATGTAAGTGATGTGTACAAAGAACTAATCGCTCATAGCAGCTTGGGAAATGAGTCAGAGGAAGCTTCTGAAGAAAAGGGCGGCAATCTTTTCAATCGCTTGATCGATATTATTTCATCTATTTTCACGCCCTTCTTAGGTGCGATGGCGGGTGTCGGGATTTTAAAGGGCTTCTTAATTTTAGCAACGAATCTTGGTTTGATGACCGCTGATTCCGGCGCGTATCAGATTCTTTATGCAGCTTCCGACGGATTTATGCAATATTTACCATTAGCGTTAGCCTTTACTGCTGCTAAGAAGTTTAAAACGAATCAATATATCTCCTTGGCGATTGCGGCAGCGATGGTTTATCCGGCGATTACCACAGCGGCTGCGGAAGGTGGCTTGGATTTCTTCGGTATTCCGGTCATCATTAATCCGTCCGGTTATATGTCAACCGTTATTCCAATTATCCTAGTTGTTTGGCTACAAAGCTATTTAGAGCGGTTTATTAAAAAGGTTATTCCTCAGGTTGTCCAAATTGTTTTAGTACCATTGCTGACTGTAGTGATCATGGTACCGCTGGCATTTGTTGTAGTTGGTCCGATCGGTACTGTCATTGGTAATGGTTTGGGTGGCTTGTATGCTGGTATTTACAATTTCAGTCCACTAATCGCTGGTGCTGTTATGGGTGGCTTATGGCAAGTATTCGTGATGTTCGGTATGCATTGGGGCTTTGTACCAATTATGACCAACAACTTGGCTTTAGCACAATATGACACGATGATTCCGATGCTGTTTGCGCCAGTTATTGCGCAGGCAGGGGCTTCATTGGCAGTCTTCTTTAAGTCAAAAAATGAAAAACGTAAAGCCTTGGCTGTTTCATCAACCATTACTTCTTTATTCGGGATTACTGAGCCTTCTGTTTATGGGATTACCTTGCCATTGAAAAAACCGTTTATCGCAGCTTGTATTAGTGGAGCTGTCGGTGGTGCAATCACTGGTTTCTTCCAAGTGAAAGCTTTCGGAAACATCATGCCAAGTATCTTGGCAATTCCGTCAATGATTAGTAATATTGATGGCGTAGAATCTAACGTAGTGATGGGCATTGTTGGGATTGCAGTTGCCTTTGTTCTAAGTTTTGTTTTAACCCTGATTTTAGGTTTTGATGAAGAAACAGAAGCGACGGCAGCAGAGCCAGCGAAAAAAGAAAACACAGCAACGAATAAAAGTGATAAAATTGTGTTAGCAAGTCCGTTAACCGGAACGATCGTACCATTAGACAAAGTTGAAGATGAAGTCTTTTCATCAGGCGCTTTAGGTAAAGGTATTGCTATTGAGCCTTCTAACGGTGAATTATACGCACCCGCTGATGGGGAAGTAACAACGCTTTTCCCGACCGGACATGCTGTAGGCATCACGACGGTTGATGGTGCTGAAATATTAATGCATATTGGAATGGATACTGTTGAAATGGATGGCGACGGATTTGAACTATTCGTAAAACAAGGCGACACAGTCAAACAAGGAGATCTATTGGTAAAATTCGATATCGAAAAAATTCTGGCAGCTAAGCATCCAGTCGTAACACCGGTTGTTGTGACTAACAGCGGCGACTATCTTGATGTTTTAGATATGAACCAGACAGATGTTTTTCATGGTGAAGATTTCTTAGCTGTTGTTCGCTAGTATATAATAAAAAAGAAAACAGTCCACTGAACTTAAGGAGGAAAATCGAATGTCAAAAACTACTGCATTTCCAAAAGGATTTTTATGGGGCGGCGCAACTGCTGCCAATCAATTGGAAGGAGCCTATTTAGAAGACGGTAAAGGGTTATCCGTTGCTGATGCAATGCCAGGCGGCAAACAACGCTTCCAAGTTTTGGGCAGCGACACATTTAACTGGGAAATTGATGAAGATAAGTATGTTTATCCTAATCACCGTGGGATCGATCATTATCATCGTTTTAAAGAAGATATTGCCTTATTTGCTAAAATGGGCTTTAAATGTTACCGTTTCTCAATTGCCTGGGCAAGAATTTTTCCTAAAGGCGATGAAGCAACACCAAATGAAGCTGGGTTGAAATTTTATGACCAAGTCATTGATGAATGCTTAAAACACAATATTGAACCTGTTATTACAATTTCTCACTATGAAATGCCTTTACACTTAGCCAAAGAATATGGCGGCTGGAAAAATCGTCAATTGATTGATTTCTTCGAAAACTTTGCCAATGTTGTATTGACACGTTATGGTAAAAAAGTGAAATACTGGATGACGTTTAATGAGATTAATTCGGCATTCCATTTCCCAGCCTTAAGCCAAGGAATGGTTAAAGCTACGGGTGCTGGTGATTATCAAAACGTGTTCCAAGCTTGGCATAATCAGTTTGTCGCAAGTGCCAAAGCAGTGAAAATCGGTCACGAAATCAATCCGGATATGCAGATTGGCTGTATGATCATCTATGCAACAACCTATAGTATCGATGCGAATCCGGTTAACCAAATGGCCACTTTAGCTCAAAACCAAGAATTTAACTTCTATTGTACTGATGCTCAGGTGCGTGGAGAATATCCGGCATACCAACAAAGAATGTTCGATAAATACGGCGTTTCTGAATTGGAAATGGGTGCGGATGACTTAGAATTAATGAAGAAATATGCGGTAGATTATATTGGCTTTAGCTATTACATGTCTTCAGCAGTCAATGAAACAGCCGAAGAAGAGGATACTGTCGTTGGAAACTTATTAGGCGGCGTGCGCAATCCATTCTTAGAAGCGAGTGAATGGGGTTGGCAAATTGACCCTGAGGGCTTGCGAATTGCTTTAAATGAGCTATATGATCGTTACCAAAAACCATTGTTTATTGTCGAAAATGGCTTGGGTGCGATTGATAAAGTGGATGAAAATTTCTATGTGGAAGATGATTATCGTATTGATTATCTGCGTCGTCATATTGAAGCAATGGCTGATGCTATTCAAGATGGTGTAGATCTAATGGGCTACACGCCTTGGGGCTGTATTGACCTTGTGAGTGCGTCAACTGGGGAAATGAGCAAGCGTTACGGCTTTATCTACGTTGATTTAGATGATAACGGTGAAGGAACGATGAACCGTTATGAGAAAAAATCATTCAACTGGTATAAACAGGTTATCGCAACCAATGGACAAGATTTAGCATAAATAAGCAACAAAACAAGCAGGGATGTCTGAAGGTAGATGTTCCTGCTTTTGTCATTTTCTTTGAAGTGAAATAGGGTCTTATTGTATAGTTAAGAAAAAAAGAGGAGGACCAAAATGACTACCAACGAATTGAAGCAGCCGTTTTTTGTAATAATTGGTCCCAGCGGTTCCGGTAAAACCAAAGTTTCTGAAGCTGTTTTTCCAGCAAAAACAAAAGTAATTTCTCATACAACACGTCCAAAACGCACGGGTGAAATAGAGGGAAAAGACTATTATTTTAATACGCAGGCTCAATTTGAAGACTTAATCAAACAGAAAGCTTTAGCGGAATATGATTATTATCAAGGTCATTATTACGGGGTGGCTATTGCAGATTTAAGGGAGAAAACAAGCGAGCATTATGCTTATGATGTTTTAACATTGAAAGGCTTCCAAGCAATTCGAACGCTTTTTGGCGCAAAGGTGATTCCGATTTTCTTTGACATTTCCAAAGAGAATGTGCTTGCACGATTAGAGAAGAGAGAAACAGACCCGCAAATCATTCAAACCCGTTTAGCATCGTATGAAACTGAAATGAAACAAAAGGCTCTTCTTCAACAATATCCGAACGTGTTTATGCTTGATGCTAACCAGAGTTTTGAAGATGTAGTGGAGCAGCTAAAAGCGGTGGTACGTCAAGTATTGGACAATCTTTAGACACAGGTTCTGAAGAATGCTAACAAAGATGTAAGTTGATTGATGATTGCTTCTTTGAAATGAAGTGCTATAATGACAGTGTGTCATATGTGAGAAGCGTCCAAAAAGGAGAATGTTCAATGCCTAAGTCCACCTTTTTTCATCTAACAGAAACCAAACGTCAACGGCTTATTGCTGCTGCCAAAGCCGAGTTTTCCAGAGCTTCCTTACAAGAAGCGTCTATAGCTAATATTGTAAAATTAGCTGAAATTCCTCGCGGAAGTTTCTACCAGTATTTTGAGGATAAGGAAGATCTTTATTACTATTATTTTGATTTATTGAGACAAACCAGTAAAAAAGATATTGAAGTTGCTTTAAAAAATGCTGATGGGGATTTATTTAAAGCAGTATCCATCTATTTCTCTAAAATGATTGTAGAAGTATTAACAGGTGAAAATGCGGCGTTTTATAAGCATCTTTTTATGGGCTTGGACTATCGTTTGAGTAAACAGTTGTCGCTTGAATTTTTTCCACAGGACGATCAGGAGCCAAATTGTGAGAGTCATCAGCTTTTAGCGCTGATCGATTGGAGCCGATTAACCGTTCAAGAGCCGCAGGAACAGAGACTTTTGCTGCAAATGTTTCTAACGAATGCTTTTACCTCAATTGCTGATGGCTATCGCCAACTTAGTTTGGATCCCGATTTCAAGGTTGAACAGATCGTCAAACAATTTCAAATAAAATTGAATTGGCTAAAACAAGGTGTTTTTAAATAATATTTTTTAAGCTTTTAATAATAAAGGCAATTCCTGTATCAGCTGATTGGCTGGATAAAGTGCTGGGCAAACGTAGATTTGTCCAACACTTTTTTTGTTTTGAAATAAATGATGACAAAAATGTTAGTTGTGTAACGCTTTATTTAATGGTTAAATGAAAGGATAGGAATATTATCCAATCAAATTTTAATCTTTTATAAAAAGGAGTGGGACAGAGGATTATGAAAAAAAGAACGAAGATTATCATCGGAGTAGTCGCAGTTTTACTGGTAGGATTGTTTATCGTACCTAGACTCTTTTTCGGAGGCAACCAAGAGGTGCCGGTAGATAAAGCAGCAGAAGCAGAAGATTACGGTATTGACTATTTTGAAGTGCCGGATATTGAACAAGTGTATATCAACGGTATTGTACAGCCAGAGCAGTCTGAGGCCTTTGCGAAAGACGAAAAAATGTCAAGCAAGCCCGAAATCAAAGTGAAAAATGGAGATATCGTTGAACCGGAAACAGAATTGTTTACTTATGAAGATAAAGAAATCACAAAAGAAATTGAAACACAAACTAATACCTTGAGCAAGCTCAACACAAAAAAACAAAATATCTACAATAAATGGAATCGCGCTATCGATACTTATAATAAGACCAAAGAAGAAGAACGTACAACGACTGGCGCAGCGATTGATGAACAGCATCAAGCTGAAATCGACAGTGTAGATGAAGAAATTTTCTTTTCCAACGAAACAATTGCGGATCTTTCCACGAAACAGTACATTACGACAAAAGCAAAATTCAAAGGTCGTGTCACTATTCCAGAAGTGAAGGATGCGAATGCACCGATTTTACGTTTAACCTCAGAAGGCTTATATGTGGCTGGTAAAGTGAATGAAAAAGACTTAATGAAAATCGCAGTCGGACAAGAAGCAAATCTCTCAGTGGTTTCTAGCGGTACCAATGTTAAGGGAAAGATTTCCTATATTGACGATAATCCGCCGGAAGCTCAAGCAAATCAAACAGACAGTGAAGCAAGCGGAAGTGGTGCAAGCATGTCTAATTATAATGTGAAATTATCTTTAGACAGTTTAGAAGGGATTAAAAACGGCTATCATATTCAAGCCACCATTAATATAGGTGAAAGTAAGCCAATTGAAATACCGAAAAAAGCTGTTCATGAAGAAGATGGCAAAAAGTATGTCCTTGTAAACGACTTTGGTTCTGTAATTCGCAGAGATGTCCAAGTGAGTGAAGAAAAAGAGGACAAAGTAACCATCAGTTCTGGCTTGGAATCTGCTGACCGTATTATTGTTTCCTCTAAAAAAGCAGTCAAAGAAGGCGATTTGATCGGTGAAACTAATCAAACTGCGGAAACAAAAGAATAGGAGGAGCGAGCATGACAGAACAAGTTCAGACAAAGCAACCTCTTATTCAAATGCAAGGCATCAACAAGTATTTTCCAGCGGGAAAAGAAAAGCTGCATGTTTTAAAATCACTTGATTTGACGATTAATGAAGGAGAATTCATTATGATCATGGGCAAATCAGGGAGCGGCAAAACAACGCTGATGAATATTATCGGCTTTTTGGATCGAATTTCAGATGGCAATTACCTGTTTAAGGGAGAAGATGTTTCCAAGCTGAGTGAAAACAAGAAATCAGAATATCGCAATGAGTATTTGGGCTTCATCTTTCAGCAATTCTTTTTAATTAATTCACTGAACGTTAGTCAAAATGTACAACTGCCGTGTGTCTATGAAGGCAAAAAGAGCAGTGAGGAAAAGCGGAAAATTGCTGAAAAGTATTTGGAAATAGTCGGCTTGGGCAGCAAAACTAAAGCTAAGGTCACTGAACTTTCCGGTGGGCAGCAACAGCGGGTAGCGATTGCTCGATCGCTAGTGAATGATCCGCTGTTGATTATGGCAGATGAACCTACTGGTGCCTTAGACAGTGAAACAGGTGTTGAAATCATGGAATTATTAACGGAATTAAATCGTCAGGGAAAAACAATCGTAATGGTTACGCACGATAGTGATATGAAAAAGTATGCAACCCGTGTTATTCATATGAAAGATGGGAATTTCCTTGAAGAAGAGGTGATTCGATGATAATTAATTTACTGGTCAGCACGCTGTTGAGCCTGCGTGCGCATAAATTACGTGTCTTTTTAACGATGATCGGCATTATTATCGGGATTGCTTCTGTCGTCACTATTTCTACTCTTGGTGAAGGAATGAAAAAGCAGGTTGTTTCTGCTTCTAATGCGCTGAACACCAATGTGGTTAAGCTTCATTATACAATGCATGATGAAAGCTCCTCGGATTATATGGGGTATGAGGAACCAGACTTCACTTTCTCAAAAATCGATATGAAAAAAGTAAGAGATATCGAGGGAGTCGATGAAATTTATCCGCAGTATGGAGACGGTGGACTTGGCGACAACTTGACTTTGTCCATGGATTATTTTGGCGCTAAGGCGAATTTAATGGTTACCTCTAATCGGGGGAATAATCGGATTAAATACGGCCGTGATTTCGACGAGCGTGATCAAAACAAAGACGTGATTATTTTGAATCATAATATTTTTGAAACGGAACTTAATATGGATGATCCGAGCGAATTGATCGGTAAGGCCGTTTCCATTAATGGCTACATGTACAAAGTAATCGGAATTTTGGAGCCGCTCGATTATGAAACTATGACAAATTCCGAAGCGATGTCTTTAGACTGGAATATTGTTTATAGTAGTTTTGTTTCCCGCAGCTCATACAACAAACTGGCGGTTTCAAAATCGATCAGTGGGATTAATTTCAGGCTAAAAGAAGGTGCGGATAAACAGCAGGTGATCGGTGAAGCAGTTAAAATCATGAATGAAAATCATCAAGATGTTAAAGGAATCTTTAAAGAAGATGATCAGGATCAGAAAAATCAAAAGCAAATGGAAGAATCCATTGGCGCAATTACAATGTTTCTCATGGCTGTGACTGCCATTTCGCTATTAGTTGGCGGAATCGGTGTCATGAATATCATGTATGTTTCTGTTACAGAACGGAAACGTGAAATTGGGATTCGTCGTGCCATTGGTGCAAAGCCGCGGATGATTTTGCTGCAGTTTCTACTAGAGGCAGCGTTTATCACTTTATTAGGCGGATTGATCGGTGTGGGATTAGGTTATCTTTTGTCCACCGCTCTCGGTGGTTTCGTAGATATTATCCCTGTAATGACACCATCGATTTTTATCATATCTACTGGCGTTTCTATTTTGACAGGAGTGGTTTTCGGAATTATTCCGGCAATCAGCGCTTCGCGAATGGATCCGATTAAGGCGATCTATAATTAATCTGCATAAATTGTTGAAGAAGGTGTTGAAGCGAGACTCCAACACCTTCTTTCTTTAAACTTTTTCATTGCATTTAAATGAACCAGATAGTTATTTTGGTATGGGTAGTGAATCTGGTTGTTTGAAAAAGGGTATTTCTCAAACAGTCTTACATTATGATGTCAAAAAAGAGCATTTACTTGCTGAAATGGCGGGAGATGTTTAAAATAATAGTGGGAGACATTCGGAGGGGGAAGACGGATGGAGAAGTTTCATTTATCAGAAAATGTATACGTGAAAACTATTGCAATTCGCGTGAAAGATGTAGAGAAAATGATTTACTTTTATAAACATGTGTTGGGATTTGTGTTGAAAATCGAAGAGAATAACCTGTCTATTTTAGGTTCAACAGAAAAGGATAGTCGGTTATTGATTTTAGAAGAGCTGGAAGCAGATGAAGTGTCGTCACAACGACCCTTCTGTTTTTCTTTAGCGATTCCAACAGAAGCTGAATTCGGCAGCCTGTTACGCAGGATTACTTCACATAATTATCCAATTGATAATTCAGCAGAAGTAGATACAAGGAGAAGTATCTTTTTAAAAGATCCGGAAGGCAACGAAATCGAAATCAGCTACCAAAAAGAAGCGGGTGATATGGCTCACTTTGATATTGATGAGCTGCTTCGTCAAAGTGATTTACTGTATTCCAGTCTTTCTGATGGTGTACAGTTTGATCGAATTTACTTGCCTGTCAGCAATCAGCCGAAAAACCATGCCTTTTATCATGAGATGTTGGGTATGGCGGCGGAAGAAAACAATACTGAGCAATTGTCTATGAATAACGGTCATTTTTTTGTTCAATTAACCAAAGGACTGGAAAACGCTGTTCCGTGTAATTCTGACGAAGGTACCTTGGGATTGGACTTTTTTGTTGTTCTATTAAATTGTGAAGCTGAAATGAGCGCATTAAAAGAACATTTGGAAGCTAACCAGCAGGAATTTTTTGTGGATAAGAAACTGACAATTCTGACCATTTATGATCCGAGCAGAATTGAATGGTGGTTTGTGCGTGATGAGCAGTGGATTTAAACAATAGAAGAGGACAAACGATGAAGTATGAAAAAACAAGGAAAAAAATCAAAGAACTAATGCAGGCTGGAGTGTTTTCAGGTGCCAGTTTTTCGTTTATTTCAAAAAATGAATCAGAAGACGCAACCTGGGGCAATGCCAGTATAGAGCCTGTAAAAGAAAAACTTACCAGCTCAATGTTATTTGATGTCGCCTCTTTAACAAAGGTCATTTGTACGACGACGGTTGTGTTGCAGTTGGCGGATGCAGGCAAACTTGAGATCGAGCAATCCTTACAGAGCTATTATCCGGCTTTTGAGGATCAAAAAATAACAATCCGGCATCTTTTGACACATACTGCAGACATCCAAAGCTACATTGAAAATCGTGATCAATTATCTAAAGAAGAGCTGCGTCAGGCCTATACGAAGTTTCAGTCTGGTGCTGCTCTAGGCGAGAAAGTAGCTTATACGGATACCGGGACAATATTACTAGGCTTTATGCTGGAGGAGCTTTATCAAAAAGACGTTATCACTATTTTTAAAGAGCAGGTGCTTGAGCCGCTGGAGATGACAAATAGCTGCTTTTTACCAACAGAATCTGCAAAAATCGTGCCAACTGAAAAGCATCCGGTCAGAGGGCTGATTCGCGGGCAAACGCATGATCCTAAAGCCTTTGTATTAGCAGAACATGCCGGTAATGCTGGATTATTTACCAATGTAGCTGATCTGAAGCATTTCGTGCAAATGTATTTAAACCAAGGCTGTTATCATTCTAAACAAATCTTAAAACCGGCAACAGTCCAAGCGCTTTTAAAGGATCAAACGCCCAACGGCAAAGGTCAGCGTTCCTTAGGCTGGGATTTATTAAACGATTTACAGAATCAGCCACTATTGTTTCATACTGGTTATACTGGAACTTTTTTACTGATGGATGTGCCCCAGCAGGAGGCGTTCATCTTTTTATCCAATCGGGTTCATCCGACGGATAACAAAGATGAATATTTATTGAGCCGAGCTGAATTAATTAAGACGTATTTAATGGAAAAAAATAACGCTTGCAGATGATTCACCATGTGTTTAGTGCTATAATAATGGCGTGAGTTTAATTCGGAAGGGAGTCTCCAACAATGCAGCAACCTTTATTTTTAAAACCTGTATTTCAAGAAAAAATCTGGGGCGGCGATCGTTTACACAGTGTATTCGGCTTTGACTTACCTAGTAACAAGATCGGTGAAGACTGGGCGATCAGCGCTCATCCTCATGGCGTAAGTATCGTTGAAAATGGCGAATTTTCTGGTCAAAAGCTCGATGAGCTATGGCAAAATCATCGGGAACTATTCGGTCATGCCAAAGGAGAGGTTTTTCCATTATTAACTAAAATTTTGGATGCAGAAGATGATTTGTCCGTTCAGGTGCATCCGGATGATACTTATGGTTTAGCTCATGAGGGCGAATTGGGTAAAACGGAATGCTGGTATATCATAGATGCAGAGCCAGGCGCAACGATTATTTATGGTCACAATGCTAAAACACGAGAAGAATTAGCTGAAATGATCGAAGCAGGCCGCTGGGATGATTTGTTAAGAAAAGTACCGGTAAAAAAAGGAGACTTTTTCTACGTACCAAGTGGTACAATTCATGCGATTGGTAAAGGAATCATGATTTTAGAAACACAGCAAAGCAGCGACACGACATATCGCGTCTACGATTACGACCGTAAAGATGATCATGGACAAACAAGAGAATTACACATCCAGCAATCAGTAGATGTTACAACTGTGCCGGCGCAGAATGCTCAGTTAACCATTCAACAGCATAATCAGGGACAGTCAAGTGTTATTACGTATTTGAAAACAGCCTTTTTCAACGTGTACGAATGGCAGGTAAATGGCGTCTTGAAATTAAATCAACAAGCGCCATACACTTTGGCAACAGTCGTTGACGGTGTAGGGACTCTGATTATTGAAGATGACTTACAGTCAGAGCGCTATGAGTTGGTCAAAGGAACAAGCTTTATTTTGCCAACCGGAATTAATAAATGGCGTCTTGAAGGTGATTTGACAATTATTGCCTCAGAGCCGGGCGCTGAAGCTTAATAAAATAAGGTGCGGAATGAGAGGTGTGGCCTTTCGTTTCGCATTTTTTTACGTATACATAATGGGAAAAAATGTAGTATAATTGATAGTGATAATCATTATCATTAGAAGGTGGCTATTTTAAAAAGAAATGGGGAGAGTAAATGTATGTTCAATCGGTGACATTTGTCGTGAAAAAAGAGGGGAAAGAACGTTTCGAAGAGAAAACGAAAAAAGATGTAGCATCAATGTTGGAAAGAGAGGACTGTTTATCTAGCGAATGCTGGTTTGCGGAAACGAAGGACAGCTGTGAATTTGTGCTTGTTTCCAAGTGGCAAGACAAAAAAGCGTTTCAAGCATGGCTGAAACGTCCGGAACATCTGCAGCAGCATCGGGAAGCGCATAAAAATAAAGAGGCTAAGCCAAGTATCGTCCTTGAAAAGATTGGCAAAGGCTACACTATCTTAAGCTGAGTTTTTAGCTTTTCATAGAAAAAAGATGAGCAAGAGCTGTTTGTAGTGACCCCAAAAAGTTAGACCTGAAAATCTAACTTTTGGAGGTCACTACAGTTTTCCCTTGTTCATCTTTTTTGTTTGATTACTGCTCAGGCACAACAAAAGGTTCCTGATATTTTTTTTCCAAGGCAGTTTTAATAAGGCGAATACCTAAATGCTCATTGCGAGCTAAAATTGGTCCGTGGAAATAAGAACCAAAAACATTTTTATAAATCACACCTTCGGAGCCGTCCTCATTATTGTTGCCTTTGCCTTGAACAACTTTTCCTAACGGGCGTTCGCCCTTGCCGAGAAAAGTGCGGCCGTTGTGGTTTTCAAAACCGTAGTAGGTTTCATCAAATTCTTCATTATGAATGACAATATCGCCAATATAACGATTATTTTCTTGGCTTAACGTGTAGTGATCCAGTGCGCCAATACCGTGAATTTTTTCACCGTTAGCACCAATATAATAATGACCTAATAATTGATAGCCACCGCAAATTGCCAGCATGACGCCATCATTTTCAATATATTCAGTTAAAGCTGCTTTTTTGGTTTGGATATCCTCTGAAATAATCAGCTGCTCAAAATCCTGACCGCCGCCGACAAATACTAAATCGTATTTATTGGGATCAAAGGGTTCATAAATGCTTACGATTTCTGAACGGAAAGTGACACCCATTTTTTCTGATAAGTATTTCAGCATCAGCAGATTACCGTTATCGCCGTAGGTATTTAATAAATTTCCGTATAAATGACATACCACTAATTCTTTAGGCACCGTTCATTCCTCCTTGAATATACCCTTGAGCCGCCAAGGATTTGCGCAGCTGTAAAACAGCTGTATAGGTCGCTAAGATATAGACATGCTCTGTCGGTAAATCCTTAATGGCAGTAATGACATCGTTTAGGTCCGTTATTTCTGTCAGCTTTTCTTCGGCAATACCAGCCACTTTTAAGCGCAGCGCCATATCCTTTGAGCGGTCGCCACCAGCAATGACCGCGGGAATCTCCATCGTAGCAAAGGCTTCGTGATTTCCGTCCCAGATCCAACTGACATCAATTCCGTCCGCGTAATTTGCATTCAATAATGAAACAAGTGAAAACGGGTAAGGAGCCAACCCCATCATATCGATGACCTGATTTAACCCAACAGGATTTTTAACTAAGACTAAGGTACAACGTTTGTCGCCAATTTCAATCACTTCTTGACGACCAAAAACCTTTTCGTCGTACGCTAAGCCTGCTCTGATTTTTTCCGGCGCAACGTTATAGTGCTCGGCCACACTTGTTGCAGCCAGTGCGTTATAAACGTTGTACATACCGCCGACAGCGATGCTATATTGCGCCCCGTCAATGATAAAATCAGCTGAAGTATTATCCATATGCACCATTTCTGTCAGCTGGACATCAAGCTCAGGTCGGTGAAAACCGCAGTTTGGACAATAATATTTTCCCAAGTTGGCATACGTAATCATTTTATAATGCAGAATGTGATGGCATTTAGGGCAAAGCAAGCCGTCCGTGTTGTAGTGAGCCATCTGTTCTTTATCAGCTTGATGGTTAAAGCCATAATATTTCCTAGGGTTCACAGTATCAATAGAATTGAAGATCGGTGAATCTCCGTTACAAAGCAGTAAAGCATCCGGCGCTGCGGCAGCTCCATCCACAATCAGCTTATAGGTCGTATAAATTTCACCGTAGCGATCCATTTGATCACGGAAAATGTTAGTGAATAAAAAGAGCTTTGGCTTAATATATTTAGTCACACGACTAAGACTGGCTTCATCAATTTCTAAAACGGCAAATTTCTTTTTCGCGCCTTTATTTTTAGCAGATAAAAAAGTAGAAACAATCCCTTGTTCCATATTAGCACCCGTCGGATTGGTTAGAACGTGATCAAATTCCTGTCTTAAAATATTTACCGTTAAGGCAGTGGTTAAGGTTTTGCCGTTAGTCCCGGTAACAACCACGATTTCGTAATCTTTTGCTAATGTGTCTAAAATCTTTGGATCAATTTTTAGCGCCAGCTTTCCAGGATAGCTGCTGCCGCCTTTAAAAAAAGTTTGCAATAGCCACTGAGAGGCCTTCCCAGCTGCAATTGCTGCATAACTTCTGATTCCCATAAAGTATCCTCCAATTACATTGATTCTCATTGATGAAATCAATAATAAACTCATTTTATAATACCACAGTTGACAAGAAAAATTAATTCCTTTTACTCTTTCTTACTATATTGAAAAAGGAGGCCGATTTTTGTGGAAGTCCTGCAAAAAAATAAACGACGCGATTTCTTTTGAAAGAAATTACGTCGTTTGGTTGTGTTCTTATTTAGCATCAATATAGCTGTAAAGCGTATATTTTGAGATATTGAAAAAGCTTGCGACTTTGTCTCCGGATTTTGTTACGAGAAAAGCACCTTTACTATTTAAATACTGGATGCATTTAATTTTGTCATCTTTCGTCATTAACGGTACAGGCTTGCCGACTAACTTAACAGATTCCTCAATTAAGTCGTCTAACAGCTCGTTAATATCTTGAGGGATATAATCCGGTTCTTTGTCATCGTCTTGTTCATTTGTCGTAATTAATGATTTCAATGTGGTTTCTGCAGCTATCAAACCAGTGATATCATAATTAATCGCAAAAATACCATCTAAACTGCCTGAATCATCTTTGAAATAAATTGTGCTTGATTTCAAAATTCTGCCGTCATGTGTCCGTGTTAAATAATTCAAATGATCGGTTAATTCCGCAGGATCTTTTTTTAATGCTTCTAAAACGACTTGAGAAGGACCATCACCAAGTTGGCGGGAAGATACATGTCCGTTTTCAATAGAAACGATAGTATTGTTGACATTATCTTCATTAATCTTATGAATGACAATTTCACAATTTTCTCCAAACTGACTGGCTAACGCTTTAGCAACTTGGGTTAAAAAGTGTAATTTTTCATCTGAGAGCATGGGTTCACTCCTTTCTATCTATAAGAGGATTAGGGCGAATAAAAAAATATTTTGCCCTTATTTTTTTGTGGGTATGAGAACTGAAACTAGGTTAAAGTCTACTATACTACCAGTAAGAAAGCCGTTTCAGCTGTTCTTTTGTAATAATATCATGCGTGAAAATATAATACAAGACAATGGTCAGAATGCACTAAAAAATATTTTTTAGGTGGCATTGTTTTTTTTTAGGTCAAGTGGTATAATTTAATCGAGATAGATGAGATTGTTCAATAACACCAAAGATGCAAACGCTTTTACAAGAAAGCTCAGGATGTATATTTTCACTATGTATAAAACGGATAATTTGTGAATAGTCAAACTATCTATTTTGTAAGCGATTACTTTTAGTGGGTAATACTAATGAATTTATAGGAGGATTAAAGGATGTTATTAGTAGGAAACGGTCGATTGATTGCAAGAGATGAAAAAGGAACATTCTATGACAACGGCTGCGTAGCCATTGACGGAAAGACAATTGAAAAAATCGGTACAACAGCTGATTTACGCAAAGAATATCCTGATGCTGAATTTATCGACGCAAAAGGCGGCGTAATCATGCCGGGTTTTATCAACATGCACAATCATATTTACAGTACTTTTGCTCGTGGCTTAAGTATTAATAATTACCATCCCAAAAATTTTATGGATATCCTTGAAGGGCAATGGTGGCGGATTGACCGTACATTGAACTTAAAAGATTGCTATCACAGCGCCAAAATTGCTTATCTGGACAGTATAAAAAATGGTGTGACTACTGTTTTTGATCATCATGCCAGCTATGGAGAAATTACTGGCAGCCTGCATCAATTATCCAATGCAGCTGACGAATTAGGTGTGAGAACTTGCCTTTGCTATGAGGTTTCCGATCGCGACGGCGAAGAAAAAATGAAAGCAGCTGTAAAGGAAAATGCTGATTTTATCAAAGTCAGCTCAGATCGTACTGACGATATGCAAAAAGCGATGATGGGGATGCATGCCGCCTTTACTTTATCAGACAAGTCGTTGGAATATTGTGCAGCAAATACTCCAGAAGGCGTAGGCTACCATATTCATATTGCAGAAGATATCGCCGATGTTTACGATTCTCTAAACAAGCACGGTAAACCAATCGTTCACCGGTTGTATGATCTAGGCATTTTAGGTAAACAAACGATGGCCGGTCATTGCATTCACATTGGGCCGCATGAAATGGAATTGTTAAGAGATACCGATACGATGGTTGTGACCAATCCGGAATCCAACATGGGTAACGCTGTTGGCTGTCCACCAGCAATGCGGATGTTGAATGAGTACGGCATTATGATGGGACTTGGGACAGACGGCTATACCAATGATATTACTGAATCCTATAAAGTAGGAAACATCATTCACAAGCATCATTTAGCGGACCCAAATGCGGCATGGGCAGAAATTCCGCAAATGCTGTTTAACAATAATCCGAAGATGGCAAATCGCTACTTTAAATCCAAATTAGGTGTGCTGGAAGCCGGAGCTGCCGCAGATGTCATTGTAATTGATTATAAAGGCCCAACGCCAATGAACAGCTCAAACTATAACGGACATATTCTTTTTGGCATCAATGGTGGAGCAGTAACAGATACGATTATTAATGGTTCTATTCGGATGCGTAATCGGGAAGTACAGGGTGTCGATGAAGCAAAAATCTGGGCAGATGCGCAAGCTCAGGCACAGTCACTTTGGACAAGAATCAACGGTTAACGAATCTAGCTGAAAATTAAAAAGGAGTGACAACTATGAGCGACATCATGCACCCGATTTCAATTGATGGGTTATTGAACTGGATTTTAAACGAGTATCAAAATGAGTCAACTATTTTTGGGGTTAGAAAATTTTACCGGGCTAATCCAAACAAGACAATTTCACTATTCGGTGAAAAGATGGAAACGCCTTGTGGACCGGCAGCCGGACCACATACGCAATTATCTCAAAATATTATTGCTTCTTATTTAACAGGCTCCCGCTTTTTTGAAGTGAAAACCGTACAAATTATTGACGGAGAAGATTTACCGGTCAGCAAACCTTGTATTACTGCCGCAGACGAATGCTACAACGTGGAGTGGTCAACGGAATTGCGGGTACCGCAGGCTTATGATGAATATGTGAAAGCTTGGTTTGTTTTAAAGCTGTTGAGCAAGGAATTAGGCTTGGGCGATCCAGACGGCTTTATTTTCAATATGAGTGTCGGCTATGATTTGGCGGGGATTCAATCACCGAAAGTAGACAAATATATTACAGAAATGCAAAATGCTGAAAATACACCGATCTGGCAAGAGTGTTTAGAAGCTGCTTATAAATATCTACCGCAATTTAAACAAATTGATCGAGCGTATATTGATTCCATTAGTCCAAGAGTTTGCCGATCTATTACCCTTTCTACGTTACACGGCTGTCCTTCTGATGAAATCGAACGGATTACTACTTATCTATTAGAAACGAAGGGACTAAATTCCTTCATTAAATGCAATCCGACTATGCTTGGCTACGAATATACTCGTCAAACAATGGATGAGCTGGGCTTCGATTATATGGTTTTTGACGATCATCATTTCCTTGAAGATTTACAATTTGAAGACGCCGTTCCAATGCTGCAGCGGCTGCAGGCGTTGGCTGATAGTAAGGGATTGAACTTCGGCGTGAAAATCACCAATACGTTCCCAGTAGGCATTGATGCTGATGAGTTGCCGGGTGATGAAATGTATATGTCAGGTCGTTCTTTATTCCCATTGAGTATTTCTTTAGCGAAAAAATTATCGGATGCCTTTGACGGCAGATTACAAATTTCCTATTCAGGGGGAGCAGATATTTTTAATATTAAAGATATCTTCGACGCAGGTATTTGGCCGATTACAATGGCAACGACGTTATTGAAGCCGGGCGGTTACCAGCGCATGAATCAGGTAGCTAATTTATTAAGCGAATCAGCTTATCCAGCTAAGGTGCAAGTGGATCTGAAAAAACTGGCTGAGGTTGTTGAAAAAGCTAAAACACAAGCACGGTATAAAAAATCCATTAAGCTACCGCAAAGCTCTAAATTACGCACCAAAGTGCCTTTTATTGATTGTTATACAGCGCCTTGCCGCGGAGACGGCGGTTGTCCTATTCACCAAGATGTGCCGGCTTATCTGCGTTATGTGAGTGAAGGCAAGCATCTGGACGCCTTAAAAGTGATTGTAGACAAAAATCCATTGCCGTTTATTACAGGCACAATTTGTGCGCATCCTTGTATGACCAAGTGTACGCGGCAATTTTACGAAAGCTCGATTCATATTCGTGAAGTGAAGCTGGAAGCTGCTGAGCATGCTTACGAAGAATTAATGGCAACAATGGAAAAACCAGTCCGCAAAGAGAATGCACCTAAAACAGCAGTTGTCGGCGGTGGACCAGCCGGAATTTCAGCTGGCTATTTACTAGCTAGAGAGGGCATGCCGGTAACCGTTTTTGAAAAAGCTGATACAGTCGGAGGCGTCTGCAGCCAAATCGTACCGGAATTCAGAATCTCAATGAAATCAGTCCAAAACGATGTAGATATGGCGAAGTTCATGGGCGCAGAATTCAAAACAGGTCAAGCTGCACCAAGCTTGGAAGAGCTGCGTGCGCAGGGCTACACCAATGTGATCTACGCGATTGGTGCCTGGAAGCATGGTCAATTACGCTTGGAAGCTGGAAAAGCATTGAATTCTTTGGAATTCTTAAAAGCCAATCGTGAAGATCCTTCAATTAATCCATACGGAGAACAAATCGTCGTTGTGGGCGGCGGAAACACAGCGATGGATTGCGCCAGAGCAGCAACGACCTTGCCGGGTGTGAAAAAAGTATCTGTGGTTTATCGCCGTGATAAACGCAATATGCCGGCAGATGAAGAAGAATTGTATTTAGCATTAGAAGATGGCGTAGAATTTTTAGAATTATTAGCGCCAATCAAGCTGGAAAATAATTTCCTGACCTGCGAAGTGATGCGTTTAGGCAACCGTGATGCGTCTGGTCGCCGTAAGCCAGTAGGAACTGGTGAATTCAAAGAAGTTCCCGCTGATACAGTTATTGCAGCAGTTGGTGAAAAGGTAGATACCGAGTTCTATCAATCAATTGGCATTCAAACAGATCAATACGGCAAAGTCGTCTCTAATCCAACGACATTGGAAACCAATTTAAAGGATGTTTATGTGATCGGCGATGCAAATTTAGGACCGGCGACGATTGTTGAAGCAATTGCGGATGCAACCAAAGCAGCTAACAATATCTGTCATGTTCACAATAAACACTATGAATTAACCAATTTAAATGACAATGTCGCTTTAGTAAGAGACAAACGCGGTCTTCTACAAACTGATGAAGCGCGCTGCGGACAGCCTGAAAACTGTCTTGAATGCTCAACCGTTTGTGAATCTTGTATGGATGTCTGTCCAAACAGAGCCAACATTGTTGTAACAGTGAATGGGGCACCACAGATTGTCCATGTCGATCGCATGTGTAATGAATGCGGCAACTGTGAAACCTTCTGCCCATATTCAAGTGCTCCTTACAAAGACAAGTTTACATTATTTAACTCAGAAGCTGATTTTGAAGACAGCACAAATTCAGGCTTCTATGTCATCGATCCTAGAGAAAAACGTTGCCTGGTTCGTTTGTGGAACAATGTTTCAACAATTCAGTTAACGGATCCTAACGCGCCGGTTCCAGCTGATTTAATCGCGTTGATGGACACCATGATTGAAGAATACAGTTATTGCATGCAAGCGTAAATCCGTCTACAGACAACTTCTGATGTAAAAGGAGGTTAGTAAGATGTCTATTCTTTTAAAAGGTGGAACGGTTGTTTCTGCCTATAATCGTCGGCAGCTGGATGTGCGGCTGGATGGCGAAAAAATCATAGAAATGGGTGCGGATTTAGCTATAAAAGATTCTGTGGTAGAAGATGTAGCCGGCTGCTATTTGCTGCCGGGCTTCATCGATGCCCACACTCATTTGGAATTAAATAACGGTAAAGGCTCATTGGGGACTGCGGATAATTTCACGACCGGTAGCCAAGCAGCAGTTGCCAAAGGAACAACCACGATTATTGATATGGCTACACCAAATAAAGGCGGCTCGCTAAAAGAGTGCCTTGAAACGTGGAATCAACTGGCTGCAGGAAAAAGCTCCTGTGACTACACTTATCATATGTCATTAATTGAATGGAATGCGGACATTAAAGCTGAAATTAAAGAAATGATTGCTGCTGGCATTACCTCATTCAAAATGTATATGGCCTACGACAATCTAAGAACTAAGGATGCTGAAATTTTTGAAGCTATGCTGGAATTTAAAAAATATGGGGCTATGCTGGGAATTCACTGTGAGAATGGCGATCTGGTCAATGAAATGGTTGCTAAATTTATTGCTGAAAAGAAACTCAGCCCGCATTATCATCCGTTATCCAGACCTGCTTCGGTTGAAGCTGAGGCTGTAGAACGCTACTTAATGATTGCGGATTTGGCTGATTTGCCCGTCAATATTGTTCATTTAAGCACAAGCCGTTCGTTAGCGGCAGTAAAACGTGCCAGAGCACGAGGGCAAAAGGTCTATGTAGAAACATGTCCGCAGTATTTAGTTTTGGATGACCATTTGTATGATAGTCCAAACTTTGAAGGAGCCAAATACGTGTGTTCACCACCGTTACGAAGTTTGGAGGACCAGGCAGTTTTGTGGGAAGGTGTCATAGACGGCAGCGTGAATACAATTTCCACAGATCACTGCAGCTTTAACTTTGATGGACAGAAAACAGTCGGCAAAGCTGACTTCAGTAAAATACCAAATGGCATGCCGGGCGTTGAATCACGGCCAGAATTGATTTATACCGCTGGTGTAGCAACTGGCAAAATCAGCCTAGAAAGAATGGTTGGCCTATTGTCGGAAGATATCGCTAAGCAATTTGCTTTATATCCGCAAAAGGGTGTGATTCAGCCGGGCAGCGATGCAGATATTGTCGTTTGGGATCCTAAAACAACAGGAGTCATTGCGGCTGCCACTCAGCTACAAAATGTGGATTATACTCCGTTTGAAGGCTTTCAAACCAAGGGCAGCGCCAAAGCAGTTTATCTCCGCGGACAAAAGGTTGCTGAACAAGGTAAAATGCTTGCCGCAAAACAAGGGCAATTTATTTTCCGCACGCTTCACTAGTAAGAATGGAATCAATCAACCTGTGTTGATTTAAATAAATAAGATGGAGGGAAAAATTTCTTGGAAAAAATAAAATGGACGGCAAATGAAATGCCTAAAACCGACGATCAGTATCTATCACTGATGTCAAAGGATGCAATTGAAAAAGCCTTGGCTTTTCACCGCAGTTTTCCTCAATACAGTCAAACACCTTTAGCTGAATTAAACGAGCTGGCTGATTATTTAGGACTGAATGACTTCTATGTCAAAGATGAATCTTATCGCTTTGGGCTAAATGCCTTTAAAGTGCTGGGCGGTTCCTTCGCCATGGCAAATTACATTGCCGAAAAGCTTGGCAAGGATGTGTCTGAATTAACGTATGACGTGTTAACCTCAGACGAGCTTCGCAAAGAATTCGGTCAAGCAACCTTCTTCACTGCAACCGATGGTAATCATGGTCGTGGAGTAGCTTGGGCTGCGAATAAGCTTGGCCAAAAAGCCGTTGTATTGATGCCGAAAGGCTCTACACAAACGAGAAAAGAAAATATCGAAAAAGAAGGCGCTAAAGTTACGATCGAAGAGGTCAATTATGACGAATGTGTACGGATGGCGAATAAAATGGCCGAAGAAACAGAAAATGGCGTCATGGTACAAGATACCGCTTGGGACGGCTATGAAAAAATCCCGACTTGGATCATGCAGGGCTACGGCACAATGGCTTTGGAAGCATCCCAACAATTAAAAGAAGCGGGCGTTGAACGTCCGACACACGTCTTTGTACAGGCTGGTGTAGGTAGCTTAGCCGGTGCGGTTGTCGGGTATTTTGCAAATCTCTATCCGGATAATCCACCGACAATGGTGGTTGTAGAAGCGCAGGCAGCGGACTGCTTGTATCAATCAGCGATTGAAAAAGACGGCAAAATTCGCTTTGTTGAAGGCGATTTACAAACTATTATGGCAGGCTTAGCCTGTGGAGAACCGAACACGATTTCCTTTGATATTTTAGAAAATCATACTTCATTCTTTGTTTCTGCGCCGGATTGGGTTTCAGAAAAAGGTATGAGAATGCTGGGCGCTCCGTTAAAAGGAGATCCACAGGTGATTTCAGGTGAATCAGGTGCTGTTGCAATGGGCTTAGTTGCTACAGTCATGCAGGATTCGGAATACAAAGAATTACGCGATGCTTTAAAACTGGATAAAGAGTCAAAAGTATTAATGTTCTCAACTGAGGGCGATACGGATCCAGATAATTATAAAAAAATCTTATGGGGGTAATGGTAAATGGATTTTAAAGCAATTAACACAGCAGCAGAAGGTTACAGAGAAGACATGGTCAAGTTCTTGCGCGACTTAGTCAAAATTCCTGGGGAAAGTGCTGAAGAAGGCGCAAAAATGGATCGTGCAAAAGCTGAAATGGAAAAATTAGGCTTTGATAAAATCGAAGTTGATCCGCAAGGAAACTTGCTGGGTTATATGGGAACTGGTAAAAAATTAATCGCCTTTGACGGCCATATGGATACAGTTGGTATCGGCGAAATGAGCAACTGGAAATTCGATCCGTATGATGGCTATGAAACAGATTCAGAAATCGGCGGCCGCGGAACTTCTGACCAAGAAGGCGGAATTGTTTCAGCAATTTACGGCGCAAAAATCATGAAAGACTTAGGTTTACTTTCTGAAAAATATACAGCTTTAGTAACAGTTACGGTTCAAGAAGAAGATTGTGACGGTTTATGCTGGCAATATATTATTCAAGAAGATAAGATTCGTCCTGAATTTGTCGTTTCTACTGAACCGACAGATGGCGGGATTTATCGTGGTCAACGTGGACGGATGGAAATCAAAGTTGAAGTGAAAGGTGTTTCTTGTCACGGCTCTGCACCGGAACGTGGGGACAATGCTATTTACAAAATGGCGGACATTTTACAGGATGTACGTGCATTAAACAACAACGGAGATACTGAAAGTACGGCCATTAAAGGACTTGTACGCATGCTTGATCCAAAATACAACCCAGAATGGAAAGAAGCACGCTTCTTAGGCCGCGGTACGGTAACGGCTTCTCAAATTTTCCACTCATCTCCAAGTCGTTGTGCAGTAGCAGATGGCTGTACGGTTTCTCTAGACCGTCGGATGACAGCTGGCGAAACTTGGGAAAGCTGTTTAGAAGAAATTCGCCAATTACCAGCTGTGAAAAAATATGGTGATGACGTGGTTGTTTCAATGTACAACTATGATCGTCCGTCATACACTGGCTTAACTTATCCAATCGAATGCTACTTCCCAACTTGGGTTATTCCAGAAGAACACGATGTGACAAAAGCATTAATGGAAACGCACAGAAATCTTTACGGTGAAGAACGTGAAGGCTCTGCAGAAACGATCGAAATGCGTAAAGCTCGTCCATTGTTAGACAAATGGACCTTCTCAACAAACGGGGTGTCAATCATGGGACGTAACGGTATTCCTTGTATTGGTTTTGGACCTGGGGCAGAAGCACAAGCGCATGCGCCAAACGAAAAAACTTGGAAAGACGATTTAGTTCGCTGTGCCGCTGTATATGCAGCATTGCCAAGCGTGTACTGCGAAAATAATTAATTCATAAAAAATAGGCAAAACGAACGGTTGTCCTACTGGGTAAAGGACATTAGGGCAACCGCTTCGCTAAAACACATATAAGGGAGAAATGACATGGAAACGTTTAAAGAGTATATTGAAAAATTGGACAAATTAGAATTTGACAAAATGTATGAAAACGACTTTTTCTTAACTTGGGAAAAAACGCGTGATGAATTGGAAGCCGTCTTTACAGTAGCTGATGCATTGCGTTATTTACGTGAAAATAATATTTCAACAAAAATCTTTGACAGTGGCTTAGGCATTTCTTTATTCCGCGATAATTCAACAAGAACACGCTTTAGCTTTGCCTCTGCTTGTAACCTGTTAGGCCTTGAAGTACAGGATTTAGACGAAGGAAAAAGTCAAATATCTCACGGAGAAACAGTTCGTGAAACAGCCAACATGATTTCCTTCATGGCAGATATCATCGGTATTCGTGATGATATGTATATCGGCAAAGGAAATGCCTACATGCACGAAGTTTCAGAATCTGTGCAAGAAGGACATAAAGACGGCGTTTTAGAACAACGTCCAACCTTGGTTAACCTACAATGTGACATCGATCACCCAACACAAGCGATGGCAGATGCACTGCATTTGATCCACGAATTCGGTGGCGTTGAAAATCTTAAAGGGAAAAAAGTAGCGATGACTTGGGCGTATTCGCCATCTTACGGCAAACCGTTATCTGTACCGCAAGGAATCGTTGGCTTAATGACTCGTTTGGGCATGGATGTCGTCTTAGCTCATCCGGAAGGTTATGAAATTATGCCGGAAGTTGAAGAAGTAGCGAAGAAAAACGCTGCTGAAGCAGGCGGCTCATTTACGAAAACAAATAGTATGGCAGAAGCCTTTAAAGATGCAGATGTTGTTTATCCGAAGAGCTGGGCACCATTTGCAGCGATGGAAAAACGTACGCAATTATACGGTGAAGGCGACCAAGCCGGTATTGACGCACTTGAAAAAGAATTACTTGCCCAAAATACGAAACATAAAGATTGGGAATGTACAGAAGAATTAATGAAAACAACCAAAGACGGTAAAGCATTGTACATGCACTGCTTACCAGCCGACATCACTGGCGTAAGCTGTGAAGAAGGCGAAGTGGCAGCATCTGTCTTTGACCGCTACCGCGTAGAGCTTTATAAAGAAGCGAGCTACAAACCATATATTATTGCTGCAATGATCTTCTTAAGCAAAGTGAAAAGCCCACAGGCTACTTTAAAAGATCTTGAACAAAAAGCAGCACCAAGACACGTAAAATAAGCAGTTCTCAAAGTTTGGCATGAAGTGAGATACTTTTTCTTTCAGTGATAAGAAGTATAAACAAGTTGTTCTCTTTTGAAGTAATAATAAGACCTTTCCAAGTCCATTAATATACTAATGCCAAAGAAAACCGAAATCAACTGAGCCTGCCGCTTACAGGCTCTCCCAACTTCATGCACGATTTCGTTTTTCCTTGGCAGTCATTGATGATTTATTGAAGAAAAAGTATCTTGCTTATTAATAAAATGATTTTAAGTCTAGATGAGGTGAATAACTATATGGTAAAACGAGTAGTAGTCGCTCTTGGTGGAAATGCGTTGGGCGGAAATTTAACAGAACAAATGACTGCTGTCAAAGAAACGTCAATGGCAATCGCAGATTTAATTGAAGCAGGATATGAAGTTATTTTGTCTCATGGAAACGGTCCGCAAGTCGGAATGATTCAATTAGCAATGGAAGAACTTTCTTTAAGCGCACCGGATAAATATCCAACAGTACCGTTATCTGTTTGTGTTGCAATGAGTCAAAGCTATATTGGTTATGATTTACAAAATGCATTACGTGAAGAATTACTAAGCCGTAAGCTAAATCAACCGGTAGGCACTGTTATTACTCAAGTGGCTGTTGATCCAAAAGATCCGGCTTTTGATAATCCAGCAAAACCGATTGGTCGCTTTATGAGTAAAGAAGAAGCCGATCAGCTAGTAAAAGAAAAACAAGTTACTGTAGTAGAGGATTCAGGTAGAGGTTATCGTCAAGTCGTCGCTTCTCCGAAGCCAAAAGAAATCATTGAAATTGAAACAATTACTTCTTTGGTTAATGCAGGTCAGACAGTTATTGCTTGCGGCGGCGGTGGGATTCCCGTTGTGAAAGAAGACAACCATCTTAGCGGTATTCCAGCAGTGATTGATAAAGATTTCTGTAGTGAATTATTGGCAGAAATGGTGGATGCCGATTTACTAATTATTTTGACTGCAGTTGAAAAAGTTTGCATTGATTTCGGTAAACCTTCGCAAAAAGAATTAACGAACGTAACAACGGCTGAAATGAAGCAATACGCGGAAGAAGGCCAATTTGCTCCCGGTTCAATGCTGCCGAAAGTACAAGCTGCCATTCAATTTGCGGAATCAAAACCAGGCCGCAAAACGTTAATCACGTTGCTTGAAAAAGCGAAAGACGGTATTGTTGGAAAAACGGGAACAATCATAGAACAATAAAAGCAGGAATAGGAGTGAAGCAGAATGACTAATCAAATGGTTAATTCTAAAAATGCACCAGCAGCAGTAGGTCCATATTCACATTCTGTGTTAGCTGGACAAACACAATATATTTCAGGACAGCTGGGATTAGATCCAGTGTCCGGCGAAATGAAAGAAACGGTTGAGCAACAAGCAGAACAAGCATTGATCAACTTAGGAGCAATCTTAAAAGAAACAGGGATGACATATGATCATGTCGTTAAAACCACTGTCTTTTTACAAAATATGTCTGATTTCGGAAAAATTAATGAAATTTATGGAAAATACTTTTCAAAAACGTTACCGGCACGTTCCTGTGTGGAGGTCGCTAAATTACCGAAAGATGGTCTTTTTGAAGTTGAAGCAATCGCAGTCAAGAATTAATACTGGCAATGATGGTCCAAAAAAAGGGTTGCGAAATAGAATACTCGGGTAAGTGCAGTCCTTTTTAAAAGAGAAAGAAGGAAACTAGCTTATGAGTGAAAAAGAAGAAAAAGCATTGTTTGACTACGATGCGAAGCTGTCCATCAAAGAAGCTGTCCCGATGGGCTTGCAGCACGTAGTCGCAGCTGTCGTAGGAATCGTGACACCCGGTATAATGATTGCGAAAGTTTGTAATCTTAGCTCTGGTGATACCACGATTATGATTCAAACGTCATTGATTTTTTCGGCCGTCGCAACGATGATCCAGCTCTTTCCAATTTTTGGCAAAGTTGGTTCAAGACTGCCGGTAATGATGGGCGCCAGTTTTGCATATGTACCGATTTTAATTGCGATCGGCGGTGATTTTGGTATTGCTGCTATTTTTGGTGCCCAACTGGTTGGAAGTTTCTTAGTTATTTTAGTCGGTTTATTTATAAAAAAAATTAGAGTCTTGTTTCCACCGCTGGTTACTGGTACAGTTATCTTAAGTATTGGCTTGTCGTTGTTCCCGGTAGCGATTAAGTATATGGCTGGCGGTGCCGGCAACTCTGATTTTGGTTCCGCCAAAAATTGGCTGGTTGCTTTACTAACATTCGCAGTCGTTTTTTATTTTAATTATTTCTCTAAAGGCTTTTTAAAACTATCTTCTATCTTAAATGGGATGGTTATCGGTTATATTGTTTCATTGTTATTAGGGATGGTTGACTTTACTGCGGTGAAGGAAGCTTCTGTGTTTCAGGTTATCAAGCCGTTTTACTTTGGCTTGGATTTTCAGATTGTGCCTATTTTAACGTTAATGGTCATGTTTGTTGTTGATGCGGTACAGGCGATCGGTCAATTTACTGCAACTACAGTTGGCGCAATGGATCGCGAGCCGACGGATGAAGAGCTTTCTGGAGGGATTTTAGGAAGCGGTTTCTCGAACATGATCGGTAGCTTCTTTGGTTCAGTACCAGTGGCAACTTTTGGTCAAAACGTGGGTTTGGTCACTGTGACTCGAGTGATTAATAAGTACGTGATGGTGTTTGCATCAGCAATTTTATTAGTCGCAGGCTTTGTGCCTAAGGTTGCTTCTATTTTGACGACTATACCATATGCAGTCATTGGCGGAGCGACGATTTCAGTATTTGCTTCTATTTCGATGACGGGGATTCGCATGATTTCTTCGCAAAAGTTAACACCTAGAAATACTGGCGTGGTCGGTATTGCCTTGGCTTTTGGGATTGGCGTTACGCTTTCTACAGGAAGTTTAAGCGGTTTTCCTTCATGGGTTACCACTATTTTTGGTAATTCTGAAGTGATTCTAACCACGATTGTGGCTGTGATTTTAAATGTTGTTTTAAAAGAGGAAAAGCAAGTGGCGTTAGAATAAGCTGTTGAAGCTTTGAAGGTGAGACAGCAGATCAAGACAGAAGTTTCATTCGTTGAAATTACTGCTTCTGTCTTGATTTTGCTCATTACTTTAGTCAAAAAGGAGCTTAAAAAATGACTCATTTTTTTCTTGAAGGAGATCGCTTCGGCGGCAAATCAACGTTGTTGCAACAATGTATTCGCGATGCCGGATTGACAGTCAGCGGTTTTTACGTGAAACGAAACATTAGTGAAGGAACGGTTAAAGGCTTTGAGCTTCGATCGGCATGTGAGCTGCAGGGAGATCGGTCTCTTGTGGAAATGGATCAATGGTTTATTAAAGAAATAGACGGAAAACGCAGCAGAAACTTAGCGGTCTTTGAAAATTACGGCTGTACGTTGTTAAAAGCAGCCCAGACAGCAGCCTGTGATTTGCTGCTTTTAGATGAAATCGGCGGAATTGAGCTATTGGTCCCAATATTCACACAAGAGCTGCTACAAACGTTAAAACGACCGATAAAAATTGTCGGCGTGTTTAAATCTGAAAAAAATTATCGTTATCAAAAGGCACATATGGCTAGAGGATTAACCATAGAAAAGCAAAGAGCTTTGCTAAGAGCACGACTGGAAGAAGATGGACAAATTCTGGAATTAACAAAAGACAATTATTCTATGATCGAAGAACAATTACAGGCTTTTTTAAAGCAATAATTTTTTTACCATCGTTATCTATTCTAGGAACAACGAAGCGGATTAAAAGGTTCTTTTTAAAGGAGGGAATCGAGTGAGTGATAAACTTGTCGTTGATTATACTTTAAATTTAAAATTACGAAAAACCAAGCCTTTTTTTGGACCGGGTGTAGTCGAGCTGTTACAACGAATCAAACGGACAGGCTCATTGAATACCGCAGCTAAAGAAATGAAAATGTCTTATAACAAAGCGTGGCGAATCATTCATTATGCTGAAAAAGAACTGGGCTACCCTTTAATTATTCGCAATGTCGGCGGCAGTAACGGCGGCGGTTCTAAAGTGACCAGCGACGGAGAACGGATGATTACTAAATTTCTTCTCTTTCAAAAGAAAACGTATCAGGCGACCAATCAGTATTTTGAAGAGATTTTCGGCGAAGATTTTTTATCGTAGGAGCAGGAAGAACAAAAAGAGGAAGCATAGGAGTGAAGCCAATGAAAAGCAATGAACGCATCACACGGAAACGACTTATTATTATAGGGAGCCTGTGTGTATTTTTTCTTGTCATGGCTGTTTCCTTTTTCTTAGGTAAATTTCCTATTCCATTTACTGAATTTTGGCAAGCTATGTTGAATAAAGTGATGCCAATTGCGGAAAATACGAATAGTCAGGTAGAGACTATTTTGTTCAAGATTCGTTTTCCTAGAATTATTATGGCCGTGGTGATTGGCGCTGGGATTTCTGTAGCCGGAGCGGCCTATCAGGCGCTTTTTCAAAACCCTATGATCTCACAGGATATTTTAGGTGCTTCTCAAGGTGCGGCGTTCGGAGCCGCGATCGGCTTGTTTTTTTCAATGGCCTACGAACACGTGATTGGGTTATCTTTTGGCTTTGGGTTGTTGGCAGTTGGTGCGGTTTTGTTGTTCAATCATTTTTTAGGTTCACGTTCTGTGTTGAATTTGATCTTAATTGGGATGATGATCGGTTCACTGTTTTCTGCAGCTGTTTCTTTTTTGAAATTAGTTGGCGACCCGACCAATACATTGCCGGCCATTACTTATTGGCTGATGGGAAGTCTGTCGGGAATCAAAGAACAAAATGTTCTCTTTGCAGCGCCGTTAATCCTAATCGGTATGATTCCTATTCTTGTTTTGCGCTGGCGTTTGAATGTTATTTCTTTAGGTGAAGAAGAGGCAGCCAGTTTAGGCGTGAACAGTCGCCGGCTGAGAATTATTTTAATTATTGCGGCCACTCTAATAACGGCAGCAGCCGTATCAGTCAGTGGTTTAATCGGCTGGGTGGGTCTGATTGTACCTCATTTTGCGCGATTGCTAGTTGGAACAGATAATCGCTACAGTCTGCCGTTAACGGCTATTTTAGGAAGTACGTTTTTGTTGGTGGTAGATGACTTTGCCCGACTAATGACGACGAGTGAAATTCCAATTGGGATTTTAACTTCATTTATCGGTGCACCGATTTTTATCTTTTTGATTGCCAAAAATAGTCGGACGGAATAAAAAACAGGAGGCAGCAGGATGTTAAAAGTAATGCAAGCAGATATTGCCTATAAAAAAAGAACGATTCTCAACGATGTTTCCTTTGAGCTGTTTGCCGGACAGTCGGTTTGTCTTTTAGGCAAAAACGGTGTAGGGAAAAGTACGCTGTTTAAAAGCTTGTTGGGATTATTGCCTCTGCGTTCTGGTGAAATTTATCTTAATGAACGATTACTTACCACCTATTCCAAGCAAGAACTAGCGCAGCAAATCGCGTATATTCCTCAAAAGCAAAAAGGCGTCTTTCACTTTACGGTATTTGAAATGATTTTAATGGGTACAACGGCTCGGCTTAAAAGCTATCAACAGCCGGGAAAAAAGGAATATGAGCTGGCTGAAGCGGCATTAGATCTTCTGGATATTCGCTATTTAAAAGAGGAGTTATTTTCTGAGATCAGCGGTGGTGAACAGCAACTGGTCATCATAGCCCGTTCAGTGGCTCAGCAAAGCAAAATTATTATTATGGATGAACCCTGTGCGAATTTAGATTATGGGAACCAGATTATTGTGCTTGAAATGATTAAAAAATTAACTCAGGAAGGCTTTTTGATCATTCAAGCGACGCATGACCCAAATCATGCCTTGCAGTATGGTGATCATGTGTTGATTTTACAAGAAGGAAAGCTTACTTTGAGCGGTACACCCGCTACTATTTTAACCAGTGAAGTCTTGGCTGAAATGTATCAGGTACCGATTGAGGTGGGCGTGTTGGCTGCCAGTAGGCAACTGGTTTGTGTTCCTAAAAATAAAACAATGGAGAGCTAAATCGCATGTTTAAGGAAAGAAGGATGAGAAATGAAAAAAAGACAAATTTGGTTAGGAGCTTTAAGTATACTATTGCTGGCAACAGCCGGCTGTTCTGCTACAAACAAAAATACTGCGAATCATTCTACCGATCGTTCTGAAGTACAGCAAAGTACTGAAAAAGGACAAACAGCAACTCGTACCTTTGTTGATTCTGCCGGACGTAAAGTACAGGTTCCAAAGACGATTACCAAAATTGCTCCGTCCGGTTCCCTGGCACAAATGGTCTTATATACAAGCTCGCCGGATCAATTAGTTGGGTTAGCGGGTCCGTTTAGTGAAAGTGCTAAAGAATATATCCCGGAAAAATATCAAAAGTTACCTGAATTTGGTCAATTTTATGGGAAAAATGCGTCGTTAAATATGGAAGCTTTGAGCGCTGCGCAGCCGGATGTGATTATTGATATTGGTGAAGCAAAAAAGACTGTTAAGGAAGACATGGACAAACTACAGGAACAAATGGAGATTCCCACAGTTTTTATTGAGGCCAATTTAGAAAATATGCCTGAAGCTTATACTATGTTGGGAGATCTGTTGGGAAATAAAACAGAAACAGAGCAACTGGCCGATTATTGTCAAAAAGTCATTGATCAAGCCCAAAAAGCTCGTAGCGCAATCAAAGAAGCAGATCAAAAATCCGTCTATTATGCATCAGGAAAAGCAGGACTGAATACCAATAGTGAAGGTTCTTTTCATGCACAGGTCATTGACGAAGTAGGTGCCAAAAATGCTGTAACTGGTATGGAAGCAGCCTCGCAAGGCGGTGGAACAGTTGTTTCTCTTGAACAATTAATTCAATGGCAGCCGGATTATATTTTAGCAGATTCCGCTGATGTTTATCAGCTAATTACTACTGATTCCTCTTGGCAAGAGTTGACGGCCGTTAAAAAAGGACACGTATATCAAGTGCCGACTGAGCCTTACAATTTTATGGGCTTTCCGCCGTCAGTGAATCGCTTTATAGGAATTCAATGGTTGGGAGAGCTACTATATCCAGAACAGTATAAGTTGAAAATCGCAGATGAAATAAAAGAGTTTTACCAACTGTTTTATCATTCGTCTGTAACGGATGAACAAATCAACCAGATTTTGCAGAATGCCGACTAGGGCAAGTTGAACACAGAACGTCACAGGAAAAAATGGAGGAGAAAAATGAAGGAATTTTTTCAAGCGTTAAAAGCTGCTTTCGATCAAAATAAGGATACCGTTTTAGTAACAGTTGTCACCAGTTCAGGATCTACACCGCGAGCGGAAGGCGCACATATGTTGATAGGTAAGGAAGGTCGTATCTGCGGAACAATTGGCGGTGGCGCTGTAGAGTTTCAGTCAGAACAGCTAGCCGCAAAGGTTTTGGAGCATCATCAGCCGGTACTAAAAAAATTCATATTAGCACCAAATAAAACAGATGATATCGGCATGATCTGCGGCGGCAATACAGAAATTTTATTTCAATTTATTTCAGGGAAATCGGCGCCACTTTTGGAGCAAATCAATCAGGCGGCAATGACCTGCTTTAAAAAAAATCAAGCTGGCTGGCTAATCTGTACCTACGATGAAGAGCACAACAGCAGCCTCGGCTTCTATAGTCAAGAAGGCTTGATTGGCTTAAGCGAAGAGCTGCCGGAAACCTTATTTACCAACCAAATTCAAAAATATCAAAAGGATCAAATGCATTATTATATCGAACCGATTCTAACGCCAGGTAAGGTCTATGTCTTTGGCGGTGGTCATGTTGGTCAAGCTTTGGTACCGATTCTAAAGTCAGTAGATTTTTATTGTGTGGTTGTTGAAGATCGTCAGGAGTTTTTGACCAAAGAGCTCTTTCCTTTAGCAGATGAGTTGATTCTCACTGATTTTCATGAGGTGACTAAAACCATCCCTTTCACTGAAAACGACTACGGGATTGTGGTGACTCGTGGACATTCCTTTGATTATGCGTTGGAGGAACAGCTGATTCGAGCGCCGCATTATTACCTTGGCGTAGTCGGCAGTGAGCACAAGGTTACGTTGCATAAGAAAAAGCTGATGGAACAAGGTTTTTCTGCTACTGAGATCGCTTCGGTGGATATGCCGATTGGCTTGCCGATTCCTACAGAAACACCGGCAGAAATTGCCATCAGTATTGTCGGTAAATTAATCGAGGCTCGCGCAAATAAATAAAGGAGCTAGTGTTGATGAACAATCAAAAAGAGTACGATCACTACTTATCTTTATGGGAAAAACACAGCGCAGCAAGCATTGTTCACGAAAAACAGTTTTGGAATGAAAAAGCGCCGGAGTGGGCAGACATTATTCAAAAGCAGGATCAAAGCTTTCAATTAATGCAGGAGCGGGTTACAGCAACTACCAATTATCTGCAGCAACGGGGCGTATTAAATGAAAAGACGGAATGTCTGGACTTGGGCTGTGGGCCAGCCCAGTTCGCTTTTAAGTTTGCGCAAACGGCTCACTCCGTTACTGCCGCAGACTTTTCTGAAGCTATGCTGTCTTTCGGTCGACAATATTGTGAAGCACGTAGTTGTTCAAATGTGACGTTTACATTATGCGATTTTCGTACGGCGGATCTTGCTCAGCTTGGCTGGAAAAAGAGATACGATCTGGTGTTTTGCTCGATGACCCCGGCCATACGAATGCCCGGCTTGCTGGAAAAATTAATGGCGGCCAGTAAAAGCTATTGTTTTACCAGCTGTATCTTATCCAAACAAGATTCATTACTAGAAACACTAACAAATCACTTTCAGGACAAATTAGCGAAAAAGTCTGACACTCAATATTTTTATGCGCTGTTTAATCTGCTGCTTTTAAGAGGTTTTTTACCCGAAACCTATTATCATCATCAAACCAGACAAAAAGAGCAATTCCTGACAGAAGAAACGGTGAATGAATACGCCCAAGCTCTTTTTGGAAAAAATTGTCGGCCAGAACAAACGATACAGGTCTCTAATTATTTAGCGGAACAGTTTCCGACGGGTCACTGGACAAGTACAGAAAAAATCACATATGGCTGGCTTTTATGGAATGTGGCTGATCAGAAACGGATGCCTTGAAAATGACGAAGAAAGAGCCAAAGGAACTTTTTAAAAATTTGCCCTAAAAAATATTTTTATTGCCTAAAAATATGTTATAATTAACTCGATCATATAATAATGTCAGGGGTGTATTTTATAATGTATTCATTAGTGGTAAATGGCAAAGAGGAACACTGCGACACAAATAAGAAGTTGATGGATTTCCTTCGTGAAGATTTGCACTTGACCGGAACCAAGGACGGCTGTAATCAAGGCTCGTGTGGCGCTTGTTCGGTGCTGATAAATGGAAGGGTTTCCAAAGCGTGCTTATTTAATTTGGAAAAAGTGAACGGCAAAGAAGTTTTAACCATTGAAGGCTTGGATCAGCGACAAAAAGATGTTTATGCATATGCTTTTGCTAAAGCAGGTGCAGTCCAGTGCGGCTACTGTATTCCGGGAATCGTTATTTCCGCTCATGGCTTACTGATGAAAAAGGAAGAACCCAGCGATGAAGAAGTTCGCAAAGCCATTCGCGGCAATATTTGCCGATGCACCGGCTATGTCAAGATTATAGAAGCGATTCAGCTGGCCGCTAAATTCTTCCGTGAAAATTTAGAGATTCCCGAAGAAAAATCAAGCGCCAAGCTGGGGGATGATTTCAAACGTGTGGATGCAGTTGAAAAGACCCTGGGAACTGGGCTTTATGTTGATGATATCACTGTTGATGGCATGTTGCATGCTTCAGCGGTCAGAAGTGCCTATCCGCGTGCGAAGGTTTTATCTATCAACATTGAAAAGGCCCTCGCTCATCCAGATTGTGAAAGCGTTTTAACTTCTAAGGATGTACCGGGGAATAATAAAATTGGACACTTGGAATTTATTTCTGATTGGGATGTCATGATTCCAGAAGGCGGAATCACCCGTTATGTCGGCGATGCAATTGCGTTAGTCGTTGCTAAAAATAAAGAATCTTTGGAAGAAATTAAGGAATTAGTTGAAGTTGCTTACGAAGAATTAACGCCAATGGTTACCTGCGAACAAGCTTTGGCGGAGGATGCCCCGTTGATTCACGAAAAAGGCAATATCTTATCTCACGAACACTTAATTCGCGGCAATGCTGATGAACAATTGGCCGCCTCAAAGTATGTGGTGACACAGCATTATTCTGTTCCAATTAACGAGCATGCATTTATGGAACCGGAATGCGCGATTGCAATGCCGGAAGGTGAGGATGGTATTCTTCTTTATAGTGCCGGTCAAAGTATTTACGATGAACAACGCGAAGTTGCGCGCATGCTGGGTGTAGAAAAAGACAAGGTTCATGTTCAGGCAAAATTGGTCGGCGGCGGCTTTGGCGGCAAAGAAGATATGAGTGTTCAGCACCATGCTTCATTGGCGGCTTGGTGTTTGCAAAAGCCAGTCAAGGTTTTACTTAGTCGTCAAGAAAGCTTGATGATTCATCCCAAACGTCATGGAATGGAAATGGACTTTACAACTGGCTGTGATGAAGAAGGAAACTTAACAGCGATGAAGGCTGTCATTTATGCCGATACTGGTGCGTATGCTTCTCTGGGCGGACCAGTGCTGCAGCGGGCATGTACCCATGCTGCCGGTCCTTATAAATATCAGCATATTGATGTTGAAGGCTTTGCGGTTTATACGAATAATCCGCCGGCTGGGGCCTTTCGCGGGTTTGGTGTTTGTCAAACCTCCTTTGCCATTGAAAGCAATTTAAATCTCTTAGCTGAAAAGGTAGGGCTTTCCCAGTGGGAGATTCGTTATAAGAATGCTGTAGCTCCGGGAGATGCTCTACCAAACGGGCAAATTGTTTCTAAAAATGCTGCCTTGAAAGAAACCTTGTTGGCTGTAAAAGATGCCTATGAACAAGCGGATGTAGCTGGTATTTCCTGCTTCTTTAAAAATAGCGGAATTGGTGTCGGCTTACCTGATGTTGGTCGCTGTATTATTTCAGTTGAAGATGGAAAAGTGCATGTACGGACGAGTGCTGCTTGTATCGGTCAAGGGATGGCTACGGTGACAACGCAAGTAGCCTGTGAAACACTGGATTTACCACCTGAAATGATTGTGGCGGAAGCGCCTGATACACGCCGAACACCGGATTCTGGTACAACAACAGCCTCTAGACAGTCGTTATTCACAGGAGAAGCAACAAGAAGAGCGGCCATGAAGCTGCGTTATGAACTGGATATGGGACGACCGCTAGCTGATTTAGAAGGTCAAGAGTTTTATGGAGAATATTCTGCAGTGACTGATCCGCTGATTAATGATAAGCAAAATCCAGTCAGTCATGCCGGTTACGGCTATGCATCAGAAGTCGCGATTCTTGATGAAAAAGGAAAAGTCGAGAAATTTGTCGCAGCTTATGATGTTGGTCAAGTCGTTAATCCAAGAGCGGCTGAGGGTCAAATTGAAGGCGGAATCGTCATGGGAATGGGCTATGCGTTAACCGAAAAATTCCTGATGGATCAAGGCTATGTGAAGGCTAAATATGCTACACTAGGCTTATTAAATGCGACTCAAGTGCCGCCAATTGAAACACATTTGGTTCAAGCAGAAAATATTCATGACGGTCTTGCTTATGGCATTAAGGGTGTCGGCGAACTTGCGACAATTCCAACAGCTCCTGCCTTAGCTGCGGCTTATTATGCATTGGATGGTGAGTTAAGACCAACTCTGCCGATGGAAAATACATTCTATCAGAAAAAGAAAAGATAAATAATGTAACTGTGGTGTGTACTATTCACAAGCAGGCAAGCAAAAGGGTCTGTGGCATACCAATGTCTCAGACCCTTCAATTTATTTAGCTGGTGTTCATTATCTTGAGGCTAAAGGAGCGGTGACAATGTTGAAAATTAGCGCGATTATTATGGCTTCTGGTTGCTCATCAAGAATGGGGACCAACAAATTATTTCTTGAATACGATGGACAATCCTTTTTAGAGCGGGTGATTCAATTGACCGAAGAACTGCCTTTTTTTGAAACAATTCTGGTAATTTCACCGCAAAATAGCAAAGAACTGGTGGTTCCGGAGAGGATCAAGGTGGTTTTAAATAATCAGGCAGAGCAGGGTCAAAGTGCCAGCGTACGTTTGGGCACAGAAGCAGCCTCCGGGGATGGCTACCTTTACTTGACGGTCGATCAGCCTTTGTTGAGTCCCGAGACCATCAAAACCCTTTTTCCCGCTTACACTTGTGAAACCATCGTTTTTCCTGTTAAAATGTCAGGTCGTCCAAGTAGTCCCGTTTTTTTTGGCAAGCAGTTTCGTTCTGAACTGTTGAGTGTTCAAGGAACGGCCGGCGGTAGAGCTGTTCGAAACAGACACCCCGACGCTTGGCGAGCCATTCCGATTGAACAAGAGGAATGTTTAATCGATATTGATACAGTAGAAGATTACCAGCGCTTGTGTTTTTAGCGAAGGAAAGCAGGTGAAAAGGTTGAAAAAGCCCGTTTATTTAAATCATGCAGCGACATCAAACCAAAAATTTCCGACTACGATCGTCGCTTTGACTGATTATTTAACAACGAACAATAACTTAACTCTAAATCGCGGAACCCATGATCTGGCGCAGTTAAAGCTGATTTTTGAAGCACGGCAGACGATTGCGCGTTTTTTTCATGCACCGGATCCTGCACATGTTATTTTTACAGCAAATGCGACTATGTCGTTGAATATGATTTTAAATGGTTTACTAAAGCCAGGCGATCATGTATTAGCATCCAGTCTAGAGCATAATGCGGTGGCGCGACCTTTAGCATTGTTGGAAAAGCAAGGTGTTGAAGTCACTTATCTTACATGCAACAAGGCTGGCTGGCTTGATCCTGAACAAATTCCGACAGCTATAAAGCCACAGACAAAAGCCCTTATTTTAACCCATGCCTCAAATGTTCTGGGAACGATTTTACCGATTAAAGAGTGCTTTCAGCAAGCAAAGCAGCAAGGCCTGATCACGATTTTGGATAGTGCACAAACAGCGGGTTTTTTACCGATTGACATGCAGAATCTGGGAGTAGACATTTTGGCTTTTACAGGTCACAAAAGCCTGATGGGCTTGACAGGGATTGGTGGTTTTGCTTTGGCGACTGGTTTAGAAGCCATGATTGCTCCTTGGTTGACCGGCGGAACGGGCAGTCAGTCACAGTCCTTACAACAGCCAAGCTGTTTACCGGATAAGTTTGAAGCAGGCACTATGAATACCTTGGGGATTCTTAGCTTGAAAACCAGTATTGAACAAATTGAAACAATCGGTTTAGCAACAATTATGCAGCATGAACGAACGCTGACTGAACGTTTTTTGGCGGGATTAAAGCTTTTGCCAGTCCGGATTTTGGGAACTCAGGAAGCAGTACAATCAGTGCCGGTTGTGTCGATCGTTTCTGACAAGATCGGTTGTGGTGAATTGGCGCAGCTTTTGGCCGATCGCTATCAAATCATTACTCGTTCTGGCTTGCATTGTGCGCCCTTGGCTCATCAGACAGCCGACACACTTGATACAGGAGCAGTGCGCTTTAGCTTTGGCTGGTTTACAACGTTGGAAGAAGTGGATTATACATTGCAAGCATTACAGGAAATATGTTCTACATTAGTTTAGGCAAAGGAGAAGACACATGACCTTTTTATCTCAATGTACCTCCGGTGGCTGCGGCGCCAAGATTGAACCGGATGCACTGGCAGCCTTTTTACAGGAGCTGCCTCAAGCAACGGATGAACAGCTATTGGTCGGCTATGATGCAGCTGATGATGCTGCCGTCTATCAGATTTCGGAGGATACCGCATTAATTTCAACTGTAGATTTTTTTTCACCTATGGTAGAGGATCCTAGAACCTTCGGCCGAATTGCTTGTGCCAATGCGTTAAGTGACATCTATGCAATGGGTGGGTCGGTGCTTTATGCATTGAATTTAGTCTGTTTTCCCCAAAAGATGAATAAGCAGTTTCTAGCCGAAATCCTTTACGGCGGTTCAGAAAAATTAAAAGAAGCCGGAGCTACTTTAGCAGGCGGTCATTCAATTTACGATCATGAACCTAAATATGGCTTAGCCGTCACCGGTAAAATTGCTCCAGAAAAGATTATTCGCAATGATACGCCGAAAACCGGTGATGTCCTAATTTTAACCAAGGCATTAGGAGTAGGGTTGATCCAGTCAGCTGTACGTGGAAAAATGGCTTCACCAGAAGCGGAAGCAGCTGCCATCCGTTCAATGGAACGTTTAAACAAATATGCAGCCGAAAAAATGGTTCACTTTCCTGTGCATGCCTGTACTGATGTTACCGGATTTGGTTTAGCTGTTCATGCCAGCGAGATGGCAGGTAATGAACACACGATTGTTTTGGCTGCTGATCAACTGCCGCTGCTGCCAGATGCGTATCAATATGCTGCAGAATTTCTAGCGACAGCTGCTGGTCAAAGAAATCGCCAAGCGCTGGAGGGCAAAATTGATCTGTCAGCGGTTGATCCGGCAATGCAGGAGCTGTTGTTTGATCCCCAAACCTCCGGTGGCTTGCTGCTTAGTGTGGCTCCGGAAAAAGCTGCTGAGTGCTTGGCAGCCATTCAAGTCGATGATCCGGCAGCAGCCATTATCGGTGAAGTTTGTCATAGAGAAGCTCAAGCAATACTGATTGTTTAAGAAGGAAGGAAGACTCATGATAAAGATCAATGCAATAGGAAAACCTTGTCCGATCCCGGTGATTGAAGCTAAAAAAGCGATTCGGACGTTAGAAAAAACCGGTGGTGTGGTTGAGGTTTTAGTCGATAACGACGTCGCAGTTGAAAATATTAAAAAAATGGCTTTGGGCTTGAATCTGACAGCTACCTCGGAACAACTGGCTTCGGATCAATTTAATGTTCAGTTGGTTGTTACGGAAAAAAAGCTAGTGGATCAAAAAGCTCAGGAGCAGGGACTTGTGATTGCTGTCGGACGTAAGACAATGGGTGAAGGGGATCCAGAATTAGGGGCTATTTTACTCAAAAGTTATCTTAATTCCCTTTGTGAGTTGGATACGCCGCCGCAACAGCTGCTTTTTTTCAACAGTGGTGCTTTTTTGACCAATCAGGAATCCAATGCGTTGGCGGATCTACGACAATTAATGGAAAAAGGAACGAAGATCAGTACGTGTGGTGCCTGCTTGGATTTTTATAATCTAAAGCAAACGCTGGCTGTAGGCGAGATTACCAATATGTATCAAATCGTTGAAACCATGGCGCAGGCTGAAAAAGTGATTACCCTTTGATGAGGTGAGAAGATGGATTACCTATTAACGTTTCAAAACACCCATTATGCCATTCACAGTGAAAATAAGCTGACAGAGGCAAAGATCCCAATATCTGTAATGGCCTTACCAGAGACAATTGGTGAATTTTGCGGTATTTGCTTGAAAGTGAACGAAGCGTATTTGGTAGCTAGTCGCTCCTGTTTAACAAGAGCTGAAATACCTGTTGAAGCTATTTTTGCCATTACTTATATTGGAAATGAAAGGAAGTATCAGCTATGGAGTCCTTAATCGATTGCTTTTCTTTTTCAAATCAGCAAGTAGTTTCTTTAATCGGCAGCGGTGGCAAAACGAGTTTAATGTGGTATTTAGCGAATTGCTTCAAAAACGAAAAGGTTTTAGTCAGTACCACAACCAAAATTGGTTACCCGCAAAAAAAAAGCTATGACTATTTTTACACAGATCATTTTACGGCGTTAGGGACGCAAGGCTGCGGCATCACTTTAGCCGGAACAGTGACCCACGAGGGACAAAAGCTGGGCATGCCGGAGCTGCCGGATTTTCCTGCGGTTTTTTCAAAATTTGATAAGGTTTTTCTGGAAGCAGATGGCTCCAAGCAATTGCCGTTGAAGGGCTGGGAAACCTTTGAACCTGTCGTCTTGCCGCAAACTACTATGACGATCGGTTTAATTCCAATCTCCGTGATTGGCGAAGTAGCCGATCGGCAAACTGTCCATCGCTTAGATTTATTTTTACGGGCGATTGAACGAAAAGCGGGACATTTAATTGATGAGCAGACCTTAGCGGAAATTATTGCAAGTCCGACTGGTTTGTTTGAAAAAAGTCGCGGTCGCCGAATTTTATGTATGAATCAGGTTGAAACGCCGCAACAGCTGGAACAAGCCAGAGCAGTGGTAAAGCTGCTGCCGCAGATGCTGTTAAAACGCCTATCAAAAGTGATTGCCTGCAGTATTCAGTCACAAAAAGGAGTGGTTCTATGGGAAAAACAAAACAAACAATGACCGATTCAATTATTGTCGTTCGCGGCGGTGGTGATTTAGCGACAGGAGTCATCCAAAAGCTGTATCACGCAGGCTTTAACGTTGTTGTTTTAGAAACGGAAAAACCCTTGGCGATTCGACGAACCGTTGCCTTGTGCAATGCAGTCTTTGAGGGAAGCCAGCGGGTGGAGGATGTCATCGGTTGTCTAGTAGCATCCGTGTCGGAGTGCAAAAAAATCTGGCAAGCTGGCCAAATTCCTATTTTGATTGATCCTCAGGGAGAAGCAATTAAGCTTTTGGAGCCGCTGGTGGTCGTTGATGCGATTTTAGCTAAGAAAAATCTCGGTACAAATAAAACTATGGCGCCACTTACAATAGCATTAGGCCCCGGATTTTCTGCGCCGGAAGACGTGGATGTGGTGATAGAAACAATGCGTGGGCATTACTTAGGTCGGTTATATTTTAAGGGCTCCGCAATTCCCAACACCGGAATTCCAGGAGAGATTGGCGGTAAAAGCGCTGAACGGGTGATTCATTCTCCAACTGCTGGAAAAGTTACACATAAAAAGACTATTGGTGCAACGGTAAAAAAAGGTGAGACGCTCTTTTATGTAGGTGAAACGCCGGTTCTTTCGCCGCTGGATGGCGTCTTAAGAGGCTTAATTTCAGAGCAGGTAATCTGTCAAAAAGGGTTAAAATGTGCAGATGTTGATCCGCGACCTGTTGAGAAAGTGGATTGTTTCACAATATCAGATAAAGCGCGTGCCTTAGGCGGTGCTGTTTTAGAGGCTGTTCTATTTTTAGGACACCAAAAGAATCTGTTTATTTAATATGTTCTCACAAGAAAAAGTAACAGTAATTTTTACTAAAAATTATTTTTTTTACCTAAAAAATATTGTTTAACACCGCATGAATGTGGTATAGTATAGGTGAAGTTTTTACATCATAATGTTTCTTAAAAGATAAGCATTTTCAGTGGTTTTGATACTTTGTGAAAAAGGTAATTTATCAAGGATATAGATTCACGGCTCCATCATTATCTGCTATTAAGTATGAAAATTTTGAAAGGGGTTACAGTTAGCGTTTTCATGCTTTTAAATAATTTGAAAAAAAGATGAGAGGATGAGTAAATATGGCACTAGTAAAAATCGTTTATGCAAGTATGACAGGGAACACAGAAGAAATTTCAGAGATCTTGGAAAGCACTATACAAGAAGCTGGTTTTGATGTAGAAAGAGAAGAATGTTCAGAAGTGGATGTCGATTTCTTTGATGACGCAGATGCCTGCATTATCGCGACTTACACGTACGGTGATGGTGAGTTGCCGTTTGAATTTGAAGATTTCTTCGATGAATTAGGTGAAAAAGATTTAAGCGGCAAAGTATATGGCGTGGTTGGTTCAGGTGACCGCGAATATGGCGAATTTTTCTGTAAATCCGCTCATGATTTTGTCGAAGCCTTTGAAAAAACAGGGGCTAAAAAAGCTGCAGAAACGGTTGAAATTGAAAACAATGCGGAAGATGAAGATGTGGAAGCATTGAAAAAATTTGTACAGGAAGTTGCCGCTAATTTATAAACGCCAATACAAAGAAAGAAGGAAGTGCGAATGAGCATATTCATTCAAAATGGTGATTCCTATGTTTAAGATAACCAGAAGTGAAGAACTTTCGCAAAATGAATTTGATTTTTGGATTGATGCGCCTAGAATTGCCAAAAAAGCGAAGCCGGGTCAATTTGTCATTTTACGAATTGATGAAAAAGGAGAACGAATTCCTTTAACCATCGCTGACGTGGATGCCGAAAAAGGCGAAGTTCGCTTGATTTTTCAAGTTATCGGTAAAACAACAGCCGCTCTTTCGAAGCTGAAAAAAGGCGATTCACTGCTGGATTTAACCGGTCCGTTGGGGATGCCTACAGAAATTGAAAATTACGGTACAGTGATGATCGTCGGTGGCGGCGTAGGAATCGCTGCTATTTTCCCAATACTGAAGGGTTTAAAACAAGCGGGCAATCGTGTCATCACTATTTTAGGGGCTAAGACAGCGGAGCTGGTTATCCTTCAGGAAGAATGTCGCCAGTATTCGGATGAGCTGATTATTACAACAGATGACGGTTCTTTAGGAATGAAGGGGCTGGTTACGGAAGCAATGGAGCAAGTGATTGCTAGAGAACCAGTCAATTGTAGCTGGGCAATTGGTCCTAGCATAATGATGAAGTTTTGTACATTGACTGCTGAAAAGCATCAGCTGCCGATTTATGTTTCGCTCAACCCGATTATGATAGACGGAACCGGAATGTGCGGCGGTTGTCGAGTAACGATTGACGGCAGTATCAAATTTGCTTGTGTGGATGGCCCTGAATTTAAGGGTTCAGAAGTGAATTGGGATGAATTTATCAGCAGAATGAGACAATATCAGCCGGAAGAGCAAGCGAGTTTATCAGATTATCAAAAAGCGCAGGTGAATCAACATGGCTAGAAGAAGCAGAACCAAAACACCAATTACTGAGCAAGCTCCGGACATCCGTAAAACGAATTTTGCTGAGGTTTGCCTTGGGTATACAATCGAAGAAGGACAAGCTGAAGCTGCGCGTTGCCTGCAATGTAAAAATGCTCCGTGTATTGGCAACTGTCCAGTAATGATTGATATTCCGGGCTTTATTCTGGCTATCAAGGAAGGCTCAATGCAAAAAGCGGCGGATATTTTAGGCAAATATACCAATCTGCCGGCCATCTGCGGTCGGGTATGTCCACAGGAAAAGCAGTGCGAACAGGTTTGCAAGCTGGGCATGGCTAAAAATTTTGAACCGGTAGCAATCGGCAAATTGGAGCGCTTAGTCGCTGATTGGGCCTTAGAAAATCAAGATTTTTCAAGTCAAGTAGTCAATGATCAGCCGTATATCGGCAAAGTGGCAGTTATTGGCTCTGGGCCATCCGGACTGACCGTGGCAGGTGATTTAGCCAAGCTAAATTATGAAGTGACGATTTTTGAAGCTTTGCACGATTCGGGCGGAGTATTAACCTATGGTATCCCGGAATTCAGGTTACCAAAAAGAATCGTTCAAAAAGAAATCGAAAGTATTAAATCATTAGGTGTATCAATTGAAACCAACGTTGTTGTAGGTAAGACGATTACGATGGACGAAATCATGGCAGACTTTGACGCCTGCTATATCTCAGTTGGTGCAGGAGCGCCAAACTTTATGGGTATTCCGGGAACTGCTTTAAATGGGGTATATTCTTCCAGTGAATATTTAACCCGAATTAATTTAATGCATGGCTATGAATTCCCTAAATACGACACGCCGATTAAGCAGTCAAAAAATGTTGTCGTCATCGGCGGGGGTAATGTGGCGATGGATGCTGCACGTTCAGCGAAACGATTAGGCGCTGAAACTGTTAGTATCGTGTATCGTCGTTCTTTAGAAGAATTACCGGCACGGATTGAGGAATACCATCATTCAGTAGAAGAAGGAATCACGTATCATTGGCTGACAAATCCAATTGAATATTTGGATGATGGACAAGGCAATCTTTGTGGCGTCAAATGTATTCAAATGGAGCTGGGTGAAGCAGATGAATCAGGGCGTCGCCGTCCGGTTCCAATCGAAAATAGTGAGTTTATTATCGAAGCTGACACAGTGATTGAAGCGATTGGTCAAGGATCAAATAAAGTGTTGTTATCCACTTTCCCAGAACTTAACTTGACCAAATGGGGTTATATTGAAGCGGATCCTAAAACGGGAGAAACATCGATTCCCGGTGTCTTTGCTGGCGGAGATATCGTTACAGGAGCAGCGACCGTGATTTTGGCGATGGGCGCCGGCAAGGTTGCAGCAGTTGCGATTGACAAGTATGTACAAGAACAGAAAACGCCTGTGACAACAAAAGTCTGAGGAAAGATAAAAGGTGAACAGAATGAAAACAACGAAAACGATGGACGGAAATACTGCAGCTGCATATATTTCCTATGCATTTACAGAAGTTGCAGCCATTTATCCGATTACGCCAAGCTCTACCATGGCGGAATTAGTGGATGAATGGGCGGAAAACGGATTAAAAAATATTTATGGTCAAAAGGTTCAAGTTATCGAAATGCAATCAGAAGCAGGAGCTGCCGGCGTAGTGCACGGTTCATTAAAAACCGGTGCTTTAACAACGACTTATACGGCTTCTCAAGGTCTACTGTTGATGATTCCCAATATGTACAAAATTGCGGGCGAATTATTGCCGTCCGTTTTTCATGTGGCAGCCAGAGCGATTACAACCAGTGCCTTGAGCATCTTTGGTGATCACGGTGATGTTATGGCCACACGTCAAACTGGTTTTTGTATGCTGGCAGAATCTACGGTACAGGAAGTCATGGATCTTTCAGCAGTTGCTCATTTAGCTAGTTTGGAAGGCAGTCTGCCGTTTGTAAACTTCTTTGACGGCTTTAGAACGAGTCACGAGCTGCAGAAAATCGAAGTTCTTGACTATGAAGATCTAAAAGAAATGGTCAATCAGGAAGCGGTAGAGCGTTTTAGAAATAATAGTATGAATCCAAACCATCCGACTGTTTCTGGTACAGCCCAAAATCCGGACATTCATTTCCAACAAAGAGAAACAGTGAATGCAAATTACGAAGCGATGCCGGCAATTGTTCAAAAATACATGAATAAGATTAATGCACTAAGAGGAACTTCTTATGATTTAACGGACTATTATGGCGCTGAGGATGCAACAGAAGTCATTATTTCAATGGGCTCAGCTTCTCCAGTCATCGTTCAGACAGTCGATTATTTGAATAGTCAAGGGAGAAAAGTTGGCTTTATCAATATTCATTTATATCGTCCGTTCCCAACGGAAAATCTCTTAGAAAAATTACCGAAAACAGTGCAAAAAGTCGCTGTATTAGATCGGACAAAAGAAGCAGGAGCAGACGGCGAACCATTATTACTGGATGTTCAAAGCGCATTGTATCAGCACGAAAATCGTCCGATTGTAATTGGCGGACGTTATGGACTAGGTTCAAAAGATGTAACACCGAATCAAATCAAAGCGGTTTACGATCACTTGTTATTGCCATTTAATGAATTAAAACAACGGTTCACTATTGGAATTGTTGATGATGTTACGTATCGTTCTTTACCGCTTGGTGAAGGACTGGATCTAACGCCAAGCTCAACCTTTCAAGCCAAATTCTGGGGCTTCGGCTCTGACGGAACTGTGGGAGCGAACAAGCAGGCAATTAAAATTATCGGAGATAATACTGATTTATATGCGCAAGCCTACTTTAGCTATGATTCTAAAAAATCCGGCGGGTTGACCGTTTCTCATTTACGTTTCGGGAAAGAGCCGATTACATCGACTTATTTGGTGGAGCAGGCTGATTTCATTGCCTGTCATAATGCATCCTACATCCATAATTATGATTTACTAAAAGGCTTGAAGGATGGCGGCACCTTCCTGTTAAACACTATTTGGGATAAAGAAAAGGTATACCGCTTGCTTCCAGCCAAACTAAAAAAATATATCGGTGAACATAATATTCAGTTTTATATTATTAATGCAGTTGAACTGGCACGGGAAGTCGGTTTAGGTCGGCGAATCAATACGGTCATGTCTACAGCCTTCTTTGAAGTGACGGACATCATGACAAGGGAACAATATTTACCGTTATTGAAAGCAGAAGTGAAAAAGACCTATGGCAAAAAATCAATGGAAATTGTGGACAAGAACTTTGCAGCCATTGACCGTACCTTTGAATCTCTGCAAAAAGTTGAAGTACCGGCTGAATGGGCGGCTATTGAGCTTGAACCGGAAGTTGTTAATACTGAATTACCAAAATTCGTTACGAATATTCTGCAGCCCATTAATCGTCAAGAAGGAGATCAGTTAACGGTTGGTGATTTGATTGATAACGGTATGAAAGGCGGCGCTATTCCGATGGGAACAGCGGCGTATGAAAAACGCGGTATTGCGCTAGAAGTACCTGAATGGCAGATGGATAAATGTACAATGTGTAATGAATGCTCCTTTATTTGTCCACATGCTGCAATTCGTCCGTTCCTAGCGGATGATGAAGAATTAGAGGCAGCGCCTGCAGGCTTCTTAACGAGAGAAATGCGCGGAACAGACGGCTTGAAATATCGTATTCAAGTATCTTTAGAGGATTGTACAGGTTGTGGTCTGTGCGTACAGGCTTGTCCGGTAAAAGACAAAGCGATCTTAATGAAGCCATACGAAGAGCAAAAAGAACAAGCGATGAACTGGGCTTTTGCAATGACCTTGCGTCAAAAAGCCAATCCGGTGAAAAAATTATCTGTGAAGGGTTCGCAATTTAATCAGCCGTTAATGGAGTTTTCCGGCGCTTGTGAAGGCTGTGGCGAAACGCCGTACATCAAGCTTTTAACGCAGCTCTTCGGCGATCGAATGATGATTGCCAATGCTACCGGCTGTTCTTCTATCTGGGGCGGTTCTTCACCAGTTACGCCTTATACGACCAACGCTTGTGGTCAAGGACCTGCTTGGAGTAATTCTCTATTTGAGGACAATGCGGAATACGGCTATGGTATGTACATTGCTAATAAAACGAAACGACAATATTTAGCCGATCAAATTCGAGAAGCAATTGAGAAGAATGTTGGTTCTATAGAGCTACAGGCACTGTTGGCTGATTGGCTAGAACATTACTTAGAAAGCGACGGCACACAACAGCGTGCAACCAAGCTGGCGGCAGCCCTTAGCGTAGAATACGATGCCGATCCTTTATTAACAATGATTTATAATCAAAAAGATCTTTTGGTTAAAACCAGTCAATGGATTGTCGGAGGAGACGGCTGGGCTTATGATATTGGTTACAGCGGAATTGATCATGTATTGGCAAGCGGCGAAGATGTTAATATCTTTGTTATGGATAATGAGGTTTATGCAAATACTGGTGGTCAAACATCCAAAGCAACTCCGGCGGCTGCAATTGCTAAGTTTTCTGCTGGCGGTAAACAAACCTCGAAGAAGGACCTTGGTATGATGGCCATGACCTACGGCAATGTTTACGTCGCACAAATTGCGCTGGGCGCGAATCCAATGCAGACCATTAAGGCAATTGACGAAGCAGAACGTTATCCGGGACCTTCACTGATTATCGGCTATACGCCATGTATCAATCATGGGGTAAAAGGCGGCATGGTGCAAACCTTGTCGCTAGCGAAAGAAGCAGTAGAGTCCGGTTATTGGCAGTTATATCGCTATAATCCGCAGCTCATCGAAAAAGGGAAAGATCCAATGGTTATCGACTACAAAAAAGCCGACTTCGATAAAATGCGTGATTTCCTTGAAAAACAAACCCGCTTCTCTGCTTTGCATAACATTAAAAAAGATCAGGAAGTGGTCGATCAACTGTTGACTAAAACAAAAGACGATGCGGAAGATCGTTCCGAAAACTACTCTAAATTACTGAGTCAAATGAAAAAATAATCGTTAAATAGCCTAGAACGGAGCAAAACGAATCATCAATTTTGCTCCGTTTTTTTAATCTGTACAAAACGTGGGATTAATAAAAAAATTCTACCTTAAGTAAAAGCATAGTTTTTCTTTAAATTGTGCTATAATCTCATAGACAGATTAAGTAGGAGGGATAAAATGTTTCAGAAATGGAACTTAAACAAAATAGAAATGAAACGTGAAATACTTGCGGGAACCACTTCGTTTTTTGCTATTTCCTATATTATTATGGTGAATACCTTAATTTTAAGCGAAGCAGGCATGCCGAAGGAATTGACCATATTCGGGACCATTTTTATTTCAATCATCGGCTCCTTGATGATTGGTTTTTTTGCGAATGCGCCCATTGTTTTAACGACAGGAATGGGTGTCAACTCCTTTTTCACCTATACCTTGGTGCTTTCATTGGGATTGACTTGGCAGCAGGCTTTAGCCGTCAGCTTTTGTGCCGGTGTCGTCTATCTGGTGGTGGCTTTTACCAGATTAAGTAAGTTATTTGCAGAAGTAGTACCGGAAACCTTAAAAACCGGCATTACAGTCGGCATTGGTTTTTTCTTAGTCTTAATTGGTTTGGAAAAAGGACATTTAATTGAGCAGGGGGCACATACTTTTTTACAGCTTGCTTCTTTAAAAGAGCCGGTGACCTTGTTAACCTTATTTTCTTTATTTTTGACACTGGTCTTATATTTGAAAAAAATTCAAGGCAGCTTTTTTATCGGTATCGTAATCGTAACGATCGTAGCCAACCTTTTAGGCTTAGTTAATACTACTGAGCATTTTTCCTTGGCGGGAATCAGCGATTATTCTACAATTTTGTTTAAAATGGATTTTGGACCAATTCTGACGAAGAACTTTTTCCTTGGTGTGTTCGCCTTATCAATGATTTTGATCTTTGAATCTATGGGTTTGTTAAAAGGGCTGATGCCGGATGCGAGTGAACAACAATATTTAAAAGCCTATCGCATTACTGGGTTTATAACCATGCTGTCAGCTATTTTTGGAACGAGTCCAACAGTAGCTGCCGCTGAAAGTGCGACAGGAATTGAAGAAGGCGGCAAAACTGGTTTAACGGCGATTACCAGCGGAATTTGTTTTATTTTTGCTTTGTTCGCGTTGCCGTTGTTGTCTTACATTCCAGATGCAGCGTTGGCTCCGGCAATTATCATCACTGGCTTTTTGATGATTCAGCAGATCCGCACACTGGATTTCGGCGATTTTAGCGATTATTTCCCGGCGATGCTAATGATTGTGCTCATTCCTTTTACCATGAATATTTCGGACGGAATGGCCTTCGGCTTTGTAGCGTATCCGTTAACGAAATGGCTTGCTGGTAAAAAGTCCGTTCTTTCCTTACCTATGTGGATTATTTCCGCTCTTTTCCTTGTTTATTTAATCGTAAATGTGGTTATTTAAAAAAAGTGCAGTACCGTTCGAGAGCGGTGCTGCACTTTTTTTATCACCCAATAATAATTTTTTCTGATGGATATTCATAGCCAATATCACGTGTTTCTTTTGGTACAAAAAGCATTAATGTATAAAGCATACCAATTCGTCCTATAAACATCAATAACGCAATCATCAATTTTCCCACGGTAGTTAAGTCCGCTGTAATTCCCAGCGATAAACCGGTTGTTCCAAAAGCGGAAGCGACTTCTACAATGATCGCAATCAAAGGATGATCCTCAGTCGCAGTTAAAAAAAGTACCGCAAAAAAGCACATTGTCAGCGACAACATAAAGACGACAATAGATTTTTTGACATCATCTTCATCAATTCGTCGACCAAAGACATTAATATTATCTTCACTTTTTAAAAACGACCATAAGTATAATCCAATAATTGCAACAGTCGTGGTTCTAATGCCGCCGCCAACGGAGCTGGGGCTACAGCCAATAAACATCAGCATGGAAAAAACGATCAGTGTAGTAATTTGAAAATCCCCTAAATCATTAATCTGCAAACCAGCATTTCGCGTGGTCATCGAGTAGAACATCGAGGTCATCCAACGCTTCGTTTCGCCCATATCGACGAATAAATGATCTTTTTCCAATAAATAAATCAAAACCGTCCCGCCGACAAACAGCACGACAAATGCTAATAAAGCAATTTTACTGAATAATGAAAAACGGAATGGATATTGTCCTTTTTTCTTCTTGAAAAACAGCCATTCACGAACTTCCATCAAGACAGGGAAGCCGATCCCACCGACAAAAATTAAAAACATAATCACTAGTAAAAATAGATAATCATCGGCAAAAGGAATAATAGAATCCCCTGTTACATCAAAACCAGAGTTTGTCACTGCTGAGATCGACTGATAAAAGCCGAAGAAAATCGCTTTTGACCAAGTCTTATAATAACCGGCAAAATAAAAATAAATCGAAAAGAAAGTGCCGAAAATCACTTGAAACCAAAGAATAATGGTAAACGTAATACGAATTAAACGTACAATTCCGCTTAATTTTGGCTGATTCATATCCGTCATAATCAGTTGCCGTTGTTTTAATGAAATCCGCCGCTTCGACAAAATAATAAAAGCTGTGGAAATCATCATAATGCCCAATCCGCCAATCTGAAACAAGACCTCTAACAACAAAACGCCACGATCATTAAAGACAGAATTAATATCAAACGTCGAAAGTCCCGTGACACTTACCGTACTAATTGCCATAAACAACAAATCAATAAATGAAACCTGTGAATCCGGCTCTCGAAAAAAGGGTAGACAAAATAATAAATATGAAATAATCGTCATAATAATATAATACGAAACAATGATCTGAATAGATGAAAAATTATTGGAAATAAACCGATTTCCCTTGCGCTGTGCTTGCCACAACAACCTCATTCGACTCATAATGCTCCTCCTGCTTTTCCTTAAAATTAAGTATAGCAGAAAATAAATAGAGGGCAAACAAAGAATAAGAAGGTAGAGGAAATAAGAAATCGATTAAAAAAGTCAGGAATAACCCAAAAATCGAGTAAAACATGCTATTTTATCTATGAGCAATTGTTCTTGATTTTTTTGTGAAAAAAATAGTAAATTCAAACATTTTTTGATAGATTTACTATTTGTTTCAATGATGAAAGCTTTTTTCATTCTTTTGTCATGTGAAATAAATCACTTGATTATCTCGAACGTTACTCGAAAAAGTTTGTTTTGATTAAAATGATCAAAGGTGGGGGAAAAATGAAGAAAGTAGTACTAAGTTTAGTGTCATTAGGGTTATTCTTCGGTATAGCCGGATGCTCTGGAGATCAAAAGAAAACGGCAGAATCACAAGCATCGAAAGAAAGTACAGAGGCGACAACGGGTGCATCAGCCAATGGCTATACAGATTTAAAAGAATTAAAGGATAACTATGATATTGTCATCGTGGGTGCCGGCGGGGCAGGTATGACTGCTGCCTTACAGGCAAAGGAAGCGGGCATGAATCCCGTTATTCTTGAAAAGATGCCGGTAGCAGGTGGAAATACGATTAAATCTTCCTCAGGAATGAACGCATCACAAACCAAATATCAGGAAAAAGAAGGCATCAAAGACAGCAACGATAAATTCTTTGAAGAAACCTTAAAAGGTGGTAAAGGAACCAACGATAAAGAATTATTACGTTATTTCGTTGATCATTCAGCAGAAGCGATTGACTGGCTGGATTCGAAAGGAATTGAGCTTAGCAACTTAACCATTACTGGCGGCATGAGTGAAAAACGCACGCATCGTCCGGCAGACGGTTCAGCGATCGGCGGCTATTTAGTGGATGGCTTGCTGCGCAACATTAAAGAAGAAAAAATTCCGCTTTTCGTTAATGCAGATGTGACAGAGTTGACGGAAAAAGACGGCCAAGTAGATGGTGTAAAAGTTAAATTAAACGACAAAGACACAAAAGAAATCAAATCAAAAGCAGTCATTGTTACAACTGGCGGTTTTGGTGCCAATAAAGAAATGCTGGAAAAATACGATCCAAAATTAAAAGATTACGTGACAACAAATCAGGCTGGTTCTACAGGCGATGGAATCAAAATGATCGAAAAATTAGGCGGAGCAACAGTGGACATGAAAGAAATCCAAATTCATCCGACTGTTCAACAGGATAAATCTTATCTTATTGGTGAAGTTGTTCGTGGCGAAGGTGCGATTTTAGCTTCTCAAGAAGGCGTTCGTTTTGTTAATGAAATGGACACCCGCGATAAAGTTTCTGCAGCGATCACTGCCTTGCCTGAAAAATCTGCTTATCTGGTCTTCGATCAAGGTGTACGTGACCGCGCAACAGCGATTGATTTTTATGACAAACAAGGCTTTGTAGTTGAAGGCAAAACCATCGAAGAACTTGCGAAAAAAATTGACATGCCTGAAGCAAAACTAAAAGAAACCTTGGATCAATGGAATCAAGATGTTAATGCTAAAAAAGACAGCCAATTTGGCCGGACAACCGGAATGGATCATGACCTGACAAAAGGACCTTTCTATGCAATTAAAATTGCACCGGGAATCCACCATACAATGGGCGGTGTGAAAATCAATACGAAAACAGAAGTGCTGAAAGAAGACGGCACGCCAATCAAAGGCTTATATGCAGCCGGCGAAGTAACAGGCGGTATTCACGGCGCTAACCGCATCGGCGGTAACGCAGTTGCCGATATCATCATCTTTGGACGTCAGTCCGGAAATGAAGCAGCAGCTTTTGCTTCTGAACAAAAATAACACTTAAATACTCAGCTAGGATGTGTAGCTAAGCTCCAGAAATCAGGAGAAGAAGCTACTGTCCTGGCTTTTTATTTACCCTCTAGTACGTGAAAAGAGCAGATTAACGAAAAACTAAAACCAATTTTTCAAAAATACTGCTTTTTTGCCGGAAATATAGTAATTGTTCTTTTCTGATAAACGATAAGAGTAGAACAGAAAGTTTTGTAAAAGCAGGTATATTTTTTTAAGAAAGATTTGACTACGGATGTTGATATAGTTGCCATCACATACAAATAATGAAAGGTGTGTGGCTAAGAGGTCTACAACTAGTAAAGTACTAAAAAATTTATATACAGCATTAGGAGAAAAAAGTGAAGGAATTACGGTAAGTGAATTTTGGGAGTATTTATTTGAAGACAAAAAACTTACTAAAGAATTGGTGTTTAATGGTGAAAGACGAGAGGGAATTGTTAATGAGTTATAAACACGTATTAGAAAAGGTGGAAAGACAGTAGAAGGAATTAAAATTAGCAAAAATAGTGAAGGCAAAAACGTATTTATCTTAAATAGCAATCATTTTAACTATTTAGCAGGTATATCCAATAAATAATTACAATAAGCTACAAGTATTAAATTGGAAGTACTGGTTATACTTTTAATAAGTCGGATATTGATAATGCTAACCATCATTGCAACAGGCAATTAATAACTTAGTTTAATATAATAATCTTAAGTAGAAGTATAGTACGCTAAAAAGCATACTATCTCTTTTTTCTATAAATCAGCAACATTATTTAAAATTAAATAATGAAAATGTAATATATAACTATCTATTTTAGTTTACTATTGGTAAAATAAATATTGATTAAGGTGCAAATAAATATCATCCTGTTTAGGAGGAGAAAATATTTTGAAACAATTGTATTTATTTATAGGAGGACTAATTATAATGAGTGGATTAACTGGATGTGAAACAAAAAATAAAGTAGAAATTGAACAAAGTTTTGATAAGGTATTAGCAATGTATCCAACACCAAATCTGGAAAGCTTTTACGATATGGAAGGCTACCGAGATGATGAGTTTGATAAAGATGATAAGGGTGTTTGGGTGTTAAATTCTGACTTTTCAATGAGTAAAACAGAAGAAGGCGATTTACTCACAGAAGGCATGCGACTAAGAATTAATAGGAATACAAGGAAAATGAATGGTTATTATTATGTTTCTATTACTCCTAATTCTTTTGGAAAAAGCAGTAAAACTACTAAGTACCCAGTAGTCTATACTGATAATGGGTTTCGTTCAAAAGAAGAAATTTATGACAAAGAACTTCAGAGAAAAATAGAAAAATTCCAATTCTTTGTTCAATATGGAAAATTTGACCAACTAAATTCATATAAGAATTTAAAAAAAATGTACAATCCAGAAGTTCCTATGTATGAATTAGAGTATCAACTAACAAATGAGGATTCAAATGTAAAGGAATTAAGAAAAAGGAATGATATCCCCGTAGAGATACCACCAACTTTATTATTAAAAGGTACAGGTAGTCTAGATGGGAGTTCGGTAGGATATAAGCAAGTGGAAATTAGGTTTGATAAAAAATTAAGTGTCTATTTTTCTGATTTTATTGATTTTCAACCTCGATCCGAGGAGGACTTAACAGTTGAGTAAATATGAACTTAGGGATAAAGGAATTAAAATAGATAGTGAACCAACTAGTGCTGTAGCTACAATCTCTTATGAAATTGAAAATGCATTGGCAAATGGTGTATCAGATAGAGATATAATTAAGCAACTAGAAGCATTACAAGAAAATAAAAAATTCCCTTCTAATCTCCAACTAGTAGATGCATTCTATGATCCTAAAACAAGTTCAAGTGGTGTAGCTTTTCTAGATAACAATACAGGAAAAGTTGTTGTTGGTTTTGCAGGTACTAATTTTGATAATGGCTTTTTTGGAGAAGGTTCTAAAGATGTTGGACAATGGGGAAATATAGCATTTAAAGGAGATGGTCCTTCTTCATCGTATTTTGATGCTAGCAATAAATTTATGAATGATTTAAAAGCTAATGGCTATAATGTTGATACTGTTACAGGACATTCTCTTGGGGGAAGAAATGGAACGATTATGGGAATGGCACATAATATACCGAATATCATTCTGTACAATTCTGCACCATTGATGAATGTTTTAACGAGTGTTCCAACAAAAGGAAATTTATCTAATGCAAAAGAACTAGAGAAATTGTTAAGTGGTTATAAGGGGAATATTATTTATTTTGTATCTGAAGATGACCCATTAAATAAAGTTTCTGGAGTAGGTGGTAGTGTCTATCCAGGGAAGATTATTGTGATAAAAAATGGGAAAGCCCATGAGATCACGGGTTTTTTAACAAAAAAAGAACAAGAATTTATTCGTCAACATACACCTGATTTAAATAAAATTTATTTGGCTCAACAAAAAGTTCAAACAGATACTCGGAGTAAATTAAAAGGATTAGATGTGTTGCGAGCAAAGCTCTTGAAAAGTGGTGGCGGATTATCTGCTTCAGAAGAAATTTATCTAGATGCGTCCGAAGCATTGATTTTGACACAAGGAATGAGTAAAACCCTTCAAATTGAAATAGATGATATCAAAAAAATGTATCGAGAAGCAAAGAAAGATTCCGATAAATTATGGACGGATACGTTGAAAACAGCCGATTCTGTGGGTTCTACATTACATCAAGGAGAGGTGTTAGATTCTTTAAATAGTGGTGGTGCAACAGAGTCAATTGTTCGAATGGAACCAAAAGAAGAATATGAACAAAAAATATCAGAATTATCTTCAATTAAGCAAGAATACTATGAATTAATTGGTCAAATACAATCATCCATAAATAAACAAGTAGAAACAGACCGAGAGTTAGCTAGACAAATAGGGGGATAAACTCTCATGGAGAGAACATATATAAATAAATTATTAGATTTAGAATCAGAGTATGAAAAAAACCAAAAAAAGATTGAAGAAGAGTTAGAAGAAGCCTTTTATGAAAAGCAAAAATTTAGCCGAGAGTTAGAAAATCTTTCAGAAAATTATCGCTATCATTATCAGCAAGCAGAGTATAGTGAACCAGTAAATATGAGTAGAGTCTATCATTTATTAGAACAATGTAAAGATGATGGGGATAGGGTTGTTAATCAGACAATGAAAGAATTAAAAAATAAACAAGAAGAAAATAAGATTCATTATAAGAAACAAACCCGATTAATAGAAGATGAACTTACTCTTTTTAAAGAAAAGGAGCGGAAAAAAGAAAATGAGCAGTGAAAAAATAAAATTGGAGTTGAAAAGATTACGAAAAGAATTGGAAAAAGCTCTGATACGAGGCATGGTTGCTCCGCCATGTGTTCAAACAGCAGAAACGAAAAAGCAATTAGTAAAAAACATGGGACAAGCTCGAGTAGAACGATTAAAAACTAGTAGTGCAAACTATATTTCAAACTTTCAATCCTCTGCAAAAGGGGCATGGGTAACAAAAGCAAAAACAACGTTTGAAAATACTTCTAAAAAACTGACAACTATTACAGAAGATGGGAAATGATGGACTTTCGAAGTTTATCATTTTTTATATGTTCTTGTAACCTTTGGCGAGCTCTCTGGAGCTTTTTAAAAGTTTGTGTACAAATAAAGCAAATTTTAAAAACCCTGAAAACTAATCTGATGGCGTTTAAGTAGCAGTTAAAATAACGTGATTAAGAAATTTAAATCATAATGAAAAATAAAATAAATTGAATTCACGCCAAACATTAAAAAAGGATAAAACAATGACAGATGGTTATATTCATACAAGTCCAAATTATATAATAGAAATAGCAAATAAAGCAGATAAGGTAATTATTCCACTCATAAAAATTGAGTAATTACATTTTTCTATACTCCGAAAAATGAGCAGGCATAGGTGCAGATATGAAAAAACTTTTGACGCTGAAAGTCCTTGATACATAAGGCTTTAATTTACCACTATAAAAAACTTCGAAAATATAGTAAAATACGAGAGGAACGAAATGAAAGGTGACGACAGAACAATGGCACAATTATTTTTCAAGTATGGCGCAATGAATAGTGGGAAAACAATTGAGATATTAAAAGTAGCTCATAACTATGAAGAACAGGACAAACCCGTGGTTATCATGACCAGCGGCCTTGATACCAGAGATGGTGTTGGCGTCGTTTCCAGTCGCATCGGCCTTAGACGCGAGGCGATTCCGATTTTTAAAGAAACCAATGTCTATGAATTGATCCAAAGCTTGGAATATAAGCCCTATTGTATTTTGGTCGATGAATCACAATTTTTAAGTAAAAAGCATGTGATAGAATTTGCCCGAGTCGTAGATGAATTAGGCATTCCAGTCATGGCTTTTGGTCTGAAAAATGATTTCCGCAATGAGTTGTTTGAAGGATCAAAATATTTAATGCTTTACGCAGATAAATTAGAAGAATTAAAAACAATTTGCTGGTTCTGCCACAAAAAAGCGACGATGAATTTACATTATATTGACGGCAAGCCTGTCTATGAAGGCACGCAAGTACAAATTGGCGGAAATGAATCCTATTATCCCGTTTGCCGCAATCATTATTTTCATCCGCCGATTGATGGACAGCAGGAAGACTAACACCGATCATGTGAGGATGATCGCTATTCAATGATAAAAAAGGAGCAACGAATTATGTACGATCAGTTACAATCAATCGAAGATCGCTATGAAGAGCTGGGCGAGTTATTAAGTGATCCGGCTGTTATTAGCGACACAAAACGTTTCATGCAGCTATCAAAAGAAGAAGCCAATACTCGTGAAACGGTGGAAGTGTACCGCCGTTATAAAAAAGTTGTCGACGGCATTGGTGAAACCGAAGAGCTTTTAGGCGAAAATCTAGATGCTGACATGCTGGAAATGGCCAAGGAAGAATTGGCCGATTTGAAGAAAGAAAAAGAAGTGCTGGAAGAACGAATCAAGATTTTACTTTTACCAAAAGATCCAAATGATGACAAAAATATCATCATGGAAATCCGCGGAGCAGCTGGCGGCGATGAAGCGGCGTTATTTGCCGGAGATCTTTTCTCAATGTATCAGCGTTATGCTGAATCTCAAGGTTGGAAAGCAGAAGTTTTAGAAGCCAACGTAACTGGCATCGGCGGCTACAAAGAAGTCATCATGATGATTTCAGGCGAGAATGTCTTTTCAAAATTAAAATACGAAAGTGGTGCACATCGCGTACAGCGTGTACCATCTACTGAATCCCAAGGCCGGATTCATACATCTACAGCGACAGTTGTCGTTATGCCGGAAGCTGAAGAGGTTGAGATTGATATTGCGGATAAGGACATTCGGACAGATATTTATCATGCTTCAGGTGCAGGTGGTCAGCACGTCAATAAAACGGCCTCTGCGGTACGTTTAACTCATATTCCGACAGGAGTTGTGGTGGCGATGCAGGATGAACGTTCACAGCTGAAAAACCGTGAAAAAGCGATGAAGGTTCTGCGCGCTAGAGTGTATGATATTATTCAACAGGAAGCTCAAAGTGAATATGATGCCAATCGTAAATCAGCGGTCGGTACTGGGGATCGTTCGGAACGAATCCGTACGTATAACTTCCCGCAAAATCGTGTGACTGATCACCGGATCGGCTTAACGATTCAAAAGCTGGATCAGATCTTAGCCGGTAAATTGGACGAGATCATTGATGCACTTGTCTTGTATGATCAAACCTCTAAATTAGAAGAGATGCAAAATGGCTAACCGTTATTATGAAGTCCTTGAACGGGCTTCTTCTTTTTTAGAAAGCAAAGGAGTCGAAGGAAACAGCATTCTGTTTGTCTTTCTGGAAAGAAAAGGCTGGAGCAAAACGGATTGGCTGCTACATTTGCGTGAAGAAATGCCGAAATCAGAAGAGCAGCAGCTCAATGCCGATGTAAAAAGACTGGCAGAGCATTATCCGCCGCAATATCTTTTAGGCTATAGCGACTTCTATGAGCAGCGCTTTTTAGTCAGTGAAGCGACCTTGATTCCAAGACCGGAAACCGAAGAGCTTGTAGCACAATGCTTGCAGGAAAATACCAATTTGCCTTTGAAGGTTGTTGATGTGGGTACGGGAACCGGCGCTATTGCGATCAGCTTAAAATTAGCTCGACCGGCCTGGCAGCTGACGGCTATTGATCTTTCCGAAGCCGCCTTGGCGATTGCTAAGAAAAATGCGGCTGCTTTACAGGCTGATATTGCCTTTGAACACGGAGATGGGTTAGGACCAATTTCGGAAAAGATTGATCTTTTAATTGCCAATCCGCCCTATATTAGTGCTGCTGAATGGTCATTAATGGATCAAAGTGTTCGTACCTTCGAACCTAAAATGGCTTTATTTGCAGAAAATGATGGGTTAGCGATTTATCAGCAGTTAGCCAGACAAGCACAATCATTGCTCAAGTCAACCGGCAAAATTTATCTGGAAATCGGGTTTCAGCAAGGCGCTGCTGTACAGGCAATTTTTCAGCAGGCTTTTTCGGATAAAGACGTACGTATATTAAAGGATCTGTCTGGAAACGACCGGATGGTTATTGTTGCTTAGAAAAGAGGGAAACTATGATGAAAACGAAGCGAATAACAGCTGATGAAATCAAGCAGGCAGCTCAATTACTGCTTCAAGGAGAACTAATTGCGTTTCCGACTGAAACTGTATACGGTCTAGGGGCAAACGCATTGGATGAAGCAGCAGTCAAAAAGGTTTACGCTGTCAAAGGACGTCCCAGTGACAATCCGTTAATCGTTCATGTTTCAAGCTTTGATATGGTAAAAAAATATGTAGCAGACTTTCATCCCGCAACGCAAAAGCTGGTGAATACATTTTGGCCGGGACCTTTAACTTTAATTTTCAAGGTAAACCCTGGGACCTTTTCCAAGGTAGTAACAGGTGGACTGGAAACAGTCGCCTTTCGGATGCCGAATAATGCGACAACGCTTGAGCTAATTAAGCAAGCAGGTGTGCCATTAGTTGGTCCTAGCGCCAATACTTCTGGGAAGCCTAGTCCGACTACCGCCCAGCATGTCTTTCATGATCTGCAAGGGAAAATTGCCGGAATTGTTGATGATGGACCTACGCAAATTGGGGTGGAATCAACGGTTCTTGATCTGACAGCAGAAGATGGTTTTCCAGTCATTCTAAGACCAGGAGCAGTGACTCAAAGCGCCCTCCAGAAGCTTATAGGACAAGTGTCTATTGATCAGCATCTGCTCAGTGAAAAAGAAGCACCGAAAGCGCCCGGCATGAAATACAAACATTATTCACCAGATGTGCCGGTGTGGATCGTTGAGGGAGACGAGCAGGTTTTTCGACAAGCAATTAACTGGGCAAAAGCAAATAAGCAAAAAATCGGTCTATATGCGAATGACGATCTTACTCAGAGGTTTACCGATGAAGCAAAGGCTGTATTCTCTTTTGGCGAGAACAAGGTTGAAGAGGCGACTAAGCTGTTATTTGCTGGCCTTAGAGCGTTGGACGAGCAGGAAATTGATCTGATTTTTGCACAAGCCTTTCCAGAAATTGGTCTGGGATCTGCTTACATGAATCGTTTAAAAAAAGCGGCCAATCAAAAAGTTTTAAAAAAAGATTCAATTTTTGAGTAGAGAGTATTTAAGTATGATACAATCGATGTAACTAAGTGAAATGGAGGTTTGTTTATGGATTATAAAACGTTTGACCCTGATTTATGGGAAGCCATCGCAAAGGAAAACGAGCGACAAGAAAATAATTTAGAGCTGATTGCTTCGGAAAATGTTGTGTCAAAAGGGGTAATGGCTGCACAAGGGAGTATTTTGACCAACAAATATGCAGAAGGCTATCCTGGCAAGCGTTATTATGGCGGTTGCGAATTTATTGATATTGTGGAAAATTTGGCTATTGACCGGGCAAAAGAATTGTTTGGGGCAAAATTTGCCAACGTTCAGCCGCATTCCGGCTCTCAAGCAAACACAGCGGCGTATCTTTCATTAATTGAACCCGGCGATACAGTTTTAGGGATGGATTTGTCTGCGGGAGGACATCTTACTCACGGCTCGCCAGTAAACTTTAGCGGTAAAACCTATCATTTTGTCAGCTACGGTGTTGATCCTACGACAGAAGTGATTGATTACAATGTCGTACGAATTTTAGCACGTGAGCATCAGCCAAAGCTGATTGTGGCAGGAGCAAGTGCCTATTCACGAACTATCGATTTTGCTAAATTCCGTGAAATCGCGGATGAAGTAGGCGCAAAATTAATGGTAGATATGGCGCATATTGCCGGATTAGTAGCGGCTGGTCTGCATCCAAGTCCAGTGCCGTATGCTGATATTACCACATCAACGACCCATAAAACCTTGCGCGGACCGCGCGGTGGGTTAATTTTAACCAATAACGAAGAGTTAGCCAAAAAAATCAACAGCAATATATTCCCTGGCATTCAGGGCGGACCTTTGGAGCATGTGATTGCCGGTAAGGCAGCCGCATTTAAAGAAGCATTAGCGATTGAATTTAAAGAATACAGTGAACAAGTGATTGAAAACGCCAAAGCAATGACTAAGGTCTTCAATCAAACGCCTGAAGCACGCTTGATCAGCGGCGCGACAGATAATCATTTACTGTTAATTGATGTGACAGGTTTCGGCCTGAACGGCAAAGAAGCTGAAGCAGTTTTAGATAGCGTGAATATTACCGTGAATAAAAATTCGATTCCTTTCGAACAGCTTAGTCCCTTCAAAACAAGCGGTATCCGGATTGGCACACCGGCCATTACGACGAGAGGTTTTAAAGAAGACGATGCAGTAGAAGTTGCGAAATTAATCGTCAAAGTATTAAAAGAACCTGAAAATGAAGCCACACTTTCCGAAGTTCAAGCATCAGTAAAAGAATTAACTAAAAAATATCCGCTTTATAATTAAAAGTTTCGAGTGATTGACTAGTCAATCGCTCGTTTTTGTTTTACAATAGGAAGGAATAAATTATAGAAGGAGAATGAACATGGGAAAATTCCAAGTAATCGATCATCCATTGATTCAACACAAATTAACAATCATTAGAGATAAGGATTGTGGAACGAAGGTTTTTCGTGAAGTCGTGAATGAGATTGCGATGCTAATGGCTTATGAAGTATCTAGAGATATGCCATTAGAAGACGTTGTTATTGAAACGCCTATTTGCAAATCAACCCAAAAAACTTTATCTGGTAAAAAGGTAGCCATTATTCCTATTTTACGTGCAGGTATTGGGATGGTAGATGGTATTTTGGAATTGATTCCAGCAGCTAAAGTAGGACATATCGGTTTATACCGTGATCACGATACATTAGAGCCTGTAGAATATTTCGTAAAAATGCCGGAAGACATTGATGCACGTCAATTATTTGTGGTAGATCCAATGCTTGCGACAGGCGGTTCTGCTATTATGGCGATTGATGCATTAAAAGAACGCGGCGGCAGCAATATTAAATTCGTTTCATTGGTAGCTGCTCCAGAAGGCGTGAAAGCTTTACAAGAAGCACATCCGGATATTGATATCTATACAGCCGCTTTAGACGAAAAATTAAACGAAGACGGCTATATCGTTCCAGGTTTAGGCGATGCGGGCGACCGTTTATTCGGCACAAAATAAAAGATAATACACGAAAACCGTCCGGTGTACCTCTTGCACCGCACGGTTTTTATAAATAAAAAAAGGTGTGAGCCAAAAGTAAAAATACTTTTGTTTCACACTTTAAATCAACAGAGAAAATGACATTGTCGATGGTTCACATTCATCTTTGTCCTTTAAAGTTTTTGCAGCTTTTTGTAGTTAATGACAATCACACCGTTGCTTTTCGCAATTAAATCAGTGTTTTCAGCGTTCTCATCAATCTCAACAACAGCAGAATTGCTTAATTGCTTCGTAATGGTACCAGTCTGCTGCTGACCATGCATCAAGAAAGTGACCTGAGTATCAACCGTGAATAAATCTCCTTCAGAAGAAGGCACAACAGGACGATTAAAGTTACCGAAATTAGACATTCATAAAAACTCCCTTTCTTAACCTAATCTTATTATAGCACAAATGAAAGAAAATTTCAGAAAGCGGATTTAATTGAAAAAAACTTCTTTTTTGCCTTTACAAATAATCACATTCGTTTTATAATTTTGTTTGTGTCGCCAGCTTAGCTCAGTTGGTAGAGCAACGCACTCGTAACGCGTAGGTCGTAGGTTCGATCCCTATAGCTGGCATAAATGAAAAAGACAGATATACCGATTTTTTATGATTGGTATATCTGTCTTTTTATTTTCAAAAAGTTTTTTTAATCCGGTTATTTCTTTTAATTCATTAAGATACTCGATATCCAAGTTGAAAATTACTCTTGCATGTAACGTAACGTAATAGGTTATTGTTTTAGTAACACTAGGTTATATAAAGGTGTGTGACTAAAAATAATGATAAAAATTACGTTAGGAGATGGAACCATGAAACATTTGGCTAAGGCTTTAAAATTAGTAATTATGCTAGTGATTCTTTCAGGAAATTTTGTACCTTTATGGAAAACAGTTCACGCTGATACTCAAGAACGTATCCAAGTAAAGAAGATAAAGAGCTTAGATAAAATAGACGTGAATTTAAAGAATTGGGAGGATTATACTGAAGATAATAAGATGAGCTTGATGAAAAATAGTGCGACAGGAGATGCAGTATTTTGCATAGAGCCTAAAAAGGAGTACCCTTCCAACAACAGCTATTTAACGGTAAAATCACGATTAGAAAATAAACGTATTGCAAATTTAATTTTAAACTACCAAAATCAAAAAGAATATATTTCTCATTTGGATGAAGACGCCCAATATGCAGCTACTCAATGTGCCATTTTTTATACAGTTTCTGGAGATAGCGATGATTTAGAGGTAGATCCTATTGTCGAGAAATTAATTAACTACGCCGATAGCTTGGCAGATCCTATTGAGAAAATAAATAATTTTAACTTAAAGCTTGAATCGGAAAATCAGGAATTAGTTAAAAATGGTGATAAATATACAGCAAACTATTCAATCGATACGGAAGCAGGCATACTTGCTGATACGCAAGTTGCTATAAAAAGTAACAATCAGGAAGCGCAGTCTAAAGCCGTTTACACCATCAAAAACAAACAGTTGGAAATTAGTTTGCCTGAAGAGGTAGTAAATAAAACACAAACAAAAATAGAGCTTGAAATTAGTCTTACTACAAAATTAGTTGGTATGTTACAGCTGTCCGGTTATTTAGCTCCCGATCAAGCTTCAAGGCAGCATATGGCAACGATACAAGCTTTTCAGATGACGAGCAGTAGATTGTACTCAGCCAACGCCAAAGCAGAGGTGCCAGAAAAGCCAAGTGTACCGGAAATTAAAACAAATGCAACAAATGCCAAGGACAATACAAAAATAATTCCCGCCGAAGAAAAAGTACAAGTCAAAGACGTTGTAACCTACAAAAATCTGATCCCCGAAAAAGAATACGAGCTGCATGGAAAACTAATGGATAAAGAAACGGGTAAAGCTTTGCTTATTCAAGGCAAAGAAGTCACGGCCAACAAAAAATTCACAACGATAAACGCTACAGGAGAAGAAGCCTTACTGTTTGAATTTAATGCCTCTGCCTTGCAGGGTAAAAAGATCGTGGTATTCGAAGAGCTAAAACAAGACGGTAAACAAATAGCCGTTCATAATGACATTACCGATAGTAACCAAACAGTGACAGTCCCGAAAAAACCAAAAGTACCCGAAGAACCAAGAAAACCAAAGCTTCCGGAAATCCAAACAAATGCAGCCAATGCTAAAGACAACACGAAAATAATTCCCGCCGAAGAAAAAGCGCAAGTCAAAGACGTTGTCACTTATAGAAATCTGATTCCCGGAAAAGAATATGAGCTACAGGGAAAATTAATGGACAAAGAAACGGACAAACCTTTGCTTATTCAAGGCAAAGAAATAACTGCCAGTAAAAAATTCACACCGACAAACGCAGCGGGAGAAGAAGCTTTACTGTTTGAATTTAATGCCTCTGCCTTGCATAATAAGAAGATCGTGGTTTTCGAAGAGCTAAAACAGGAAGGCAAACAAGTAGCCGTCCATAACGACATTACGGATAGTAACCAAACAGTGACCATCCCGGAAAAATCAAAGAACCCGGAAGAACCAAGAAAACCTAGTGTGCCGGAAGATCCAAGTATACCAAGAATACCAGCACAAAAAATCAATAAAGGGTATAAAAATACACTATTGCCAACCACTGGAGAATCAAAAACCAGCTTTTTCATATTTTTAGGGTTATTTTTCATTGCCTTATCTGTTATATTATTAAACTATAAACAACTAATAGGGAAAAATAAAAAATAATCGTATTTTTTTAGAATAATCAAAGGGAGCTATTCCGCGTTTAATATCCAGAAGGGAATGAACGAGATGATATCTATAACAGAATTGACCAGAATGTTTAATATTACGACTAGAACGATACGTTATTATGAAGAAATCGGACTAATGGAATGCCCTGTAAGATCGAACGGAATCAGACATTATGAGAAAGACGCTGTCGTGAAAAGAATCAATGAAATACTTTTTTTAAAATCGCTGGGATTCAAATTATCAGATATTCGGTTCATTTTAAACAATTCTCTCTATATAAAACCCATATTAATGAACATTCGACTTAGCTTAATTTATAAGCAAATTGAGAAATTAAGAGCAGAATCGCTTCATTTAAAGCAAAAATTAGCTAATTATAACTGGCAAGAAATAATAATCAATAATGAATCTATATTAAGAGACATGGAGAAAAGTTACTCAGATCTGTTATTAATTGAGGAGCAAATAACGAGCAGAGAACAGGTGACGAAAAAAGATGCGGTTTTATTTGTAGAATATTATAAAAAATGGCATGAAGAAATGGGAATGACTATGTCAGAAGAACATTTGAGGTTGCTTGCGTTTAATCCAGAAATCCAGATTAGATGTGAAAAAGTCAAAGAATTATTCATAAAATATTTTGAATAACCGCTAAAATTTACTTTTTGCGCTTTATTTTAAGGTTGCTTTAAGTTTGGCTAGTTAGGATGTACTTAACCCTAATAAACTAATTTTTTCATTTTCATTGGAGACTGAGCTAGGCACTTTTTACGTGTCTGGCTCAGCTTCTTTTTTAGATTTTAAGAGGAAAGTGGTCGGCTGTTGCTCTATTTTTAAGCACAGGGTATACTTTCATTATCACTAATTATTTAAATGATAAAGATCGTTTTTGGTTGTTATAGATAAGATGATGAATGGCGCAAAGAAAGAAGTGAAGGCAATGAATGAAGGAAAAAGAACGCTCCAGCTAATGGGGACCGTGATTCAAATTTGGGTGCAGCACGAAACACCTGAGCTTTTATTAGCGGAAGCGGAGCAACGATTAATAGATTATGAAAAAAGATTCAGTGCCAATGATCCCCATTCTGATTTAATGAAAATTAACAAACAAGCAGGAAAAGCGCCGGTAAAAACCCAGCCTGATTTATATGAATTAATCAAAATCGGCAAACAGCAAAGCTTAGTTGAAAACAGCTTTTTAAATATTGCGATTGGACCACTGATTCAAGCTTGGCGTATCGGTTTTGCGGATGCAACGCATCCTTCTGCCGAGCAAATAAAAGAGCTGTTGCCATTGATTCGTCCGGAAGATATTCTATTAAACGACGCAGAAGCCAGTGTCTTTCTTAAGCAGCCCAAGATGGCGATTGATCTTGGCGCTTTAGCAAAAGGGTACTTTGCGGATCGAATCATTCAGTATTTCCGGCAGACAGGTGCGCAGGCCGCATTTATTGATTTAGGTGGTAATGTCTTAACCTACGGTGAAGCGCCTAATCATGCAGATGGCTATTGGCGCGTGGGTATTCAAAATCCTATGCTTCCGCGCGGGAATCAGGCAGCAATCATCAAGGTTAAAAATCAATCCGTCGTGACTTCAGGGATTTACGAAAGAAAGTTTGAATGGCAGGGCAAAACCTATCATCACATTTTCAGCAGTAAAACCGGTTATCCAATGCAAACAGATCTTGCAAGCTTAACAATTGTTTCTGATTTGTCACTGGATGGAGAAATTTGGACAACGCGTTTATACGGCTGGTCGGCTGCTGAAATTATTGTTTATCTTACGTCAGTTAAAGATATTCAAGGGTTGGTTATCACGACAGACGGGCGCATGGCCTTTACACCAGACTTAAATATGGCAAATTAAAAAGAGGAATCGTTCGATTCCTCTTTTTAATGTTTAGTGAGCGCGAATTCTACCTGCTGCAGGAAACAGTCAACAAATTCTTTTTCAGCAGACATTAAGGTTTTCTCGGAAGAATGAGCAATAAAATAATCCAGCGATAACAGCTCCAGAGGCATTGGATAAAGATTGTACTGACCGTCTGTTTTTGATACTTGCACACTTTCCGGAATGAAGGTAATGCCTAGATCTTGCTTTGCCAGCTCTAGAACGGTGAAAATATTGTTGCTTTCTAAAAGAATGGCAGGCTGAATTTTATGCTTTTGCAGCAAATAGTCAATTTGGCGCCTAATAGCAGAACCCCGTGTCGTTAAAATCAGCGGTTCCTGAAGCAATTGCTTTAGCGAAAGTGCATCAGACTTTAATAGAACCTTGTTTTTTTTATAAAGCGGTGAACGTTTAGGAATCACAGCATAGTAGCCATGCGGACCGCGATTATAAATAGTAAGATTAGGCGAGATTGTTTCGGGATTTTGACCAATAAAAAAATCAAGCTCTTTTGCCAGAATTTTTTCTTCATTTTCTTCGGGCATGGCTTCTATCAACTGAATATTAATTTGTGGATGGCTCTGCATAAAAGTCGGTAAAAATAAAGGCAACAAATAAGTACCTAAACTGGATAAAATACCTACACGAATTACTGTCTGGCTTTGGGGCGCGTAGGACGACAGTTTTTTGCGAAATTGATCTTGCTCGGTTTCCAAAGATCTTAAATATTGGTAATAAACCTTACCCGCTTCCGTCAGTTGCAAAGGAGACGAGTGCCGATTAATAATATCAATTCCAAGCTCCAGTTCAACTTTTTTGATCGTTTGCGTAAGATAAGGTTGAGAGATGTAAAGATCCTTCGCGGCTTTCGTGTAATTACTGTGTTTTAAAAGCATATCGAGATACTGCAGCATATTAGGCGAATAGATATAAGTCATTGATTCACTCCCGCATCTTTTTTTCTCATTATAACAAAATACTTATCGTTTGATAATTAAATAAATATTTCACAAATAGATTATTCTGATTTAAACTAACCATACAAAGAGAAATTATCACATGAATTCTTTTTAAATCGGCGTTTAATCTATTTTTTACAAATAGTTACTCAAAATAATTAAGAATTTATCCCCACTGCTTTCTCATTTTTTTAAGCAGTCATGTGTATAATTTCACAATAGAAAGGAAGACAATTTATGAAATTTATCGGAATTGTAGGAACGAATTCTGCTCGTTCAACGAATCGTAGCTTACTACAGTTTATGAGTAAGCATTTCACTGAAACTGCTGACATTGAGGTATGCGAAATCAAGGATTTTCCAGCATTTAATGAACCAAAAGATAAAACAGTACCAACGGCTATCAAAGCATTGTCTGACAAAATCAATGAGGCAGATGGCGTTATTATTAGCACGCCTGAATACGATCATTCGATTCCAGCCGTATTAAAAAGCTTAATTGAGTGGTTGTCCTACACGACACGCCCATTGATTGACAAACCAGTGATGATTGTCGGTGCCTCTCATGGATCACTTGGTTCTTCCAGAGCGCAGGCACATTTACGCCAAATTTTGGATGCACCTGAACTTAAAGCGCGTATTATGCCGGGTTCTGAATTTTTATTGGGACACTCATTACAAGCGTTTGATGAAAATGGCGGATTAGTTTACCCGGAAAAAGTCACAGAATTAGAAGAATGCTTTGAAGAATTTTGTCTATTTGTGTCAATTACAAATCAGTTAATCAAAGATCACCGTTTTAATACAGAACAAAAAAGAAAATTTACCTGGGAACAACTTGCTGATGGAGGAGAAAACCAATGAAAGTTATAGGAATCGTCGGTACGAATGCACAAGAATCATATAATCGATTGCTTTTACAATTTATGCAGAAACAATTTAAGAATAAAGCAGAAATCGAAATTTTAGAATTAACCAATGTGCCAATGTTTAATGAAACAGAAGATCAGTCAGATAGTGCGCTGATTCAGGAATTTAACCAAAAAATTACAGAAGCGGATGGTGTGATCATTGCAACGCCGGAGCATAACCATTCTATTCCTTCAGCGTTAAAAAGCATTCTTGAGTGGCTTTCTTTTAACCTACATCCGTTTGACGGTAAGCCAGTGATGATTGTTGGGGCTTCTTATGATGTTCAAGGCTCATCACGGGCACAGCTGCATTTACGTCAAATTTTAGATGCACCTGGTGTGAATGCAACGGTTATGCCGGGGTCGGAGTTCTTATTGGGACGTGCGCATCAAGCCTTTGATGAAAATGGCAATCTTAAGGATGAACGTACTATTGACTTCTTGGAAAGTTGCTTCTGGCGTTTTCTTCGTTTTGCTGAAGTGGCGAATTTATTAAATATTCCCGAAGAAGTTACGTTTGAACCGGGAGATTATCAGGTAACAGCACCTGGACATAACGGCGATCTACCAATGGTTGTTACATTAACAACGGATCGAATTGAGTCGATTGATATTGACACGTCAGGAGAATCTGAAGGCATCGCGGATGTAGTCTTTACTAGAATCCCTACCCAAATTCTTGAAGGTCAAACCTTAAATGTGGATGTTCTTTCCGGAGCATCAGTTACAAGCAATGGTGTGATTGACGGGGTAGCGAAGGCTGTTAAAATGGCCGGCGCTAATCCTGACGTGCTTAGAAAACGTCCGAAAGCTCCAAGTGCCATTGCAGCAGATGCCGAATATACAACGGATGTCGTAGTTGTCGGTGCCGGCGGAGCAGGCTTAGCAGCTGCAGCCAGCGTTTTACAAGAAGGCAAAAATGTGATTGTTGTTGAAAAATTCCCAGCAGTTGGCGGCAACACAGTGCGAACTGGTGGACCAATGAACGCAGCCGATCCTGCTTGGCAAAATACCTTCGATGCTATCCCGGGAGAGAGCCATACATTAGAAGAAATGGCAGCCATCGATGAACAGAAGATCGACCCGGAATATTTAGAAGATTTCCGTACTTTAAAACAACAAATTAATGAATATTTAACTGAAAATAAAGGCAAAACGGGCTACCTGTTCGATTCTGCTATTTTTCACCGGATGCAAACCTATCTTGGCGGAAAACGGACGGACCAACAAGGCAACGTGATTTATGGACAGTATGATCTAGTAAAAATTCTTACCGATCAAGCGCTTGATTCTGTAAAATGGCTGGAAGAAGTCGGTGTTGAGTTTGATACAGAGGATGTTACTATGCCGGTCGGCGCGTTGTGGCGTCGCGGACACAAGCCTTTAAAAAATGAAGGTTATGCGTTTGTTTCAGCGTTACAAAACTTTGTGGAAAACAATGGCGGAACGATCATTACGGATACAGCAGTGAAAGAGCTGATCATTGAAAATGGCAAAATTACCGGTGTTATTGGTTCTGGGATCAGTGGACAGACCGTGACAGTTCATGCGAATGCAGTTGTACTTGCTTCCGGCGGCTTCGGTGCCAATACGAAAATGCTAAAAGAATACAATACTTACTGGACACAAATTGATGATGATATTAAAACGTCAAATTCACCGGCAATTACAGGGGACGGAATTCGTCTGGGACAGAGCGCCGGCGCCGATCTTGTAGGTATGGGCTTTTCACAAATGATGCCGGTCTCTGATCCAGAAACTGGTGCGTTATTTAGCGGTCTGCAAGTACCACCGCAAAACTTTGTGATGGTCAATCAAGCAGGCAAACGCTTTGTCAATGAATACGGCAGTCGGGATGCGTTAACACAAGCAGCGATTGACAATGGCGGACTGTTCTATCTGATTGCAGATAATGAAATCAAAAAAACAGCGTACAACACAACGCCGGAAAAAATTGAACGTCAGGTAGCCGCTGGGACATTATTCCGTTCTGATACACTGGAAGGCTTGGCAGAACAACTTGGTATGGATCCTGAAGTCTTTGTAGACACAATTAATAAATACAATAGCTATGTTGAGCAAGGGCACGATCCTGAATTCGGCAAAGATGTATTTGATTTGAAGGTAGCTGTAGCACCGTTTTACGCAACACCAAGAAAACCAGCCGTTCACCACACAATGGGTGGCTTGAAAATTGATACCGAAACACATGTTTTAGATCAAACAGGCAAGGTTATTCCAGGTCTATATGCTGCAGGTGAAGTAGCTGGTGGGATTCATGCCGGAAATCGTTTAGGCGGAAATTCTTTAACTGATATCTTTACTTTTGGTCGAATTGCCGGCAAAACAGCATTGAAGGACACAAACGCTGAATAAGCGACTGAAGGATAATTGAGGAGGATTAAAGATGAATTCTAATGTAAAACGATGGCAAGTGTTGTTTGGGTCAACCGCAGTTTTGCTCTGTACAGGAGCTGTTTATGCCTTTAGTGTGTTTGCAGGACCGTTAAGCGCGGCCAAGGGCTGGACAATGGCTGAAATTATGCTGGCGTTCACGATTAATGCAGCGATTGGGCCGATTCCCATGATTTTTGGTGGCTTTTTGACGGATCGAGGTCTGGCCAAATGGGCGATCATTATTGGAGGATTATTATTTGGCGCAGGTTTTCTATTGACAGGCTTTGTAACTAGTACTGGCATGCTTTACCTAACGTATGGCCTTATTGCCGGCTTTGGTCAAGGCTTAGCTTATTCAGGATGTCTCAGCAATACGATTAAGCTGTTTCCTGACAAAAAAGGCTTAGCTTCTGGGATTATCACGGCAGGTATGGGTGGTGCAGCGATTATTGCTGCACCGATCGGCAACTATTTTGTTGAAAATCATAACGTATTTTATGCGTTCCGTTTATTAGGAATTGCTTATATTATCGTTATTGTCATCGCCAGTCTTTTTATTAAAACGGCACCGGCTAATTATCAGCCTGCCGGCTGGACTCCACCAGAAGTAAAACGTGGCGGCAAATTGGCAAATAAGAACTGGAAAAAAATGCTGCAAACACCTTATTTTTATTTAATTTTCTTTATGCTTTGTACGGGCGCATTTTCCGGATTAATGATTGCTTCCAATGCAGCGGTTATCGGGCAGCAAATGTTTGGCTTAAGTGCTGGAACAGCGGCTTTTTATGTTAGCTTGTATTCCTTCAGTAACTGTGCTGGAAGAGTCGTCTGGGGCACTGTTTCAGATCGCCTAGGACGCAATAGAACCTTGAGTATCATTTTAGGTGTGATCATTCTTGCTTTAATTGTGCTGACTATTTTGTCTTCTCAATTTGGTTTCGCAGTAGGCATTATAGCCCTAGGACTTTGCTTTGGCGGTGTTATGGGTGTCTTTCCGCCTGTGGTTATGGAGAATTATGGTCCTGTCAACCAAGGAGTAAATTACGGAATCGTATTTGTGGGCTATTCCACCGCAGCCTTTTTTGCGCCAAAAGTAGCTGTTAATATGGCGGCTGCAAATGGCGGCAGTTTCACAAACGCCTTTTACGTAGCGATTGTCGTTGCCGGAATCGGCTTGATTTTAAACATCATCTATAGCTATTTGAAAAAAGCAGAGGCAAGTAAAGCAATTGAAGCTTAAAAATTATAAATCGGAACAAGAGGTGCGCCTTTTGTTCCGTTTTTTTTATTTTAATGAAAAAGTGAGCGTAATCTGTAAGCTGTATATTCAGATAAAGGCATTCTCTAAAGTTTTTCCAAAATCATTCAGTCTATACTTTCTTTTCTTAACATGGAAAGTTATAATAAAAGGCGTATGATTTAAGGAAAAGGGATGACGAATGAATAAAAAATTTATGAATAATCTAGATAATAGGATTGATTACGGCGTTATTTTGCCAGTCTTTTTACTTTCGATCATCGGGATACTCTCGCTTTATGTCGCTCTAAATAACGACCCGATCCGGCCGGAAATCGGCAATATGCTGATGAAGCAAGGCTTATGGTATTTGGTGGGCGGCGTTAGTATCGTGATCGTGATGCATTTCAGTTCAAAGCTGCTTTGGCGCTTAACACCTATTTTTTATGTAATTGGTCTAATTATGATGGCCTTGCTCTTGAAATTTTATGATCCATATCTGGAATCACAAACAGGTTCGAAAAACTGGATCAGCATTGGTGGCACGACGTTCCAGCCTTCCGAATTGATGAAGGTCGCCTTTATTTTAATGCTGGCTTACGTTGTAACGATGCACAATGTTCGATATGTCAAGCGAACCATCAAGTCTGATTTTTGGTTAATTGGTAAGATGTTGCTGGTTACTTTGCCGGTTATTCTATTAATATTATTACAACAAGACTTTGGAACGATGCTGGTCTTTTTAGCCATTTTCGGCGGTGTCTTTTTAATGTCTGGTATTTCTTGGAAAATTATCATCCCGACATTCTTAGTCACTTTTCTGATCGGTGCCGGCACGATTTATCTTGTCACGACAGAAACAGGCCGCAACTTTCTTTATTCAACAGGGATTTTTCATTCGTATCAATTTGAGCGAATTGATTTATGGATAAATCCATTTCATAATGATCCCAATCGTTCCTTCCAGCCTGCCTATGCGATTACAGCAATTGGCTCCGGTGGACTTTTAGGGAAAGGCTTCAATAATATTGATGTCTATGTTCCGGTTAGAGAATCAGATATGATTTTTACAGTAGTCGGTGAAAACTTTGGTTTTATCGGTGGCTGCTTTATCATCTTGTTATATTTTATTTTAATTTACCGCATGATTCGTGTTTGTTTTGAAACGAATAATGAATTTTATGCCTATATTGCAACCGGCATAATTATGATGATTTTGTTCCACGTGTTTGAAAATATCGGCGCAAACATCGGTTTATTACCATTAACAGGGATTCCACTGCCATTTATTAGTCAAGGGGGTTCGTCCATTCTAGGAAATATGCTGGGCGTTGGTTTAATTATGTCGATGAAATATCAAAAGGAAGCAACTATTGCAAAATATTAATTGAAAGAAGGCGTTCATATGTATACATTTTTCTGGTACCCAAAATGCTCCACTTGTAAAAAAGCAAAGGCTTGGTTAGATGCGAATCAGGTGAAGTATGAAACAGTGGATATGATTCAAAATCCGCCGTCCGCTAAACAATTAGCCGACTGGATGGAGCAAAGCGACTTACCAATTCGTCGTTTCTTTAACACAAGCGGCGCTCGTTACAGAGAACAAGGCTTAAAAGACAAGGTTAACGATTTTTCAATTAAAGAAGCCAGTGAATTATTGGCAACCGATGGTATGTTGATTAAACGTCCGATTTTTGTAAAAGGCGATCAATTTTTAGCAAACGGCTTTAAAGAATCTGATTACGAAGGAGCGATTCAATAATGGCTGATGAACTGAAAATTATTGACGGTCTATGGATTTCAAAAACGAGTGAAGGCTACAAAATTGGTTTAACCAATGAAGCGCAGGAGGACTTAGGTAGCATTACCTTTGCTACCTTGCCGAAGGTTGGACAAACTCTAAAAAAAGGCGATTCGCTGATTGAAGTAGAAGCCGAAAAAGCTGTCAGTGAATTCAGCTCGCCAATTGGTGGAACAGTTGTTGCTATCAACGAAGCAGCAACAAACGAGCCAAGCCTCTTGGATGATGCAGACCAAACCAAAGCTTGGATCGCTATTTTAACAAATGTCGATGAAGCTCAACTGAACGAAGCATAAAAATGATTGACAAGCCTTGAGGTTGTTGCTATAATTTCTTCATTATTATAATGTGAAAGCTTTGAAAAGAAGAGTACATGTCAAAAAGGTTTAAAGAGAGCCCTGTTCGCTGAAAATGGGCAACACGATTGAGATGGAAGATGGTCTTTGAGCAGAATAAGTGAGCGTCAGTGAACTTATTACGGGAGTGCCCGTTACAGCGCACCAGTATAAAAAAGTACTGGATGAGACTATTATTGTGAAATAATGGTGAATTAAGGTGGTAACACGAAAGACAAGCTTTCGTCCTTTGTCAGAAACATAAGACAAAGGGCGGAAGCTTTTTGCTGTGAATCACTGCGATTGCCTACGGCAAAGCAGATGATGAACAGTACTTGGCGAACGGAGAGAGCGAAGTCCCCACAGTCCCGAATCACTGCGATTGCCTACGGCAAAGCAGATGATGAACAGTACTTGGCGAACGGAGAGAGCGAAGTCCCCACAGCCGCGAATCACAGCGATTGTCTACGGCAGAGCATCTGATGAACAGTACTTGGCGAACGGAGAGAGCGAAGTCCCCACAGCCCCGAATCACAGCGACTGGCCAAGCCAGAGCAGCTGATGAACAGTACTTGGCGACCGAAGAGAGCCAAGTTTCCAAAGCCTCGAATCACTACGACTGGTCAAGCCAGAGCATCTGACGAACAGTACTTAGTGAACGAAGAGAGTGAAGCCATCCAAGTGCCGAAGCCCTCCGACTGCCAAAGTCAAAGCAGCAAATGAATAGTTTTTAACAATTTACACAGAGCAAATAAAGACCAACAAGCAACGAACAAAAGGTCCAAAATCATAACAACACGTTCTTATGAACTCCATGCTAAATTCATCACCAGCTTATTTTATTCACTGTGGTTCTATAGGAAGAAGCTTTACATTCAACAAGAAATAAGCATTTATTCAGCAATTATGTAGTATAATAAACGAAGCAAAACAAAAGAAAGCGGAGGGGAAAAGATGCCTCTAATCGAATTACAACATGTCAAAAAACAGTTTTCCGGAAAAAACGGCCAGGTCACTGCCGTAAACGATGTATCTTTATCAGTTAATCAAGGCGACATCTACGGTATTGTCGGTTACTCTGGTGCAGGAAAAAGCACTCTTGTCCGTTTGCTGAATGGTTTAGAGCTGCCAACAGACGGTGAAGTGATTATCCAAGGTCAAAATGTCGCGAAAATGACAAACAGCGAATTACGCCAATTTCGTAAAAAAATCGGGATGATTTTCCAACATTTCAACTTGTTATGGTCAAGAACTATTTTAGAGAATATCATGCTGCCGCTGGAATTAGCCAAGGTTCCAAAGAAAGAAAGAGAAGCTCGGGCACAAGAGCTATTAGCTTTAGTAGGCCTTGAAGGACGCGGCGATGCTTATCCCAGCCAATTATCCGGCGGGCAAAAGCAGCGTGTGGGGATTGCCAGAGCCTTGGCGAATAACCCGGAAATACTTTTATGTGATGAAGCAACTAGCGCTTTAGATCCTCAAACTACAGATGAGGTCTTAGATTTATTACTGGAAATTAACAAGACGTTAAAACTAACGATTGTTTTAATTACCCATGAAATGCATGTGATTCGTAAGATTTGCAACAAGGTGGCAGTGATGGAGCTAGGTCAAATTGTTGAAGAAGGGGATGTACTGCAGGTCTTTAAACATCCACAACAGGCGGTCACCAAACGCTTTGTTCAACAAGAATTGGAGCCGGAAGAAGACACCAAAGAGTTACTAAATGAGCTTATTAAAGAAAATCCGGCAGGTCTTGTGGTGACACTCCAATTTAAAGGAGATAATGCCAATGAGCCCGTAATATCACAAGCAATTCGTCAATTTGCAGTAGATATTAATGTGGTTCAAGGTCAAGTGCAGCAGGCAAAAGAAGGAGCTTTCGGAACATTAACGGTGATGGTTACGGGTGCTTCAGCTGAAATAGAAAAGGCACTTGCCTTTTTCAACGAAAAAGAAGTGGGTTTGGAGGTGATTCATCGTGGCGAATGAATCATTTGTAGAAAAGTATTTGAATTTTAGTCGGGTTAATCCAGAATCAATGAAGCAAGCAGCTGTTGATACTATTTTTATGACAATCATTGCGATGATTTTTGTAATTATCATAGGTTTTTTGTTGGGACTGCTTTTGTATAGTTTGAGTCGGAAAAAGTCACCGGCTGCAAAGCTTTGTTACAGCATTTTATCCATTGTCAGCAATATTTTCCGCTCTATTCCTTATATCGTGTTGATTATTCTATTGATGGATTTTTCAAGGAAATTAGTAGGAACAGGAATCGGAGCAAAAGCAGCCATACCATCGTTGATCGTGTCTGCTGCGCCGTTTTACGCGCGGCTGGTGGAAATTGCTTTTCGTGAGGTGGATAATGGTGTTCTTGAAGCGGCGGATGCTATGGGAGCGTCCAAACTTCAACGGATTTTTAAAGTATTGATTCCCGAAAGTACACCTGCTTTGCTTTCAGGCGTGACCTTAACAACGATTACGATGATCGGTTTTACCGCAATGGCCGGCATTATCGGCGGCGGCGGTCTTGGCGGACTAGCTTACCAAGAAGGCTTTAGCCGCAACAACAATACGGTTACATTAGTGGCAACAATTTTAATTTTGGTTCTAGTGTTTATCATTCAATTCGTGGGTGATCAATTGGTAAAACGTTCAGATAAACGATAAAAACAAATGGAGGAATGTACAATGAAAAAGAAATTATTCGGTTTAGCAGCATTGGCAGTTGTCGCATTAGGGTTAGTGGCTTGTGGTGGTAGCAACAGTAAAACAGATGAGAGCAGTAAAAAGGCAGATTCAGATAGTTCATCTGTTTTGAAGGTTGGCGCTTCTGCTTCACCACATGCTGAAATTTTGGAGCAGGTCAAACCGATCCTCAAAAAAGAAGGCATTGATTTAGAAATTGTTCAATTTGACGATTACATTTTGCCAAACAAAAACTTGGCGGAAGGTGACATCGATGCGAACTACTTCCAGCATATTCCTTATTTTAACCTGCAAGTAAAAGAAAACAACTATGATTTTGTCAACGCAGGTGGCATCCACATCGAACCTATGGGCTTGTATTCTAAACGAATCAAAGACATTAAAGACTTAAAAGATGGTGCAACAATTATTACGTCTAATTCAGAATCTGACTGGGGTCGCATTATTACTATTTTACAGGACGCTGATTTAGTGACAGTCAAAGACGGCGTTGATTTAGAAACAGCGACTTTTGATGATATTGATAAAAACCCTAAAAATTTGAAATTTATCTATAACATTAATCCGGAAGTTTTAGCGACAACTTACAACAATGATGAAGCGGATTTGGTGGCGATCAATGCAAACTTTGCATATAGCGCTGGGTTAAATCCGTTAAAAGACTCTGTGTTGCTTGAAAAAGACAATTCACCATACGTGAATATCGTGGCTGTTCGTTCAGAAGATAAAGATAATGACAAGATTAAAAAATTAGTTGATGCATTACACAGCAAGGATGTACAAGACTGGATTCTTAAAAAATGGGATGGTTCTGTAAAACCAGTGGATAAATAAAAAGAGCTATTAATATAGAAGCAAAAGTGTGAAGTGAAAGGGCAAGTCTTTTACTTCACGCTTTTTTTGTTGAAAATGGCTTGTTCACAAAGTTCAAGAACGTGTCGTTTAGTAGTCCTTTCTCTTTACCTTTTAACCGTGAAATAAGGCAGCTTAAAAATAATCTTTACTTTAGAAATATTCTAATTAAGTCTGCTCTTTCACAAAGAAAACCTCGTTTTATTAAGAATTATTCTAGTAAAGACATTGCTTATCATTCTCAATTAGGATAAAATGAATGAGAACGATAAAATACTATTTTAAGTTGGAGGGAATCATACATGTCCGTTTTAGAGATTAAAAATTTACACGTATCAATTGAAGATAAGAAGATTTTAAAAGGGGTTAACCTGACGATGAAAACGGGTGAAATCCATGCGATCATGGGACCTAACGGAACTGGTAAATCTACATTGTCTGCTGCGATCATGGGAAACCCGAACTACGAAGTAACTGAAGGCGAGATTCTTTTTGACGGAGTAAATGTATTAGACCTTGAAGTTGACGAACGTGCTCGTTTAGGACTATTCCTTGCTATGCAATACCCAAGTGAAATTCCGGGTATTACCAATGCTGAATTTATGCGCGCCGCAATTAATGCGAAGCGCGATGAAGACGATAAAATTTCTGTGATGCAGTTCATTAAAAAATTAGATAAAAAAATGCAGCTGTTAAACATGCCCGAAGAAATGGCTGAACGTTACTTAAACGAAGGCTTTTCCGGTGGAGAGAAAAAACGCAATGAAATTCTGCAATTATTAATGCTAGAACCAACCTTTGCTATTTTAGACGAAATCGATTCCGGTTTGGATATTGACGCCTTGAAGGTTGTCTCAAAAGGCGTAAACGAAATGCGCGGCGAAAACTTTGGCGCGCTAATCATCACGCATTATCAGCGCTTACTAAACTATATTACACCTGATGTTGTTCATATCATGATGGAAGGCCGTGTTGTAAAAACCGGCGGAGCAGAACTGGCAAAACGTCTAGAAGCTGAAGGCTATGCCGGCATCAGTGAAGAATTAGGTATCGAATACAAAGAAGAAGCGTAAGGGAGGACAAGATAAATGAAAGACCTAACAACAGCAAATTATCTTGACGACATCAAAGCTTTTTCAGCTCGTAATGAAGAACCTTCATGGATGACCGACTTACGTGCAGCGGCTTTAGAAAAAGCTGAAAACTTAGCATTGCCAAAAATCGATCGGGTAAAATTTCACCGCTGGCCATTATTCAATGTAAACACTGAAGAATATACACCGCAAGCGTTAAATGTTCCCAGCTTTGATGCAATGAAAGATAATCCGGTGATTGTCCAGCAAGGGTCTGTCACAGCCTTTGAACAGCTTTCAGCAAAATTAGCTGAACAAGGTGTGATTTTTACGGACATGTTTACTGCGTTGCAAGAGCACGGTGATTTAGTCAAAGAATATTATATGAATAAAGCTGTGGCAATGGATGAAGATAAATTAACGGCGTTTCATACCGCTTTTATGAACAGTGGCGTTTTTCTTTATGTGCCAAAAAATGTTGTAATTGAAGAACCGCTTGAAGCGATTTTTATTCAAGATTCAGACAGCGTACAGCCCTTCTTTAAACATGTTTTAATCGTAGCGGACGAGCATAGTGAATTTAGCTATTTAGAACGATTCCAAACTATCGGCGAAGGTAAAGCAAAAGTTTCGGCAAATATAGTTGTCGAAGTCATTGCGAAAGCAGGCGCCAAAGTGAAATATTCTGCGGTAGACCAATTAGGTGTAAACTTAACGACTTATATGAACCGCCGAGGTCATATTATGCGCGATGCGTCGATTGACTGGGCACTTGGTGTAATGAATGATGGTGACGTGGTTGCTGATTTTGATTCAGATTTAGTAGGTGAAGGCTCTCACTCAGAAGTTAAGGTTGTGGCCATCAGCGCGGGCAAACAAACACAAGGAATTGATACACGTGTAACCAATAAAGCTTCTCATTCTGTGGGTCACATTTTACAGCATGGTGTAATTCGTGAACGCGGTACCTTGACCTTCAATGGCATTGGTCATATCTTAAAAGGGGCTAAAGGAGCAGATGCGCAACAAGAAAGCCGTGTCCTGATGCTTTCTGATAAAGCGCGTGGCGATGCGAACCCCATTTTATTGATCGATGAAAATGAAGTAACTGCAGGACATGCAGCCAGTGTCGGTCGTGTCGATCCAGAAGAAATGTACTATTTGATGAGTCGTGGTTTGCGCAAAGAAGAAGCAGAACGTCTAGTAATCCGTGGCTTCTTAGGCTCTGTAATTACAGCAATCCCGGTCAAAGAGGTTCAGACCGAGTTTGTAGAGGTTATTGAAGGGAAGTTGAATGCATGATAAACGCAGATAAGATTCGGCAACAATTTCCCATCTTGTTTCAAGAAGTAAATGATGAGCCGCTCGTTTATCTGGATAATGCAGCAACTACTCAAAAACCAAAAGCAGTTTTAGATAAACTGACTTATTATTACGAACATGATAACGCCAATGTCCACCGCGGCGTGCATACCTTAGCTGAACGGGCAACAAAAGATTATGAAGCGGCTCGTGAAAAAGTTAGAGCTTTTATCAATGCCAAAGAAACAGCCGAAACGTTATTCACACGAGGCACAACGACTAGCTTGAACTGGGTCGCAAAAAGCTATGGTGATCTGGCGGTAGCAGCTGGTGATGAAATCGTGATCTCATACATGGAGCACCATTCAAACATCATTCCGTGGCAGCAGTTAGCTGAACGTAAAGGGGCAACGTTGAAATACATTGATATTACAGCAGACGGTTTTTTAGATATGGAAAGCGCAAAACAACAAATCACGGATAGAACTAAGATCGTTTCTATCGCTCATGTCTCTAACGTCCTAGGTGTGACCAATCCAGTTAAGGAACTAGCTGAATTAGCGCACAGTCATGGTGCTGTCTTAGTTGTCGATGGTGCGCAAGCTGTTCCTCATATGTCGGTGAATGTTCAAGCTATCGATGCAGACTTTTACGCTTTTAGCGGACATAAAATGTGCGCCCCAACTGGAATTGGTGTACTATATGGAAAACGAGAATTGCTGGAGAAAATGGAACCCATCGAATTTGGCGGGGAAATGATCGATTTTGTGAATTTACATGATAGCACATGGAAAGAATTGCCATGGAAGTTTGAAGCAGGAACGCCTAATATTGGCGGCGCGATCGCATTGGGTGCTGCAATCGATTTTCTCAATGAGATCGGTTTGAACAATATCCATCAACATGAAGCTGAATTAGTAGAATATGTGTTACCAAAATTGTTAGCGATCGATGGTCTAACGGTGTATGGTCCACAAGATCCTGCGCATCATACAGGTGTGATCGCATTTAATTTAGATGGACTGCATCCTCATGATACAGCGACGGCTTTGGATATGGAGGGTGTGGCAGTTCGGGCAGGACATCATTGTGCCCAGCCATTACTGAAATATTTAGACGTAGCAGCAACAGCTAGAGCTAGCTTTTATCTCTATAATACAAAAGCAGATGCGGATCGATTGATCGAAGCAATTTTAGCGACAAAGGAGTTTTTCCAACATGGCTCTCTCTAAATTAGATAATTTATACCGTCAAGTGATCTTAGACCATTCAAGTCACCCGCACCATCATGGCAGCTTGGATGCGTCAAGTCAAACAATCGAAATGAACAATCCGACGTGCGGTGATGTGATCGAATTACAGCTGGATATCCAAGATAATATCATCAAAGATATTGCTTTTAACGGTAGCGGGTGTTCAATTAGTACTGCAAGCGCCAGCATGATGACCGATGCAGTCATCGGCAAAACCTTAGCTGAAGCAGAGCAGCTTGCGGAAGATTTCTCGCAATTGGTACAAGGCAATGAGGTATCCGATGAAGAAAAACTGGGTGATGCAGCGATGCTTGGCGGTGTAGCGAAATTCCCGGCTCGGATCAAATGCGCCACATTAGCGTGGAAAGCATTAGAGCAAGCAGTGGAAAATGACGGACAAGGAAGTGCAGGGCAATTACACTGCGAATAGCAATAAGCAGTTTGGATTCAGTAAGGAATCAAGAAAAGGACGTGAGATAATTTGAGTACTGTACCAGAGTTAGAAGAATATAAATTTGGTTTCCACGATGATGTGAAACCGATCTTCAGTACGGGAGATGGACTAACAGAGGAAGTCGTTAGAGAAATTTCACGTAAAAAAGAAGAACCAGAATGGATGCTAGAATTCCGTTTGAAATCATTAGAACAATTCAATAAAATGAAAATGCAGGAATGGGGACCAGATTTATCGGATATCGATTTTGATAAAATCAAGTATTTCCAAAGAGCTAGCGACAAACCTGCTCGTGATTGGGACGATGTACCAGATAAAATCAAAGAAACCTTTGAAAAAATCGGGATTCCAGAAGCTGAACGTGCTTACCTAGCTGGTGCTTCTGCCCAATACGAATCAGAAGTGGTTTACCACAATATGAAAGAAGAATTCCAAAAATTAGGAATCATCTTTACCGATACAGATTCAGCCTTGAAAGAATACCCTGATTTATTCAAGAAATACTTCTCAAAATTAGTACCACCAACAGACAACAAATTAGCAGCACTAAACTCTGCTGTATGGTCAGGTGGAACGTTTATCTATGTACCGAAAGGCGTTCGCGTAGACGTCCCATTACAAACCTACTTCCGGATCAATGCGGAAAATACAGGTCAATTTGAACGTACACTGATCATCGTGGATGAAGGCGCAAGTGTTCACTACGTAGAAGGCTGTACCGCACCTACGTATACAAGCAATAGCTTACACGCAGCGATCGTTGAGATCTTTACCCATAAAGATGCCTATACACGTTACACAACGATCCAAAACTGGTCAGATAACGTATATAACCTAGTAACCAAACGTGCCAAAGCTTACGAAGGAGCAACCGTTGAGTGGATCGATGGAAACCTAGGAGCAAAAGCAACGATGAAATACCCAAGTGTCTATCTAGATGGCAAAGGCGCACGCGGCACGATGCTATCAATCGCATTCGCCGGCGAAAACCAAATCCAAGACACAGGGGCAAAAATGATTCATAACGCACCAAACACATCAAGCTCGATCGTTTCAAAATCGATCGCCAAAGATGGCGGCGAAGTGAACTATCGTGGACAAGTAACCTTTGCCAAAGATAGTGCTGGTTCGATTTCACATATTGAGTGTGATACGATCATCATGGATGATAAATCGAAATCAGATACGATTCCGTTCAATGAGATCCATAACAGCCAAGTGGCCTTGGAGCATGAAGCGAAGGTTTCGAAGATTTCGGAAGAGCAGCTTTACTATTTGATGAGTCGTGGCTTGTCAGAACAAGAAGCGACGGAGATGATCGTTATGGGATTTGTAGAGCCGTTTACGAAGGAATTGCCGATGGAGTATGCGGTTGAACTTAATAGATTGATTAGTTATGAGATGGAAGGGTCTGTTGGGTAGACCTATAATAGAAGCTCCGAATGTTGATATAACAGCATTCGGAGTTTTTTATTTTGCCTGAAAATCTATTTAACTACGTCGTTAGCTACGAGTTAAAAATTTGCGTACTTAGCGAACTGGTTATGAGCATCATTTATATCATCGTCTGTAATGTGAGCTTAAATATTCATTTGAGACTAGATCAAACTTGGGAAGCGATAGAAAAGATTTTAGGTGTAACAATTGACTTCTATCATAAAGAGTATGATAGAGATCGAAGTATTTTGAAGATAAAAATACTAGATGTACAAAAGATAACTACAACTATTTCACAAGGATGTTCATCAGATGAATTGTTTAAAATGCTATATCTCTTACCCGCCCATAATTCACTTAGGAAAAATGTTTATGTTAGTGTTGAAGGATACTTGCATCAATATATTCCAGCACTACTATCTGCTGACTCAAGGCTAATGGAGGAATATGTAATGAATGATCCTCTACTGTTAAAAAAGATTAAGAATATTGTTCCAGAAAAAAATCCCGAATTTCAAGCAGAACAAATAATTCAAGTTAGTATTTTACCTTTATCAACTCAAAAAAAAGCACAACAATTCTTAGACCAAGTGTATAGAAATAGAAAAATGTGGAAATTTAGTGTGAGTAATGTTTCGGGGCAAGAGAAATTCCTTCAATTAAATTGCCGACTTATAGAAAATCAGACGGTTCAAAACATTGAAAAATTGAAGCCAGATATTGAAGCTCTATTTAGGTGTCAAGTGATTATTAAAGAACATGCTGACAGAGGTATTTTTACTTTAGTAGCTTTATTAAATGAAGAGCTATCTTCTTATGAAATGAGTATTGATGCACTGAATACGTATAATGCAGTTGGGGAGTTTTTTATTGGGGAAAGTTTAATGGGATCACTGTCTGCTAAATGGAATTTTCAAACGAATTTCTTTTGGGTAGCAGGGATGAGTGGAGCAGGGAAAAGTGTTCAAATTAAGAATATTTTAGCTCAGTTAGCTCAAATTTCGCAATACGATTTGGGTTTTGACTATACAACTATGTTTTTGACGTCTAGTTCTAAAATTGCTGATTTTATAGAATTTGAGAAAGCAGGAGCTTTTATTGCTTCTGGAATTAACTCTCATTTGAAGGTCTTTGAATACGTCTTAAAAGAGCTTGAAAGACGTGAAAGGTTGTTTTATGAGCTTCAAGTTGAAAACATTAAAGAATATAACGAGAAGCATTTACATGCTCCACTAAAACAAATAGTTTTATTAGCGGATGAATATGAAAATACTCGAAATGGGTTAGATAAAAAGCAAGGTGATTATGCAGAAAGATTGTAGTGACCCCAAAAAGTTAGACTTTTATGGAGTGGAAAAATCCACTCTTTTTTTATGCAATGAAACAGGTTGTTACATTCCCCTTTGTGCTGCTTCTCGAAACACCACTGGACTTTGATTATTTAATTTCCTTTTCATTCGTTCATGATTATAATACTGGATATAGTTTTCAATGGCTTGTTTCAGCTCATCAAAGCTGTGGTAGATTTCTCCATGAAACATTTCTTGTTTTAGTAAACTGAAGAAATTCTCCATCAAAGAGTTATCCAAACAATTCCCCTTTCGAGACATGCTTTGAAATATTTTATGTCTCTTCAGTTTATTTCTGTAAGCTCTCATTTGATAAGCCCACCCCTGATCTGAATGAAAGGTCCGACGGTAAGGGCAATCCATTGTAATCTGGATCGCTTCTTCCAACCCAGCCATTACAGCCAATGCGTTTGGTTTTTCTGAGATTCGATAGGACAGAATCTCACTATTATACATATCCATAAATGGATCTAAATAAAGCTTTTTCTGATGAATGATACCTTTGGTATCTAATTCAAAATACTTGAATTCTGTGGTGTCTGTCGTAATTTTTTGATGACAAATATTCGTATAGAAACGACGACGAAGTCGATTCCTTATAACCGTACCAAGTTGACCACGATAGGAACTATAACGTCGGGATTTTCGAGTATAAGAGCGGACTTCAATCCCCAGTTTACGAAT
>NZ_JBIYEU010000009.1:0-123640 GCF_044909655.1 Enterococcus sp. UD-01 | reverse complement strand
GCAAAATTAGGGTATCTTTCACCCGTTGATTATCGATTAACAAGATCAAATTGAGTTGCTCTTTTTATTTTGTATCAAAAAGTAGTTGCACTTCCGTTAATATTAATATTTTTTTCAACTTGATTTAATATAAAATAAAATTCTTGATTAAGAACCGTTTCTTGCAAGTCTTGTTTAAGAAGATAAGCCAAAGGTTTAATTTGATCGTTTATAACCTTGATTCCATTAGAAGAATCTCCTGTTAAAAAGATTATATAGGTATATGGATGAAGAGCTCTTATCTTCTGTGCTAACTGTATACCGGTAAAAAAAGTGTTTAAATCAATATCAATAATAAAAATATCTGTACTCAAAATAGGAAAAACATATAAGTTATGATAAAAATCAATATGGTTCTGAATATCAACAATGTTAAATTTAGCAAAATCACTATTATTAGAATAGTCTTCTAGCTTATTCATTATAACTTTTTTGTGCATCAAATTGTCTTCTATAATATATATGTTAATTAATGTCTCCATAAATATCCCCTCAAAGTTACTATACAGAGTTTCAAGAAAATTTAAAACAAATATGCTTAAAAAAATACTAAAAAGCTATTTTTTTAGTATGAACGGACTTTATAGATGCCTAGACATATCATAATATTAATTATAGTAAAAAGAGAGCAGGTCAAAACTAAAAAACAGTTTCGGTTTATGCTTTAAACACGTATAAACGGCGGGGTAAGAAGTAACTCCTTCGGGAATAAGCTGAAATCCACAAAAATTTGAACACCAATTTTCGTGAATTTCAGCTTATTCCCGAAGGAGTTTAACACTTCTGTCTCAGCCTCTTTTTTCGTGATTCTTACACAATCAAGAAGCGCATGACTCAAAAACAAGCCATCTAAGCATTTCTATCAAGTTTTGACCACGTCTTTGACGGGAGATTCTTTAAATATAAATAGTTTGTCAATTGTTTGCATTGCTGTTCTCTGTGTATCCAATAAAGAATCCGTATAGGTATCTAATGTCATTTTGATTGATTGGTGACCGAGTATTTTACTTAAGCTCGCTATATCAACTCCATTTTCAATACATCGAGTCGCAAAGGTATGTCGCAAAATATGAAAATTGATCCCCGGCAAATCTGCGTCTGCTATGTTTTTCTTAAAATGATTTGTGATAGTTCTGGGCTCAGTTAAACCTTTGTCTCCTTCTATCACATATTCCGATAAAGCTTCTGCTTTTTTTTTCAACAAGTAATCTCTTAGATTATGTGAAAAGGGAATATCTCGAATTGAATATGAAGTTTTTGGTGAACCTATGTGGATTTTTGTTTTAGATTTACTTGAGTTTTCATCAGTAATTCGCGATACAGTCCTTCGTACTCGTATTAAGTTTTCTTTGAAATCAATATCATTCCACTGGAGTCCACTGATTTCTCCAATCCGCATGCCTGAATAAAGTGCCAAAATAACAGGGGAACACTTTTTTTCTTGAAAAGCAATCACTTCTAATTTTTTTTGTTGTACTATAGATAAAGCTGTAACTTTCTTTTTACTAATTTTTGGAAGTTCAACTTGTTCACAAGGATTAATTAGAATATAAGATTCTTGTTTTGCATTTTTTAAACTTTTATTAACAATATTAAAAATATTTTTTATTGTCCCAGGACTTAATTGCTTATTTTGTAATTGTTTAATCCAACTTTGTAGATCTTTAGAGGTAACGTTTGATAGAGCTATTGTTTCAAAGTAAGGAAAAATATAGTTAAGCGCAATCTGACAATATTTTGAATAAGTTGTTTCTTTCACCTCATAACGTACTTTTAAAGTCAACCACTTTCTAATCCACTTAGAAACACTATCCTCATAGCTATTCAATTCAATATGATTAAGTTCTAGGTGTTTTGCTTTTATAAAGATTAATTTTTCTTTTACTTCTGCATATTTTTTTCCATATACAGAACCATATACAATCTTCCCATTCTCAGTTCGATATTTTATATATCTTCCTTCCCAACGCCCATCTTTTCTTTTGTAAATATTTTCACCTTTTTTAGACATAAAATGCTTCCTTTCTTTGACCATTTTTTTGACGGCTCTCATAATTTATTTCGTGTATTATAATTAGAAAACAAAAATATTTATTAAGAAAAAAAACGATACATAACAATTAAATTAAAATTACATTGACAAAAAAACAATAAATAGCTATTATTATGAAAGATATTTTAAATAATGATCATAATAGTTAAGTATATCTATCATCGTTTGTATCGTGATTGTGTAAAAATATAGAAAATTAAAAAGTTTACGCTTCTCTTTAAATTATCAACGATACAGTAAAAGAATGCAAATGAAGTGTCTATAAAGACTGGAGGAGAATAAAAATGAAATTAGGAATAATTAATCACTATGATCAAGATGTGGCGAGTGAGATGGATTCAAAATTAAATAATTTTAATGATGTCTACTTTATGGAATGTGAAAATCTTCCAACTGTCATGGATGCTTCCGGAAAAGATGCAGTGTTAATAGTAAAAAGTGACAAAAGTGATATTAACGAAGTTTGTCAAAACATCATTGAAATAAAAAGAATGTCCATTCCAGTTTGGGTAATGACAAAAGAAAGAATACTAAAAGAAAACTTTGTATATATACAAATGGGCGTTTGTGGTATTTTTAATAGCAATTTTTCTGTGGAAGAGATAGCTCTGATGATTAATAATACACTTCAATATAAATCCAATTCAAAAACTAAAAAACAAATAAACACACAGATAAGTATAAAGCTTAATTGCGACAATAAGTCTTTATGTCTCGATGATCAACTAGTATTCATGACTGAAAGTGAATTTATAGTGCTAGAGTATCTTTTTAAAAATCAAGATAAAGTTTGTACATATGAAGAAATTTTTGAAAAATTACGAAAAGATAAATCAAATAGAAAGGTTGATAAATTTTTATTGGCCAATTTAGTATTTAAAATACGAGAGAAAATTCGTAATAAAATAGATGACAAGAGCGAAATTATAAAAACGATCCGCTCAGTAGGCTATATGATGAATTCTAAAAGCTAGCTTAATGAAATAATAAAAAGTTAAAAAGTAACCTATTTTCACAAGGGATATGTAAAACCAACTTAGGAGGTAAAATGAAAAATAAATTATTTTTATGTGTCATAGCTGCAGCTACAATTTTTGTATTGATTGCTTGTAATACTCAAAAGAAAGTAACGAAAGCTGATTTTGAGTCAATACAAATGGGATTGTCTCAAAAAAAAGTAGAAGATAAATTAGGAAAAGCTGTCATCATAATTAAAGATGAAGCAAAAATAAGTAAACTTATCAAGGTAGATTTAAATAAAATTAATGAAATTTCTGCCAAAGATCCTAAACGTTTATCAACGTTTGTTGGTGAAGATGATTTATCAAACTTACAAATACAGATGACAAATCTTATCAATGGAAAAAAAGTTGAGGTTTTTCAATATGAACTAGCTGATGGAGGGACAGAAAATTTATATTTAATTAACGGAATCGTTATTTTAAAATCTTTTAATTAAATAATATGTAGCAACAAAGAAACAGTAATGATAACAATTTTCTTCTGTTGTCTTACATAAGTAGATGCTTAAAAAAAGGAGTAAAAACATGAAAAAAAATCTTTTTTTGATTGTAGCAATTTTTGTAGCAATAATTGGATTGCTGTTTGTAGCGTTTAGAAATCCTGTAAATAAATCCTATGAGATTAATGAGGCGGGATATACATATTCTCCTAAAGGAAGAGTTATCAAATTTTCTGAACAGGCGAAATACAATAATACTTGGATTAATAATGAAAAAGTAATTGAAGATCACTCGAAAAAGAAAACGATCGATTTATCGAGAACACTTTTCTTAGAAAATAAAGATATTCAATTTCTGGGGAAAAGTGTTGCAATTATAAATAATCAGCAATTAGATGAACTACCTTCGTTTACACATATAGAAAGTAAAGCGAATAGCTATTTAGCTAAAACAGACGCAGGTAAAACGATTAGCACACTTCCCAAAGGGACAGTGGTGAAGTTGGCAGAAGGAAGATATATGCTTTTAGATTCTGCTAATTTACAAAATATGACAGGTTTGAATAAGAAGCTTAAAGATAACTCAATCGTGGTGATTGATGATAATCAAAAGATCCGAATAAGCGGGGAGAAAGAGTCGGAAGAAATGACGAGTGATGATCTTTTCATCACTATGGAAAATAGTGATTATCGTTTTGATTTAACTGCAGAGCGTTTAATCAATGTAAACAATGAAAAAGATCAGATTAATGTAAAAGAAATCAAGGTTGAAATTGACGATCAAGTAAGCAGCCGCCAAAAATACAAAGCTTCCAAAGAAACTAGCCAGACAGAAAAAAGTAATTCTGAACAAGAAGAATCACAAGGAAGTTCAAAAAAACAAGAGACAAGTGCTAGTAATGCTCGCCAAGCAACGGAAGCTGGCACTGACAATACTGCAGCTGCAGCAAATCAAAATGAAGGAGCTGGCACTTCGGGAACTGCAAATTCTGCGAATAATAAAACGAGTCAAACTCAAGATGATGGTTCAAGGATAGAAAATTCTTTGACAGACGATCAAATCGATGAAATCAATGACGTAATCAATAAGCTAAATAAGCTGGAAGAAAATCCGTCATTTGCAGTGCCGATTGTCAACGTTGAAGCGACAGCTGCTAAGAAAAAAATTGAAGGAACCTTGACTATCAGTGATGCTTCTGATCGATTAGAAAAACTAAAGGTTTTATTGAAGCAAGGCGGCAATGTTATTCAACAACAGGAAATTTCGGTAACAGCATCAACTGCTGACTTTGCTTTTGAAAATCTGGAGTATGGAAATACGTATCAACTTCTTGTTGAAGGGAGTTATAAATATAATCAGACAGAATCTCAAGCGGTAACGTTCTATCGTAAGAATTTTACATTATCACCTGTAAAAATTGACAAAAAGATCATTGCTAATGGTTCAGATTCCTTGTCTATTCAATTAAAAGCTTCTGATCAAGATAGTCATATAGATGAATTAGTACTCAAATACAAGATAAATAACAGCCAAGTATCCGATGTAAAAGAAATAGTAGTAAATGTCGCTGAGCTTAATAATGAAGAACGAACAACAGTTTTAGAACTGACAGGATTAGAATCTAATCGTGAATATTTGGTAGAAATGGCACGCTTAGTTGTAGATGGTCAAGAAGTAACTGATAGTAACTGGTACCTTGTTGGCAAAACCAAGAAACGACTTCCTGTTCTTGAAGGGCTTTTACTAGAGTACTCATCCTCAGATTCTCAATTTATAGTGACTCCGCAAAAGCTGAAAGATTTAGATGAAACAATCACTAATATTCGTTATGTGATTTACGCGGAAGAAGACTATGAAGAAAACGGCTCTCAAGCAGAAGTACGTGCTTCTGTAACTGTCAATTCAGCGAATAAAAATAGTGTAGTACGTATTGGTCGAACTGTTGGTATGACCGATGGCAGTTATGTTGCTGTTGCCTATGTGATGGGCAATGATGATCAAAGTGATTACGAATTGCCTCCGGTACGTTCTAATTCCGTAGTGATTGGCATGAAAACTGTGCCTCGGATTGAATTTGAATTAAAAGAAGCAAAACAAGATAGTCTTGATATTTCTTATGAACTCTTTGATCAAGATGAAACGCTGATTATCAATGCATTATCGAAACCAGTCTTTAACATTTACTTATCAGATGCAAACGGAAACGTATTATCAGACACTCCGATTCAGACTAGCACTGTAAATAGTAAAGAAGACTTCACCAAACGATTGCTAGTAGATAAATTGAAAAGCGAATCATATTATGTGGTTACTTTAACTGCTTCTTATAATTTAGATAATGGAAATGGGATTCAGGCTAATCTGGAAATTGGACGCTCTAAACCATATAAAACATTAAAAGTTCAAGACATTACTGCTACTTTTACTCAAACCGATGCCGAGAAAGAAGGAGCAACCGTCAATGTAAAATTGGATAAATTAGGAACGGTCTTGACTTCCGCGATTTTAACGGTGGAAAAAGAAAGAACAGGAACTATTATTCAAACAATCGAAATCTCCGAAGATATGCTTGAAAAAATGCTTACTAAAGAAGGTCTAGAGATAGAAATTTTGGATTTAGAGCATAATTCAGATTATCAAGTATCATTTAGTGAAGCATATGATAGTGGGCAAAATGAAGTAACCGTTGACGGTAAAGGAATATTGAAAACGCGAAAAACAGCACCACAAGTTGAGCGGATTTTATTGAATTATGATCCAGAAAAAGCACAGCTCGGTGCGATTGCAGCGACAAACTCAGCTGAAACAATCCTTGATGAAGATGCAAGTGTTACGTCTATTACCTTCCAACTTTTTGCGGCAGAAGACTTGGCACAAGATGAGAAAGCAACACCTTTAGCAGAAAAGGTAATTACGTCCAGCTTTGATGCGTACACGTATTTCAATTTGCTGACAGAAGAGCTTGGTAGAGGGAAAACATATATTATTCGTGCAGTTGTTAATTGGAATGATCGATTTGATGATTTCGAAATTAATCTACAATCAGATGAATTAGCTATTGATAAAAAATTGCCGAAAGTAGAATTTCATTTGATAAAACGAGATATTGCCGGAATTACAATGAAGACGTATATCGATGATGAGGATAGTGTTCTAGAAAATAATGAAATTACAATTAGTAATGGTACAGAAAAAGTGAAAGTAAAAGATAAACAGGAAGTTGCGATTCCAGCATCTTCTGAAGTGACGATACAAGCAACAGGAGAATATCGTTTGCTTGAAGGAGACGCACTTAAAACAGCTGTTTTACAAGAAAAAAAATTATTACCTTTGACGACTGAAATACCAACAGTTTCTAATCAATTATCCTTTGAGGAGAGCACCCGTCAATTACTAGCAAATGCAACAGTAGTTGGAGGTAGCGGCCAAATAATTGCTTCCAAGCAAAAAATAAAGCATAATTCGGATGAAATTTTTACTAGTTTTATTAAAGGAACCGATGCATTAAGAACACAAAGCTTTGCATTACCAAACAAAGAAGCTGCTATTTGGTTTAATAATGTCTATGACTTTTCATTGGCTACCACTGTTTATTACTCGGAAAATCAGTTAGATAATCAAAATTTTGCTGAACAATATTATTTTGTCATTGATGATGGTACAAAAGTGGTTAATAGTACAAATGGAAAAATTTCAACTACAGAAAATCGCTCTAATGCCAGTATTTATGAACTAAGTATAGGTTCTACTGATGCTAAAGGAAACATTAAAGATGTTAGCTTCAAGAATGTTTTAACGGGTAAATATTTGAGCATAGATACCGGCAATATTGTAGATAATAAAACAGTTGCCTATCTTTTTTCACTAGAACGTTTAGCAAATGGTTCTTATACATTGATGACAGAAAATCGTTATATCAATTTCAACTCAGGTGTCGTTTCTAATAAAAATCAAGCATCAACCATTGATCTTTATTCATCTAATAAAGTTGAAACGAACTCAGAGCAACAAATTACGTTGCCTAAATTAGCTGTGCCAACAGCAGAAATTGATCAGTTATCTGTTTATGATAAAAAGATAACTATGGACTTTTTAGTGACAGATACGGATACCACTATTTTGAAAGACGACACAAGTAATTTGCAGCTTTATGTGAATGTTTATAAAGAAGGAGCTGCAAAACCAATGAAAAGTACAAAGTTAAGTTCCTTAACAGATGTTCGAGCAGCAATCAGCGGCTTAATTCCAGAAACAGCGTATACAGTAAAAATTGAAGCTGTTTATGATTTGCTTGAAGAAACAGGTAGTGAGACCGCTGTGTTAGCAAGTAAAAACTTCACCACCTTGGCAGCTGCGCCGGAAATCACTGAAACAACATATACTTGGTCACCTAGTGTTTACGTAAAAAACGGTAGAAAAATTGCGAACACGACCGAATTTACTGATGAAAGTAATATTTTAGATACGATTGAATATCGTTTATTTGAATTAACAAGTGATATTCAATATTCAACTGATATTGAAAAAATGGAAACGGTACTGGCTAATAAAACGCCAGTAACAGTTTACGATTCAGCCGAAAAAATGAATAATTTTGATTTATATGATGAAAATGGTCAGCAACGATTTGTTTCTGGAAAGACTTACATCATTGCAGCTTATGTAAAGACGATTAAAACAGAAGAAGTTCCTGAATTTTTAGGAAATGTTAATAAAATAACAATTACAGTACCTGCAACGCCAACAGCAGAGTTGCAGGTAGATAACGTGACTAGTAAGTTGGCTGATGTTAAATTTTCGTATAACGATTCTCACGGCTACATTCTTTCTGGCAACACTAAACCATTTAAATATGTATTGACTGAAACAAGCACGGGGAACCCAGCAACTTATGTTGAGGGATACTCAGGTTCTTTCACTGGAACTAATGCTTCTACTTGGTTGAAAAACTTCCAGGGATTGAATCCTTCAACTGGCTATACTCTAACAATTACAGCTTCCTATAATGATTTAAATGGGGCAGGAAATAGAACTTGGACGAAAAAAGTCGATTTTACAACAAGCGATGAGTATGTAACTTCTAACCCATTAATTTATATTCTAAATGGCACTAGTCTGACGCTTAAAGTGTCAAACCTCAATAATGGCTCAGCTGTGATCACTGATAGCCGACTAGTTCTTTATAAATACAATGCACAAACGAACACAATTGGTGCAGAGATTGTCAGCAAAAAAATTCCAGTCGCGGCAAATTATCCAATTGATGTAAGTGAAGTTTTTGATATTAGTACTTTAATGAGTAGTAATGAGTATCTAATGGCTAGTTTTGAAGTAACTTACGACACAGATTTAGGCGAAAAAAATCAAATTTATACTGTTCAAAATGTAGTTTATGTCGGTTCTACTAAGAGCTTGATACAACCTTTAAATGTAACAACAAGGCTTGAAGGTTTTACTATTCAAACAAAGGATCTACCATCTGATGTTTCTGAGTATACAGTGATTATGACAAATGAACGCGGCCAAACGGTAGCCAAAAAAACAGCATCATCTGTACAACTTGTTGAAGCACTTACTATTCCTACTGATGATCAGGCAGTGAAGCGAGTGGAAGTTATGAACAAAGATAACATTGTGGCTTCTTACCAAACGAATCAGTTTGAAGAAACAGTAACAGCTTATTATACAAATCAAGACGTTGTTATAAAAAAATCGGATGCTCTAGCTAATGAAAAATATGAGGTCACTGTTCAAGGAAAAGATATGTCTTTAGCGGATCAATTATTAAAAACTTTAAAAGAAGGTCTTGTATTTAAAACTGCAACTTTAGATGTCGATCAATTGTTTGAGAATGAAAAAAAAGAACAAAAAGTATACGAAATAGATGGGGCGGATTTGGGTAGAGGATATAAGCTTCCTTATTCCATCAACCAATATGACATTGAAATAAAAGAAGTTAAAACTGGTAATAAGTTAGTACTTCAAACATCGGAGGTGCTGAAATGAAAGGAACAGCGAAAATAATTGTGGTTTTGGGAACAGTAGTCCTTGTTTTAGGTGCTGTCTTGTTTCTAGGTTCAAAAACTTCTGCTCATTTTGAAAAAATTACGTTGGATAAAGCTGGCGTGGTAATGGATTCTAATGTTGAAACTGCACAGTTTTCTACAGGAGATGTACTGTACCGCATGTGGAATGAGGAAGAAATGATTGATACAGCAACCGGCACACAAAAGCGCCAAATTTTAACTGATAATATTCTCTTTTTTGAAGATAATGACATTCTTTTTACCGATAAGTTTACAGTCATTGATACTAACGGTTTAACTGAAAAAACAAGGAGTCGGGTTGTTTACAACCTTAATAGCGAAGGCAGTTACACAGTTGATAATTCTGTTATTGCTGAAAATAGTATTGTTAAGCTGGCAAAACGTATGTACTTTTTAAATACAGCCGCTAAAGTTTATTTTGGTGAGGAAGAAGTAACAACGGTCGATCGACCGTTGTTACTAATCGATAAAACCGGCAGTGTTATTGTTTATGATGTACCAACCAAAAAACGTTATTTAGGGCATCTCACTTTAGTTGTTGATGAAAAAAAGCGTTTTGATGTTAGTGACGAAAAATATTATGTTGATGATCGCGTCATTGATTTGGCAAGTTTTGGCGGAACGGATAATAAAAAACTTGTTTTAGAATCTTCTAGTTCAAGTGAAATAGAAAAAGAAACGAAATCAAGTACTTCAGATAAGAAAAATGATACGGAAGACTCTTTATCAGCTGAGCGGAATTACTCTAGTGAAAACTCTGCCTCTGGAACTGACAATAACCAATTAGGTTTGAATACAAATTCTGATGGTTCAACTGGAGCTGGTACCAGCTCAGTAAGCAACACAGAGGAAACAAATAGTAATGTTAGTCAAGGGAGTAGTAATTCGGGTTCATTTATTACACTTAAAGATTATCAAGCGTTATTAGATAAAATAGATAAATTAAATAAAAAATCTGAAAAAGCAATTCCTGTATTAACATTAAATTATATTAATCCGGAAGTAACCAACATTTCTTATAATTATCAGATTATTGACGTAGATCATACTCTTGTTGGTTCACCTAAAGTGGAGCTTATAAAAAATAAATCGGATGAAGTTGTAGATACTGCTTATATTAGTCCGACATCTAGTATTGAGGCTTTTACAGGTTTAGTGCCAAATACAGCTTACTATTTGCGCTTTACGTATCAATATGACTTAGGTAAAGGTGAAGGTGTCCAGTCTTTAGAGGTGAAAAGTAATCCATTTGAAACCACTAAGGTTGAAGCTGTATATCAATTAAAGCATGTAAATAGTGATGCAATGACGATAAAGGCTAGTCTTGACCAACAAATGTCAGATTTGAGTCGTGTTCGTTTAAAAATAACTGCAGAAGACGGAACGTCTTTTTCTATTGAAGGAAATACTAATTTAATAAGCAATGGAGGACAAGAATTCACTATTTCTGATTTGCTACCGGAAACTAAGTACCAGTATCAATTAGAATTATTTTTAACATCTGGTGAATCTTTGCTTTTGAAAGAATCGAAACAATATCAAACATTAGCAGGCACTATCCTTAATGCGCTGGATGCTAGCGTTACTGAAAACAATTTAATTGAAGTAGCTTATGATTGGACTTCTGTTGATTATCAATTACAAGATGTTTCTTTAAAATTGGTGAATGCAACTACGGAGTACACAATTCCTTATCGAATAGTTGGACAAAGTGATGAGGGACTGACTGTTGTACCATTAATTGAAGGTGACTATTCTACGTTTTCTGTACAGCTTAATTTAAACGTTTTGAAAGCTGAAAGTACTAAGTCTGAAGTATTGACTTATGATGATGACACGATTATTTCTTATAATAAAAATGCTAGTTCGGTCATTCGACAGCAAAATACTGAGTTTTTAACTTTTGGAACAAGCTTTGATAGTAATTTTAATGCTCTGTCGGAAGGAATCGATCAACTAGAGATAACAACGGATAGTAGTTTAATGAATTCTGAAACAACGGATAGTGAGCAACTTACAGAAACAAATGATCTAAATACTCTGAATGAACAAAATGATAATTATATGTGTATTTTACAATGGACAGCACCCACTGAAGCCGAATATACCGTAGTTACAGAGCGAAAGGAGAAACAACAAAGCATCACTACACCTTTAGAGATATTATCGCAAGAAGAAAACTGGCAAGCATTTGATAGTCAAACAGTAGCGGTTTCTGAAAATAACATATTAAAAATGGAGTTGGAACTTTCAAAATTGAGCGTAGATACATTTGAGTTTAGACAAGCAATATATGACAACAATGGTACCTTGATGATGTATGTCTATTCAAGGGAATGAAAGGCGGAAAAACATGGATTTAGTAGTGGGATTAAGTTTATTAGGAGCGGCACTTGTTATAGGACTTGCAAGTTTAGGAGCAACGATTGGTCAAGGAATTGCTGTCAGTCGAGCGACTGAAATAATTGGGAAAAATCCTAAAGCAAAAAAGGAAGTAATGGGTGGATTATTTTTAGGATTATTGATGATTGTAGTGTTGATGTTATTTTCATTAGCAATTGCTGTAATTCTATTGTGGTTCAATCCATTTATTAATTAGGGCTTAATTATGAATAATAAAGTAATAGAAGTATTAAACTTTTTTGCTCAAATGATAGAAACTACTGAAACTGCCAAACGAACGATAAGTAGTATCGTAAGTAATTTCTTTCAACTGTTAATTGAAATAATTAGTCAGTTTTTATTTTTTCTATTGTGTTTACTTCCTTTTGTTGGAGGACTTGCAATTTTAGGTATGCTTATCTGGCAGACGATTCGTTATTTTCTTCGATTATTTAGCACCTTGGATGAATCGCTTGCAGAAGATACCATATTAAAAGAACATGTTCAAAAGCAAGTGATTCGAACAGAAAAAAAAGATCATGAAAAAGAGCGGGCAAATTGGCAAAGTAGAATTGAGCAGTTAGTAAAAGCAAGAGCTTACTATCAAAAAGAATATGAAAAGCTATCTTCTGAATTAGAAAAAATACAAGCTCGCCCTTGTGAGCCAATGAATGTTTTAATTGAGCCTGTTGAAATAAAAGTTCCTGTGCCTGATAAAGCATTGAGTTTAGCACTGTATAAGTCGGATATGAAAAAACAGCTTAGAACAGTCCTTTCATCAGTAGAAGGTATGGCAGCAAAAGCTATATATCAAGAAGCGATTGAAAAATTTACTTCTGAAATGTTTGTGATGCAGATTCGCTATGCTTTACCCTACAAAGTAATCCTGCGCCTTTTTGAAATGTATAACGAAGAAAAACGAAGAAAATTCTATCAATCTTTCAATATCATGATGGATGCGTTAAACAGTCGGAAATATAAAAAAATTTATCGTAACACTTATTATTCTTCAGAACAAAAAATCCAACTGTTTGCTCAATTTGGTTTATTAGATAAATTAGATAAAGAATTCATCGATTTTTTATTTTATTTATTAAACAGATACAGTTATCGGCAAGTAAGAGAATTATATCAGCATTTTCAAAAAGTTTGGAGCATCAGACATTACCAAGGCACAGTAAAGGTGATCCTGCCATCCGAAACTGAGATAAGTGTATTTAAAGAATTATGGGATGACACTCTTTCGTATTGCACGATGGAATTTGTCATTCATGCCGAAATAAAAAAAGGTGTGATTATTCAAACCGCTCAAACCTCAGTCGATTTAAGTTATCATCAATTAATCGATCAAAATATTGATCTTTATGAAATGGAAGTGAGTCTTTGAAATATAAAGAATTTGATATAGAAAAATTTGAAACTCCAGTAGATATTGATTTTCTACAGGAAAATGGACAAGTTGACAGTATCTCAGATGGAATTATTTTTTGTTCAGGTCTGGAAAGCAGCTTTTATAATGAATTAGTAATTATCGATGGACAATTTCACGGAATGGTTATGGATCTACAAGAAGAACTAGTCGGAATTGGGATTCTTGAAGATACCAATGAAATTAAAGAAGGCATGGCTGTCAAGCGAACCGGTCAGCCTATTAGTATCCGAATTTCCGATAAAATTCGAGGTGGCGTTATCAATCCTTTAGGCGAGTCTTTATATCGAGGAAAAAGCGATACGGAAAAAAATTATTTTGTGCCCATGTTTTCTATTACCCCACCAATTATGTCTATTGAAAGTGTGACTCGTCCTTTAGAAACAGGAATTATGATTTTGGATACACTTTTACCAATTGGGAAAGGGCAACGGCAATTAATTCTAGGGGATCGTCAAACAGGAAAAACACAAATCGCTTTAGATACGATTATCAATCAAAAGGGAAAAAACGTTCATTGTATTTTTGTTTCAATTGGGCTGAAAATGCACTATATCACTGAAGTAATAGAAGCCTTGAAAAAAAATGAAGCAATGAATTATACAACAATTGTAGCGACAACTTCGAGCGATAGTGTTACTTCTCAGTATCTAACGCCTTATGCAGGCATGGCACTAGCGGAAAGTTTGATGAAAAAAGGTGAAGACGTACTGATTGTTTTAGATAATTTAACAAAACATGCAGATGTTTATCGCACGATTTCCTTACTATTTAATCGTCCGCCAGGAAGAGAGGCTTATCCAGGAGACATATTTTATATCCATTCTAGTTTGCTAGAACGGGCAGTTCAAATGAACGAAGACCATAAAGGAGGCTCAATTACAGCTCTACCAATCATTGAAACTTTATCTAATGACGTGTCAGCGTATGTACCAACAAATGTTGTTTCAATCACAGACGGACAAATATTACTGAAAGCTGATTTATTTAACAGCGGTCAAAAACCGGCAGTCGATGTAAATGTTTCTGTTTCCCGAATAGGAGGAGACGCGCAACAGCCAATTATCCGTCAATTGAGTAAGGGTCTAAATTTGATCGTTTCTCAATATTATGATTTGAAAGAACTGCTGGATTTTGGGAATGCATTAGATGAAGAAAGTCAAATCATTGTAGATAAAGGTCGAATTTTGATGGAGATCTTTAAACAAGAAGAATGTGCTCCCTTGGCGTCTGGAGAGACAGCGGCCTTGCTTTATCTGTTGAAAAAAGATGAGTTAATTACATTGGAGACAAAACAAATCAAATCATTTAAGCTGCTGTTTTTGCAGAAATTAAAAGAAAGTGAATGGTTTGACGAATTAAATCGAATTGTACAAACAGAAAAAGAATTGGGAGAACTGCTAGAAGATAAGATTTTGACTTTAGCGACAGAAATAAGGCAGGCGATTGAATGAGTGGGCAAGTGATAGAAAAAAAGATTCAAGCGCTGAAATCTACTTATAAAGTTGTCCGAGTGACAGAATTGGCAACTTTGGGAAAACTTGGTTTTTTACGCCAGCGTGCAGAGCAAGCTGTGGATTACTATGAAAATATTCTTGAAAATTTGCGTTATGTGAAAAATAACATGTATCTGTCCCAAAATAACGTTCAGGAAAAACGGATTGCCGTATTGGTGATAACTTCTGACAGAGGATTATGCGGTTCATACAATAATAATATATTTGAACAAGTTGATAATTTTTTGGCAACAGTTAAAGAAGATCAAATCGTAGATTTTTATGTAATTGGAGAGCAAGGCAAAGAATATCTTCTGAGAAGAAAACAACAAATAAAGAAATATTTAAAAATCTCGTTGGAAGAAATTACGTTAGAAACAGCTGATGCTCTTGCATTGGAATTTATTAATGGTATCTATCAAGGAGAAATTGATGCTTTATATATCCTTTTTACGAAGTATCTCAGCGCTGTTTCCTCGGTTGCTTTAAAGCAAAAAATTTATCCGGAAACATCTGAGGATTCTGCTGAAGATATTTCTTCTGAATATATCTTGGATTATGACGAATCGGATGAAGAAATTGAACAACTGCTACTGACTAATTACATCAGTGGTTTACTCTACAGTGTTTTTTTATACTCTGTTGCTAGTGAAAATTGCACAAGAAGAATTGTGATGAAAGAAGCAAAAGATAATATTGAAAAACAATTAGAAGAAATTATTCGAGAGAAAAGAAAAATCGATCGTCAAAATCAAACTAATGAATTGATGGATATTATCAATGGGTCGTCAGTTATAAGAAAGGGTGAAGAAAATTGTTAAATCAAGAACATTATGGAACCATTACTAGTATTAGTGGATTTGTACTGACGATTGAATTTGATGGTGAAGGACAACTACCAGAAATCGGTACTGCTCTTTCTTACAAAACCCATGTTGGTAGCTATGTTGCAGAAGTGGTTCAGCATATGGGAATTAATGGAGTACGTGCTATTGCAGTTGGTGAAGTTAATGGCTTAGCTAGAGGAGCACGAGTGAAAAACTTAAATCGAACGATTGAAATGCCAGTTGGTTATGAAACACTAGGTCGGATGTACAACGTATATGGTGATCCAATTGATGGCAAGCCGGACAATAATGAAAAGAGATGGTCGATCTTCCGTTCACCACCCAGCTTATCAGAAATGAGTGATGATAAGGAAATCATGCGAACAGGTATTAAGATTATTGATTTTTTATGCCCAATTCTAAAAGGTGGTAAAACGGGTCTATTCGGTGGCGCTGGTGTTGGAAAATCCGTTTTAATGCAGGAATTGATTAATAATATCAGTCGACAAGGTGGCTATTCTGTATTTACCGGTGTAGGCGAACGAGTAAGAGAAGGGGTCGGGTTGTACAACGAACTGCAAGAAAGTGGAGTTTTAGAGTCTACTAGCATCGTATTAGGGCAAATGAATGAATCTCCCGGCGTACGAATGCGTGTAGCAATGTCAGGACTTACAATTGCTGAGTATCTGAGAGATCATGAAAAAAAAGACGTGTTACTTTTTATCGATAATGTTTTTCGTTATATTCAGGCTGGTTCAGAAGTTTCTGCATTACAAGGAAAAATTCCAATTACGGGCGGTTATCAATCAACACTTTCAAAAGAAGTCGGTGCTTTGCAAGAGAGAATAGCTTCGACTAAAGATGGTTCTATTACTTCTATTCAATGTGTTTTTTTACCTGCAGATGATATAGATGATCCATCAGCGGTAGCTATATTCAGTCATTTAGATTCAACGATAGTACTAGATCGTTCAATTGCAGGGCTTGGTATCTTTCCAGCTGTGGATCCTTTGGCTTCCAGTTCTAGAGCATTGACAGCATCTTTTGTAGGTCAACGTCATTATCAGTTAGCTGTAGAAACTAAATTTATTTTGCAACGTTATACCGAATTGCAAGAGATCATCAATGTATTAGGGATGGGCGAGTTAAGTGAAGAAGATCAGCAACTAGTTTATCGAGCTCGAAAACTAAGAAATTATTTCTCTCAACCTTTTTATGTTTCTGAAAAATTTACTGGTATGCCCGGTACTTTTGTTGGAATCGATCAGTTACTGGATGATGTAGAAAATATTATTAATGGCGCATATGATGATTTGTCAGAAAGTCAATTTCTATTTATCGGTTCTGTTACAAAGGATCAATCGGCGGTGACAGAAGAGTGAAGCTTTTATTAATCTCACCGGAAGGATTGCATTACGAACAAGAAGTGACGGGCTTTGTTTACGATAGTCGGACAGGTCAAAAAACGGTGTTAGCGGATCAAATTGAAACGTTATCTTTTTTTGAATATACACAATTGTCCATTCTTTCAGGGGAAAAATCAGAAATTTTTTATATTGCATTAGGTTATGTTCTTGTGAAAGAAGGCGAATCAAAGATTGTAGCGAAAATTGTATCAAAAGATGAAACCGAAGCTAGTGAACGTTATCATCAATTAATCAACAAGGCTATTAGAAGGGATGCTTTATGATAGAGCACTTACCTATTTCCATATTACAACAACTTTTTTTGTGTTTGCTTTTTCTAGCATTGTTTTTCTTACTATTTACAGTAGTTTTTTTCTTGATCAAGCAAAATTTTATTCAATCAAAAGGCTCTTTTAGTAAGCTTAAAAAATATAATCGATTAAAAATGATGTACCCTTATTTATCTGTTTTTGTTACTTTACAAGTAAGTGCGTTCTCTTTATCTGGAACAATTTTGATTTTGTCATTAATAAGAAAGCTTCCTGCTTGGATGTTACTTGTAAGTTTGACAGTAACTTTTTGCAGTCAACTAATTTGTTGGCATGATAAGAAAACCGAGAAAAACAAGCGAAGAATCAAATTTTTACAAGGTATGTCTTTAATATTGTTAGCAGTTTACTTTTCGATTCTTTTTTACTTAAGTAATAGTCCTGTTAGATTACTGTTTTTTGGATTAACAGCTTTAACTACATGGACTGTATATTTATATGCTGCTGTTAAGTTATATCAGTATTCTTTTCGAAAAAAAGTACGTCTAAAAAGAAGGAATCCGCAGCATTTACAAGAAGAATAAAAACAATCATTCTCCAGCGTCTAAAAAAAGCATCTTGAATTTTAAATAAGATATGTTTTATGGAGATTTTTAGGCGCAGAGTCTGTTTGTTGCTCACCTTAATTTAAATTCATTTGAGTGAGGTTGTAAGTGGAAAATTTCTTGGCGGTTGAGATGTTCATTAACAAGTGTAGAATCAATAATTTTAAAGTATTGAAGATAAAACTATTTAAGGAGAAATTATGAAACGTAAATTAATTATTTTGAGTGCATTGAGTATTTTGACTAGTGCCAATTTAGGTCCGATTTTTGCCTATGGTATAGAAGAAGTTGAGAGTGAAACTGTAACGACTACTGAGGAAACAACTGTATCTGCAGAAGTTCCAGAAGAACAAGCAACTAGCGCTAGTGAAACGAAAAAAGAACCCGGAATGGAATCTGTGGAACAAACAGAAGAGGCTGTTACAGAAACTTCTGACACTTCAGAGAAAGAATCCGTTTCTGAGAAAGAAGCAATAACAAGCAACAGCGCACCGCAACAAATTTATGCGGAAACACCTGTGGAACAAGTGCCACCAGTATATGAGGATGCGCTACCTAATCTAATGGAGCCACTGCCTGAAATTTTTGAAGTACATAAAAATGAAACTGCAGCTAATTTTATCCGTCGGATTGGAGAAGCTGCTAGAAAAGTTGGGCAGGAATCACAGTTATACGCTTCAGTAATGATTGCCCAAGCTATTTTGGAAACGGGTTCTGGTCAAAGTACATTGGGACAAGCGCCATATTTTAATTTATTTGGGATTAAAGGAGAATTTGAAGGCCAATCGGTGACCCTGTTCACATCTGAGGATGATGGTACCGGTCATTTACATCAGGTGAGTGCAGCGTTTCGTCAGTATCCAAATTATCAGAAGTCTTTTGAAGACTACGCAAAATTAATCAAAGAAGGCGTTGCTGGAAATCAAAAACTTTACACGGGCGTTTGGAAAGAACATGCATCGACTTATCAAGAAGCGACTAAAGCACTGACGGGTGTGTATGCGACAGATATTCACTACGATCAGAAATTGAATGCCCTGATTGAAGAATATCATTTGACTGAATACGATCAGATCAAAGCCGCAAGCGAATTAAATTCCGTTTTGATTCAAACAGCCAGTCATGCAGATAGTGATTTTCCAGAATATGCTGGTCAAAGCTATCCGGGAGCGTACTATTATGCAGACGGTAACTGCACGCAATATGTTTATAACCGCATTTTTCAACTAGGCGGTTTTGTAGATGTAAATATGGGAAATGGTATGGATTGGGGAATGAGCGGGCAAGTAAAAGGTTATGAAGTGTCTTCCAAACCTAAAACAGGAACGGCAGTAAGTTTCCCGCCTACTGTTGGAGGTGCAGATGCTACGTACGGTCATGTAGCTTTTGTGGAACATATTTATGAAAATGGCTCGATTTTAATCTCAGAAATGAATGCTATTGGACTAGGAACAGTGTCCTATAGAGTGATTGAGGCCCAGACCGCATCGACCCTACTTTACGTAACACCTAAATAACAAAATGAGCAACAGTCCAGGAAGGCTTGGACTGTTTTCGTGCAGAGAATAATTAAGAAAAACTGTAGCTGATAATTGAGTACCTGAGGAGCCCAAAGCAGTCAGTGTTCCTGAGAATAAGTTAGTGATGTTTGGAAAATAAAGTAGAGTGGCTAAAGAAAAATTCTAAGTTGTTTTTCAGTGGAAAAGGAGGAAAAAAATTGAAAACAAGAAAATTATTTACGATGATTATAATATTTTGTTTAGTGTCGACTCAATTTTTCTTACCGGTATTTGTAGCTAATGCTATTGGTATGGATAAAACGGAAGAAACAACCGAGCAAGAAACGAATAAGACAACCGCTACCACAGCAGTAGAAACGGTAGCGTCTGATGTAGTAGCTGAGGCACCGCCAATAGAAGCAAAACAAAACGAGCAAGAAGAGACAAAGCAAAGTGAGCAAGAAGAGACAAGAGCAAGTACTTTTGAAAAGCAAGAAGCTGAGCTTCCCGCTGTACGTGCTACATCAGAAAATTTTGCTACTTTTGATGGTGTGTCGCTAAGTGGAGAAAATGATAGTGTGAGTATTCATAATTATCAGTCAAGTATTGATGTTAGGACGTTGACAGTGAGTGCTGAATTTGAAACAAAAGAAGCTGTAACAAGTCGAACCCTTGAAGTGAAAATAGAAAATGGTCTGGCTTTTTCTTCACTTCCTGGAATGAAAGCGACAGATTCTAATAAGTCGAACTGGCAATTTGATGAAAGCACTTTACCCACTCAACTACAAGGTGTGATAGTTAATGCGACATATGTTCCCAATCAGACTGTTGCAGGCTATCAACCTAGAGCTGGTAAGATTATTTATAAAATTAATTCAGATATCAATTCAGTTATTTTTAGCGCAGGTATTGTAACAGACAAAACTTTAAATGTAGCTAAAAGTAGTTTGACGCTTAATACACCTCTTGTTGTTAAAAGTATGGAAAATGATACAGTGATTCAAGAAGAAAAGCTTGAGTCTATCATCTTAAACGGTGATGTGTATCCAGTACTTTATTCAAGTGGACGTAAGCAGAGTTTATCCTTGAAACCCGGTGAAAAAGGAACCATAACTAAAGAATTTGATGAAAGAAATGATAAGACGCCTTTATTACAAATTTATGCTGTTGTTGATAAGATAGAATATGTGTTTAAGATAAATAAAAATGCAGGTATTAAAGAGGTAACATTTCCGGCAAACACATCAGCTTTTTCAGCAGTGATTGATAGAGCACGCGATGCAGCTTATGATTATGTTGCTGTTACGCTAGACAAGGTCTATTTAAATAGAGCGACAGGGATACAGGCAGTAAATTTTGACTATGAAGTACCAGCGGATGCAGTAGATGGCACGTATTATTTAACTCTAGAGTCGGCTAAAATTACTGCTAATGGACAAGAGTTTAATGATACAACTAGTTGGACTAGCGAACAACAAACGATTAACGTTGCTTCAGCTTCCCAAGTTAAACTTACTGATGTTACGAATAAATACTTTGTCTATGATCCTTTGGTAGCAGAGACAAATATGATTACGCTAGGTGGTTTTGCGCTTTCTAATGTGGGGGCAGAATCAACTGATCAAAAGGTACGTATGACTTTTACTGATGAAAACATTGGTGTACGTGCAGTTAGTCTTCCTCATGAAGCCGGTGGAGCAGCGACGGATGTAGTTGTGAAAACCAATAAAGGGCAAACCTTTACAAAGGCGAAGCTGCAAGGTGATGCCATGCATTCAAATTATAGATTATATCGTTATAATTTATTGTTATCTAGTTTAGGTACAGTTGCAAAAGATGAGTATATCACAGAAGTTTCTTATAATATGGGGAAAATACCAGCAGGAGAAATTAGTGGTTCGAGCTATCGCGGAAGTTTAGGGATGGTTAATACGGATTATAATACACTACCTATTGCTTATCACGGTTATCTGCTGAATGTGCCAGCGTCTAAAACCTTCAGTGCTTCAACGACAATCGTGGATGCAGATAAAGAGTTTAATGATGACCAAGCACTTTCTGCAACGAATGTCATGAATGTGGTTGATCCCCAATATGCCACTTTTGCTACATCATCAAATATTTCGAGTAACACTCAGTTTTTAAGTGGTTCAACACATACACTAAATGCAAATTTAAAGATAGTAGATTATACTTATCAGACAACCTCACCCAGTGTAATTAAAGGCTTTGATGTGTATCTTCGTGAAGGAGAGTATCTAAATATTAACGCGGATTCAATCGCTGTCGTTTATGAAGGTGAAACATATAGTGTTGCCAATGGAAAAATCGTAGCTACGGCTGGTGTCGATAACGCTGGTTATCCTCTTTATAAAATTGAATTACCAGATGTATTATTAGGAAGAGCTAAAGGAGAATCTTTTTCGGCATTTTCCGGAATCAGTCTGACCTATGATGTAAAAGTCAAATCATCAGCGCCTACTACCTATATTCCAGGGAATGAACTTATTCAAATTTTTACTAAAAACTTAAAAACATCGAAGTCAAACGGTGGAAATTCGTTGTTTAACAATCCGGATATTTATGATGTAAATGGCAATGGTGATACAGATGAATATGCGGGAACCCTACCATACACTGTGGGGGTACAGTTGATCGATCAAAAAGATTTTTCAGTTATTACTTCAGCTAATTTGAATGATGGGTCTTGGGTTAGTTATGACTATAATACAAATATGGAGATCATCAATTTGAACCCAAGTGGTGAAGCTAAATATCAACTGTCTATTTCAAATAATTCAGGTGCCAGTATTGATGGTTACACTGCTTTAATTCCTATTCCTAAAGCTGGCGAAAAAACAGATTTGACACCTAATACTGCATCAGAATTTGATGTCAATAGACATATACAAAAAATAGCCTTTGGGTGGACCGCCTCTCTTTTAGAAGAAATTGTCCCCTCTGAAAAACTGAATTATGAAATACTATATGCATCGAGTTATGAAACCGATAAAGATTCTACTAAATTTAAAACATGGGACGAGATTGGCAATAAAAATGACATTCGAATGGTGAAAGTAGTTACTAAAGATGCTATTCCGGATGGTACTAGTGATGCTGTCATATTTAAACTAGCATTAACGGATCCAGCTGCAGATTTACATGCAGGAAAGACCAATATTTATTCGGCTCGGATTTATCGAAATGTTTTAGGTAATGTGGGATATACCCCCTCTGAACCAGTAGCTATTCGTTTGAAAACAGGAGTAATCAAAGGTCAAGTTTTCAATGATATAAATAGAAATGGATTAAAAGAAGCTACTGAAACTGGTGCAAATGGTGTAACAGTTCATGCGTATGAAACAGGTTCTAATCGAACAAAATTAATTGAATCAACATTAACTAAAAAAATCGGTGGTGTGGATGGCTGCTATGAACTTACAGGATTGGCTAAAGATCAAAATGTAGATATCGTTTTTGTTAATCCTACAATAGATGACAGTACTCGTTTTTCACCAGTAACTTTAGGCGGATCTACACCGACTCCGGACAATGATCAGCGAAATGCGCAAACCACTAAAGTGACACCAAGTGGGACTGGCTTTGATACGATTAATGCAGGAATTATTCGTCCGATTAAGATTACTCTTAATGCAGGAGAAGGAACGACTGCTCAAGAAACTGTCAAAAAATATCCGGGAGAAGCAATCGAAGCAGAGCCAAAAGCGGAACTTAAAGGAAAAACATTTATCGGCTGGTATACTCAAGAAACAGGAGGCACAAAAGTGAGCTTTCCATATACTGCTGGAGCCAATGATGTCACTTTATACGCTCGCTATGTTAATAATTCTTACAAAGTCATTTACAATATAGATGGTACAACAGAAGAAACAACAGCAAATTACGATTCATTGTTAACGAAACCAGAGGATCCAAGTAAAGACGGCTATACTTTTACTGGTTGGTATACAGAGGCTACTGGGGGAGAAAAGTGGGATTTTGCTACAGATAAAATGTCCGACCATGATTTAACCTTATATGCTCGCTTTAGTGCTGGGGATTATACACTAACCTTTAACGTAGACGGAATAACAAGTACTCAAGCAGTAGAGTTTGACACTTTGGTAAGTCAACCGGAGGATCCAAGTAAAGCAGGCTATACTTTTGCAGGCTGGTACACAGAGACTACTGGGGGAGAAAAGTGGGATTTTGCTACAGATAAAATGCCTGCTCATGATGTTACTTTATATGCTCATTTTACCGTTAATCAGTATACTGTCACTTTTGTGAATGATGGAGAAACAGACACGCAAGCAGTCAATTATGATACTTTGGTAACCAAACCTACCATTCCTGTAAAAACGGGTTATACGTTTGACGGTTGGTATACTGAAGTTTCTGGTGGGGAAGAATGGAACTTTAGTGTCAACAAAATGCCGAGCAATAATCTGACTTTATATGCAAGATTTACGGTTAACCAATATACATTAACGTTTGATGATGAAGGTGAAATAAGTACTCAGTTAGTGAATTATGATACCTTGGTAACCGAACCAGAAGCACCAACAAAGGCCGGTTATTCATTTATCGGTTGGTATGATGCTCAAACTGGCGGGAAAAAATGGAACTTTAATACAGATAAAATGCCTGCCAATGATCACACCTTATATGCTCGTTATGGTACAAATACTTATACGGTAACTTATAATAATCAAGGGAAAACAGAAACGGAAACAGTTGTCTTTGGTGAGTTATTGACAGAACCGAAGAAACCGGCAAAAGCCGGCTATCGTTTCGGTGGCTGGTACGAAGCAGTGGATGATATTATCTGGAATTTCAAACTAGATAAAATACCTGCAAGAGATTTCACTCTAATCGCTCAATTTATAGCGGAAGATCAGACGATTACATTTGATACAGATGGTGGTAGCAGTGTAGAGGATATTGTTGCACTAACAGATAGTCCAATTGACTTGGATAGGGTAACAACTCCAACGAAAAAAGGCTATCAATTTATTGGCTGGTTCGATGAAAATGACAAGCAAATTACAGGTACGATTAAAATGCCGGCAGGTGGCATGAGCTTAAAAGCAAAATGGACTGCTTCTGATCAAGTAATTATATTTAATACAGATGGTGGCACGAGTGTAGCATCCCTTTTACTCAAGACAAATGAAACTTTCGACATAGACGATCAGATAACAACACGTGCCGGCTATACGTTTGACGGTTGGTATGATGAAGCGAATGAGTTGGTGACTGGTGTACAAACTGTGAAAGCTGGCGGAGCAACTTATGAAGCGAAATGGACAGCCCAAGATCAAACGATTACGTTTGATTTGAATGGGGGAGACCCAACTACTCAACCGGAAAGTATTACTGCACCGACAGATAGTGAAGTTGAACTGGACAATATAACACAACCAACAAGAAGTGGCTATCAATTTATCGGTTGGTTTGACGAAAATGACAAACAAATTACAGGTATGATTAAAATGCCGGCAGGTGGGCTGAAGTTAAAAGCCAAATGGCAAGCAGAAGAGCAGTTGATTCAATTTAATGCTAATGGCGGTACAAGCATTCCTGCGCTAAGACTGACAGTAGATGAAACATATGACTTGGATCAACAAGTTACCTCACGCGCTGGCTACTCCTTCCAAGGTTGGTATAATGAAGCTGATGAACGAGTATCCGGTGTACAAACGGTAATAAAAGGTGGTGCAACGTATACAGCAAACTGGCAAGCGGAAGATCAAACTATTGTGTTTGATGTTAACGGGGGAGATGTAAGCACGCAACCTGAAAGCATCACAGCACCAACTGATAGTGACATTAAACTTGATGAAATATCACTTCCAACAAGAGCTGGCTATCAATTTATCGGTTGGTTTGCTGGAGATCATCAGGTAACAGGAATCATTACAATGCCAGCGGGTGGTATGAAGCTGAAAGCAAAATGGTTGGCTGATGAACAAACCATTCAATTCAAGACCGATGGCGGTACCCCAGTAACTACCTTAACTGTCAAGACTGGCGAAACCTATGACCTAGATAAACAAATTACGCTTAAAGCAGGTTATCTATTTTTAGGTTGGTACAATGAAGTCGATGAGTTGGTTACGGGAAAACAAATTGCAACGCATGGTGGTGCACTCTACACAGCTAAGTGGAAGGCAGCGGATCAAACCATTACTTTTGATATAAACGGAGGGGATCCAGCTTCTCAACCAGCTGCAATTAAAGCACCTAGCAATAGCAAAGTAGATCTTGCAAAAGTGAAACAACCAACCCGAACAGGGTATACCTTTATCGGCTGGCACAATAATAAAACATACGTTGCTGGTATCATCACTATGCCAGTAGGGGGCATGACTTTAAAAGCAAACTGGCAGAAAAATATAGTGAATGAACTTGATGCTAATAATAAGTCCTCAAAAAATATAACAAAGACAAGTTCTGGAACCACTCTAAAAAGCACTGCTAAAAACAAATTGCCAAGTACAGGTGAAAAAGTAGTAGCAAACTTTATGGGCTATATCATTATAAGTGGCGCAATTTTCCTAATCTGGCATAAAAAGCAGAAAAGAAAAACGAAGAAATAATTGAAGCGTTGTCCAGCGTTTATTCAGTTTTAAATGACTATCAATTTTTAATTAGTCATTTAAAATCCGAATAAGCGTTGAGTGAAGCTAAGCGTAGAAGTGTATTACTTAATTACCTCAACTCTTCCAAAGCAATTTGAATATCTTTACTAGTAAAGATATTCAGGTTTGGTAAAGCTGCTTAGTGGTGGCTAAATTCTTCTCACGGGTTTTATATGTCAAGTGGGAACATTTAACAATATCGAGACAGACTTTGGGAGGGATTTTATTACATTGAAAAATCTAAATTTAGTGAAGTATAAAAATGATTTGTTTTTCTGAAAGTAATCTAAAAAGGCGGTTGGAATCTAAATGGAAGAAAAAAGAAAAATCAAAGTGTTGAGTCTTATTGCAATATTGATTATCTCGCAAACAAACATGGGCGTTTTCGCAGAAACATTAACTCAAGGAACAAATTCAGATGAGTCATCTACAGTACAAAAAAAGCCAATAGAAACAACGAATTCTTCTAACGTAGTAATGTCCAGCTCTGTTAATTCTTCGGAACTGGGAACAACTATTACAGAAAAGGTGCAGACTGATACAGAGCTTCCTAGCACAGAAAAAGTACAGGATTCAACAGAGAGAGGAGACCTTGTCTCACCGAGAGCGGTTTCACAATCGGACGCAATGTTTGAAAATCAATCATTAGCCGAAGATAATTCAATTATTTATACATGGGATCAGTTTATGGGGACTGAAAGATTTAATAAAAAATTGTCCTTGACTGCTAAATTTAATACACAACCCGTTGCAGGCAAAAAAATCGTCATTAAATTGTCAGAAGAATTTCAATACAGTTCCTTGCCAGGTTTTAAATCAAGCGGTGGTAAATTAGTCTTTGACGCTTCGCAGTTGCCCAGCCAGCTAGCCTCTGTTGTGACCAATGCGACCATTGAATATCCCAAGGTTTATAGCGATACTATGTCCTCATCTGGAACGGTAACCTATGAATTAGTAAATACAACAAGTGAAATTTCTATGGATATTACTCTGGGGGTGAATACTCGTTTCTTAATCAATGAAGATGGTAGAGATTATACAAATCCTATTGAAGTGATCTTTTCGGAAGAAGGTAATGAAAATTTTTATGATCAGGCTTTTGAAAAAATGTCATTATCCGGAAAATCAGTGGTGCCACGTTTTTATACTGCTAGTAGAAATGCCTATAAACCAATATATCAAGGACAAACAGGATCATTTTTAACTGGAACATCAGCAGTTATGTCGACTGGAGGACAATCTATTGAATCTGCGGGCGCCTATTTAGATTCAATGTCATATGAAGTAAAGTATGACAAACGTCTGGCATTAAAAAATGTGATTTTTGAACAAGCTCAATCTGCAACAGTCACTGAATTGTCTGAAAAAGAAGACAGTAACTATAAATATGCATTGATCACTCTTAACCAATTACGTCTTTCCGGTTCTGCTTATTATGAAGTTGCTTTCGCTGATGGAATAGATCCAACGACAATTGAACCTGATAGTAAATTAATTGTTGCTTCAACCGGTAAAGTCAGTTATAAAGCCTATAACAATGAAGAAGTGATTGATGTTGCTTTATACGCCGGCATCACGGTAGGCGTTCAAATTATTGCAGACTATGTCAATCAGTTAACTTCATTAGATTTAACTCGTTCTATATCATTAAAAAATGCATCTCCTTATACGTATTTAGGTGGATTTCGTGTGGAAAATATTCAGCCTGAAGCTGTCACTGATCAAAAATTTGTAGCAACGTTTGATACTGACAATATAAATGTTCAAGCAATGCGCATTGGAACAATTGGCAAAAAAACAGCCAATATAAAAGTGACCACTACAACTGGACGAGTAATAGCGATTCCGGATAATACTGCTACTGCACCTGTGCAACAATTGATTGATTTGGCAGAACATGGACAACAGGCTAACGAATTTATCGCTTCGGTCGAATGGACTGATGATGTGCCGGCTAATTTTAAATTAATTTCTGCTTTATATGGGGCGGGAGGAATTCAATATTATGGCTCAATAAAAGAGGGTGTTGTCGAAGGAACACAAATTGCAGATAATGAGCTGGAATATGGCAGTATCGATACCTTTGATACGAGTTCACAAGTGGCGAGATCAATTATAAATGTTACGTCTGGAAATGTATTTAGCGGTGTCATAAAAAGCACGGGATTACGGATTACAGCTGGAAATAAAGGGGAGATTCATTCTTCTGTTCGCGTGAAGGAAGATACTGCTACAGGAGTACTATCTAGTTTTAAGGGCATTAACATTTACGTGAGAGAGTTTAACGGAGTAAATATTGTTCCAGAAGATTTTAGAGCGGTTGATGCCGTTGGTAACGTATTTACTGTTGCAAAAGGTAATGTGCAAGTCACTAAATTTAAAGATAATAGTGGTGTATCGGTTTATCAGTTTACGATTCCTGATTATGATGTGAATTCGTCTATCGCGAAAAAAACACGAACTGAAGATATAAAAATCGGTGTGTCTATTTCTAAAACAAGTCAAACAGCAACATATTCATTAGCTGATATTATTATGATGGAACCGTTAGATTCAGAACTAACAATTGTGAACACTGGAGTCTTAATGGGGGTCACAAATAATAAATATGGCTTAGGGGAAAAGTCGGATTCAGACTATATTTTTACAGCTTTACCTTCAACATCACTGATTGTTCAGGCAAATGTCGATTTAAACGTAACGACTGCTGCTAATATCGATGGCGGAGAATTTATTGCTTATAGTGGTACTCCTGATGGAATTATTGATTTGAACCCGGAAGGTCAAGCACAATATGGTTTAAAAGTTTCAAATAACTCTGGAGAAGCAGTTAAAGGGTTTAAAGCAATTATTCCAATCCCTAAAAGAGGGGAAACAACAGATCAGGCGTATCAATTACAAGATACCAACTTTGGGTGGACGGTTAATTTGACGGAACCTTTAGATTTATCTGCTAATAATTATGACTATACTGTTTTATATGCGACTAACTATGAATTGGACTTTAATGCTAACAGTTGGAAAACTTGGGATGAAATTACGAATAAGTCAGAAATTCGGGCTATCTATATTCAAACAAATAGTAGTATTAATTCTATGGAAAATGCTACAACTGATAATCCTGGCGAAGATTTCATTGTTTTTAATATTGATATGGATAAAACTACTGCGGATCAAGATGCTGGTAAAATAAATATTTATAAAGCACTGATTCGAAGAGAAATAAATGGCGTAGTTAATAATGTGCCGAGTGAAGCTGTGGCAATTCGCTTGAAAACAGGTGTGATCAAAGGTCGAGTTTACGCAGATCTGAACCGTAATGGAGCGACGGATGACAAAGAAGTGGGACTGAATGACATAACAGTTACGGCTTATGATAAAGATACTAAAAACGTTATTGAAACGACAATTACTAAAACGATTGATGGCGTAGATGGAAGCTATTCATTTTTTGGCTTAGACAAATCACAGGCGGTAGATGTTGTCTTTAAAAAAACTGTAACTGACGATAGTCAGCGCTTTGTAGAAACTGACAATGTGACGGTATCCGCAGATAAAATGTCGGCTAAAATATCAAATGTTATTGCTAGCAGTCCACAATCTGATCAAGTGTCAATTGGCATAATGACACCAATAAAAGTGACGTATAATGCACAAGGTGGTACTGCAAATGTTTCAGAAGAATTAGTAGGTTATCCAGACAGTAAAAATAAAATTACCGTTGCGCCTACTGCTACTAAAGAAGGTTATGTATTAGATGGCTGGTACACAAAGGCTACCGGTGGCGTGAAAGTTTCATTCCCTTATGAAGTTCAAGGAAATGAAGATGTAGAACTATATGCAGTTTACACTGCTAAGCCGTATACTGTTACTTTTAATATCTCTGAAAATGGAGGTAAAGGAACAGCTCCTTCTAATAAAGAAGTAAACTATTTAGAATTAATTACCAAACCGGCGGATCCCGAAAAAGACGGATTTACTTTCATTGGGTGGTATGATGCAGCGATTGGTGGTAAAAAATGGAATTTTGATACGGATAAAATGCCAGCTCAAGATATAACCCTGTACGCGCATTTTTCAGTTGGAGAGTTTGTGTTAACTTTTGATAATGATGGAGATCTAAGTACACAAAAAATCGCATACGATGAATTAGCGAACGAACCTGCTCAACCAGTGAAAATAGGTTATACGTTTGATGGCTGGTATACCGCAAAAACAGGAGGCGCTAAGTGGGATTTCGCTCAGGATAAAATGCCTGGGGAAGATACCACATTATATGCTCGTTTCAAAATAAACAAATATACAGTCAATTATGTTGTCGATGGTACAACAATAAAAACAGATCAAGTCAATTATGATACAATTGTAGCAGACAAGCCAACTGATCCGACGAAAGAAGGGCATACTTTTGACGGGTGGGTTAACGAGGAAACAGGTGGAAAATGGCAATTTACTAAAGATAAAATGCCAGACAGAAATATTACTTTACAAGCTCAGTTTACCAAAAATAGTTATGATTTGACTTTGGTTAACGAAGGAAAAACTGTGACGCAATCTGTAAACTTTGATGAATTCGCTACAGAACCAGATATTTCAGTTAAAACTGGTTATACATTTATTGGTTGGTTTGATCAAGAAACTGGCGGAACCAAATGGGAGTTTACTAAGAATCGTATGCCGGCTAGAAACGTCACCCTTTATGCTCAATACGCAATCAATCATTATCAAGCAACCTTTGATGATCAAGGAAATCAAACAACTATCGAAGTAGAATACAACGGCTTAATTACTAAGCCAAGTACAGATCCACAAGCATCAGGAGGGTATGAATTTACTGGCTGGTTTGCTCAAAATGCTAATAAACCATGGAATTTTGCTACAGATAAAATGCCAGCTGAAGACGTAGTATTAGTGGCTAAATTTAAAGCCTTAGACCAAATGATTACGCTAGACTTTGACGGTGGTACTAGCAAAGAATCAAATGAAATTATGGCGCCGACAGATAGTCAAATTGACATTGATGCGATTACTATTCCGACTAAACCGGGCTATGAATTTGTTGGTTGGTTCGATGGAAATATGCAAGTAAGTGGAACGATTACGGTGCCGTTTGGTGGTTTATCTCTTAAAGCTAAATGGGAAGAAGCAGACCAAGTGATTCGCTTTGATGCCAATGGCGGAGTAGGTGTTGATTCTATAGTGGCTAAAACCAATACCGTTATTACTATTGAAAACTATACGACAACCCGTGATGGCTATGAATTTATTGGCTGGTTTGATGAAAATGATCAACAATTAACTGGTGAGTTTATAGTACCGGCAGGCGGAGCTGTCTTCGTTGCGAAATGGACTGCTTTAGATCAAGCGATTACTTTTGACGTTAATGGCGGCGATATTGCCACACAACCTGAGACAATTGTTCAACCAACGGGTACGAAGGTAAAACTGGATGAAGTAGCTAAGCCTAAAAAAACAGGCCATATCTTTGTAGGTTGGTTTGATGCAGATGGTGAAATGTATTCTGGTACTATTCTTATGCCAGCTGGCGGATTAGCACTAACCGGACAATGGAAGCAAGAATCCTTAAAAAATAATTCAACCGACAATAAAAAAGATAAAAATATGCCAACTACCAACAAAGGCGATAGTAAAGATAAGGAAGGGAGTGCAATCAAAGAAAAAACTATCAAGGAAAAGTCAACTGACAAAAAGCTTTTACCAAATAGCGGTGAAAAAATTGCACCATTAATAATTTTTTCTGGTCTCCTATTAATAGGAATAGCCATTTTAGGGTACAGACTAAAATGGAAAAGGAATTGATTTAAATGGATAAATAATAAAATAATCAAAATCAATAGACTGGAACAAAACTATGATTCTTTTAAAGATCATTAGTTTTGTTCTAGTTTTTTTGAATTTTGTACTTAACTTAAAGCAACTTGTTTAGATATAGATACAGCTTGAATGTTTAGAAATAGACTATTTTCTCTAATAAATTTTTAAATAGTTTTTTTGCTCAAGTTTTGCTTGTGAAACAATGGTGATTTAAGCAAACAAATAGGCAATTCATTAAAGTGAGCTGATCTCCCGTATATAAGTTTCGATCGGCTTTTGATAGTCCTCCCAATTTTTTTGCCCAGAATTGAAATACTCCGCTAAAAGAAAACCAATATAAGGCCCAGTTGTTAAGCCAGATGAACCTAGTCCGCTGGCAGCTACTGCTGTAGGCGTATCAGGTAAAGTGTTGAAAAACGGCGCAAAATCCGCAGTGTAGGCTCTCGTTCCTATCCGATAAGACACAGGATAGGCTTCAAAGAAGTCCTGTGCTGACAGAAAAGGCAAGGTTTTTTCTTTTAGATGAGTGAACGCAGCTTTAGTAGGAGTTAGATCTGTTTTGCCATCATTTTCATGTGTAGCCCCTACTAAGATCCGTCCATTGTCAAAGGGAATAAGGTCGCTTTCTCCGTCAAGCATAGCTACCGGCCAATGACCACTTCGAGTGAAGTCCGTTTCAAAAACAAGCAGCTGCCCTTTCTGCGGCCGGATATCTGTCTGGTAACCAAGAGAGGATAGCAAATTGGGTAAACCAGCGCCGCTGCATAAAGCAATGGCATCAAATTCCTCTGTGTTTGCACCAGTAGTCACTGTCCAGTGTGTTGCTTTTTGTTTAATCTGTGCATTGCCTGTATGAAAGACTACGCCAGCATTAGCGGCTCGTTGTCGTAAGCTATTTAAATAACCAGCACCATCGAGTTTTCCACCGCCGGATATCAGCAAAGCAGGCTGCTTTTTTAATAGAGGTAATTTTTCATGAACTTGTTCAGCCGCTAATAAGTGAATGTCCCCAATAGCAGGTGCTTGCTGTTTTCGCTCAGAAGCCAGTTCAGCCAGTTGAGTAAGCTCATTGTCTTTACGCAAAATCAGTGTTCCTGTCTGTTGATAAACGCTTGTAGGTAAAGTAAAATCCTGAACCAATTTACTATAAAATTCAGCACCATCCTTTGCTAAACGATACCAGCGCTGATTCCGGCGTTTAGATAGCCAAGGGGAAATAATACCAGCACTTGCTTTGGTTGCTTGACCAAGGGGATTATCGTAAAGAGTAACAGTATACTTTTTTAAATCAAGATAATTGGCTAAGGTCATGCCAATAATACCACCGCCAATAATTGCTAATTTTTTCATAAGAAACTCCTTAATAAAATGTTAGAATGAACCAATTTATTGTTGCATACTCTTTTTAAGGTTGCAAGAAAACCGACTTCCCTCTATTTTGTAAGGTTTCCAAAGATAAATTAAGTAAAAAAACAATAAAGTTCACGGAAAAAAGAATAATAAAAAAATAAAAATTCTCACAAATTTAAATGATTAATAAAATAAATGAGAAAAAATGAAAGCGGAATTATGATAAGCTCAAAGCTAAGGGAGGAGTTTTTCCTACCTATGATTATTCGAAAGAGAGGGAATGGAATGAAAAAATCTTTAAAAGGGCTTATCTTAGCTTCATTAATTAGCACGCAGGTTTTAACTGCACCGATTTCTGCTTTTGCAGCAAACGAAGAACAACCTGTAGCAACTTCTGAAGCGACAGACACTCAAACAACTGAGTCGTCTGAAAACGTTGTTGGTACTACTACGAGTGAAGAAACGAAAACGACTGCATCATCAGAAACAACAGGAACAAGTGAACCAGCAGTCAGCTCAGAGCAAGCTGCACCGACGCTGACAGAAAATTCAACGACACCGCCAGCTGCTACAGAACCAGCTGCGAGTGAAGCAAACAAAACGGCTTTAAGAGCAGTTATTGACCAAGCAAAACAAGTCATGGCTCTAGGCAATTACACGGAAGCAACAAAAACTGCCTTGCAACAAGCAATTAACACAGGTGAGGCTTTATTAACAAGCACCATCGCCACAGATCAGGAGCTACTGGCAGCTATTGCAGAAATCAGCGCAAAAATAAATGCCTTAGTAGAAAATTTTGATGAAGAAATAGCGTTGGTTAATCTTTTGCAAAATTCACTTGAAAAGGCACAATTATTTTTAACCAGTATTGAAAATAACAACGAAGCCTATACACCAGCATCTGTTAACGCTAAAAAAGCGGTTGTCAAACAGGCTATTGATTCTGGTAATGCTGTGTTAAATACAGTGAAAGATTCTTCAGGCAATATTAATGGTCAACTTGCAGTATCAAATAGAGCGGCTGTTGAAAATGCGATCAGCATCGTTACAACTGCTTGTTATTACGATGGCTTAGTAGATAGAACACACATGGTAGCTATTTTAGAAGAAGCAGGTAATTTGGAAGGCTCTAGAGTTTCCGAACAATATTTTAATGACAAAACTGTGTTTGAAACGGCTTTAAGTAAAGCAGTGGATGCGTTTGAAAATGCTCTAACAGACGAAGAAACAAACTCAGCGGTTAATGCATTACGCAGTGCTATGGATAATTTGCATTTACTAGTTGTTGTTTCAGCTGTTGATGAAGATGGCAACTTAATCATGGACCAAGAAGATACATCGTTAATCGGCTTGTACAAAGGAAGCTGGAATGTCACACCTCCAACAATTGAAGGGTATGAATATGTAGGTGCGAATAACAAAGAACTCGAATCATCTCTTTCTAATTCTAACGCTACTTTATCCGGTACTTTTGGTAACGGCACGAATGATGTTACATTAGTTTATCGTAAAACAGATAGAGGAACTACTTCCACTTATTACGGCCCTGCTTATTCTAATAACTACGTGAATGATCCTGCAAAAGTAGGAACCTCAACAAATAATAAAGATACACAATACCAATCAAAAGGAAATCTGCCAAAAACAGGTGAAGAAACCAGTGGATTAGCTGGTTTAGGATTTGTTACTTTAGCGGCAGGTGCTTTATTGATTTTCAAAAAAAGAAAAATCGAAGAATAATGTTTGGTACAGATCTTTTCGTGCGACGAGTAATCGCAGGAGCATATAAGTAGCATGGTCTAGTTTGACCTTCAAGGCTACTTGGAGAAGAACCTCAATAAGTGAACGACCTACAAGCACTTCTGTCATTTCTGGTATGACGGGAAATTGCCTGTAGGTTGTTCACTTTATTTTCATTCTGTTTTGTGAGTCATGAATGTTTATCCCAGCCGCTCTAATTTTTAAGCAAATAAGTATCAAATCTCAAGATTTCCCTTCATACTAGAATTAAGAAGATTGAAGGAGGAAAACTAGATGACCACTGAAAAGCAAATCAAAGCGGTAGGATTTTACGAAGGATTGCCGATTGACAATGAGCGAAGCTTTATTGACGCCTGGCAGCCGTTGCCAGAGCCCAATGCGCACGAATTATTAGTAAAAGTAACAGCTGTTTCTGTCAATCCAGTAGATACAAAGCTGAGACAAGCAACAGAAAAACAAAAGGAATTGCGTGTACTAGGCTTTGATGGTGTTGGTGAAGTAATCGCAGTAGGTAGTAAAGTAAGCAAATTCAAGCGAGGCGATCGTGTTTTTTATGCTGGTACAACAATGAAGCCTGGTAGTAATCAGGAAATGCAGGTGGTGGATGAACGGATTGTAGCGTTAGCACCTACAAATCTTACGGATGCACAAGCTGCTGCACTGCCGTTGACTGCAATAACTGCTTACGAATTGCTCTTTGAAAAATTTGGTTTAGTGCCGGAAGAAAATGCGAATGCCGGAAAATCGATTCTAGTTATTAATGGTGCCGGTGGTGTAGGTTCTATCTTAAGTCAGTTGGCTCATTGGGCTGGACTGAAAATTTTTGCGACGAGCAGCCCGAAAAACTTTGATTGGCTCCGGGAAAATGGCGTGGCTCATCCAATTGATTATCATCAAGAAATCAAGCCCCAAATTGAAAAAGAGAATATTCAACTGTTAGACTATATCGCTGTTTTGTATGATATTCATTCTTATTTACCAAGCTTATCAGAATTAATTAAGCCATTCGGGCACATTGGAACAATTGTTGCAACAGAACAACCGTTAGCTATGAATTTGTTGAAAAATAAATCAGTCTCTTTCGATTGGGAGTATATGTTTGCTAAAACAGATTATGATCAGAGGATTGAGACTCAAGGCGAGAGTTTGCAAAAAATTGCAGAGCTAGTTGAGCAAGGCAAGCTAACCTCTACTCTTCATACTCATTATGCTGATGGGATTAATGCTAAAAACCTTAAAGCAGCCACCGCGCAAGTGGAGTCTGGTCATGAGCATGGGAAAACGGTGATAAGCGGTCTCTTTAATGCGGAAATTATCTGAATAAGTAGTGGGCGAGACAAAACTGTTTTTTAGTTTTGTCTCGCCCACTACTTACGAATAAACGGTGGCTCAAAGTCAGGTTCTTCGGCAATTTCATAAAATCCGATCAATATAAAAAACATATTGGTCGGATTTTACTCCAATTGCTCGAACCTAAACGACTTTTGGCTCAACCTCTTTAAGCGTTCATTTTACATGTTTTTTTCTAAAAATAACTGTGATGGAAAACAGACTAAGTAACGCCAAGCCGAACAGCAACACATTATTTTGACCTGTTTCACCAGTTGCCGGCAATTTTTTTCTACTAAGAGCAGCAGCTTTATTTACTGAAGTGCTACTGTGAATGCTTTGATCCGCTGTTGTACTATTAGTTGAATCAGAATCACTGGATACTGGCGTTGGTATTACAGCAGTAGCTGAACTTGATGTACCACTTGTTGAACTAGAGCTGGTCGAGCTTGATGTACCACTCGTTGAACTAGAACTAGTAGAGCTTGATGAACTACTTGTTGAACTAGAACTGGTAGAGCTGCTAGGTTGCGTATCTTTTTCATAAATAAAAGTAACTTCTTGATCTGTATTTGTGAAGGTTCCGCTGGTAGCGCCAAGTGTGTCTTTTAACGTATATCCCGGGATTGTTTTCGGGGAAATAGTAAAGGGATCACCCACCATTCCGGTCTCTTCTTCGCTAGGCAATAACTCATTTCCAGCCGTATCCTGATAATGAATGGTTACTGGCTGACCGGTTACGATAAATTTATGCAAATAGGTACCCGATGAAATGGAATAGAAAGTAAAGTTGGGCGGTGATGCATAAGAACCAGCCGGTGCATCGATTCGGGCATTGTATTCAATAGTATTAATCGCATAGTATTCATCTTTAGTCACATCTGAAATAGTAATACCGGCATCAGTAATTTCTAAACGATTACCGGGAATTTGAACATCGTCAAAATCAAGATATGTATTGCTAGCGCTGTTGGATTTCGTAAACGGCAGCATGTAACCATCAAAATTCGTTACACGATTGGGCATCATAGAAAATGGCAAGAATAACTTTTGAGTCTGTGCATCATAATTTAGTGAGGCACGATTCACCTTTGTTGCCGGATCTTGACGACCGGTATTTTGACCATGGGCTGCCAAATTATTCAATACTGGAAATTTTGAAATGCAAGTGAAATCCGTCACGCCACAAAACTGAATAGATAAAGAGGTTAATTTCGGCAAAACGCTTAAAGGCTCAATCGTTGTAATTTTCATATTTGAATCAAGATAAAGTCGATCCAGTTCTTTTAATTTGACGATCTTATCAAAAACAGTATTGTCGATATTGGTCGCACCAAGGTGCAGGTTGACAATTTTCGTACTTTTACTTAGATCTGGGAAATTCGCTGAGTTCAAAGATGACGTCTGCAATGTCACGTAATCTAAGGAAGTTAATGATTCTAATGGAGAGAAATCATTAATGATTAAATTAGCGTTGATTGAAAATGTTCCCAGATTTGTAGCGTACTCCAATCCGGAAAGACTAGTGATGGCCGTGTCCGTTAATTCGAGAATAGTCAGCTTTTTCATATCAGTTTTAGTCAAGTCACTACCAGCAGGTAAATTTAATTTCGTTAAAATTGCCTGTTTTAATGCCGGGTCTGGGATCGTGACACTATCGCTGGCAAAAGCTTTAGGCGTTACTGCATTTTCAGTAAACTCACTAGAAGCAGAAGAGACCGCTGTTGAAGCTGTTTCTGATGTTTGTGTGTTTGCAGAAACAGTCTGTTCGGTGGTTGCTCCAGTCGACTCGGTGGTCAAAGTTGCTGTTGTTGCTTCACTGGATGATGTAGTTTCTTCCACTGTTGAAGTATTTATCGTGGCAGCATTATTAGTATCCTCAGCCCAAACAAATGACCGGGAAAATAAAAGCGGCACGAAAAGTGTCGAAATAGTCAGCGTACAAAACGTTTTATTTTTGTACAGTTGCTTAAGTTTAATGTTCTTCAAAATTATTCCTCCATATTTTGTTAATAAAAACACAATTGTGCTATTTTTATTTTATCATAAAAATCAAATTATTATTCTTATTTTTATCATTTTTTAATTTATTATTTAAGTTTATTGGATTATTTATCTTTAATTTTCAGAATATTATTGATTATTTGTGATCAAAAAAAGAAAATCGGATATTTTAAATGAAACAAATTTTGGTGTACTATGTATGTATCAAAAATAAAATGGACATTTGCTGATGAAACTATGAACATCGGTAAATGGAGGAGATAAATATGAGCTTAAAACAAAAAATCATTGAAGAAAGTCAACGATTGGGAATAGATAAAATCGGTTTTGCTTCAGCTGAACCTTTTTATGAGCTGGAAGATTCCTTAAACGAGCAGCGTGAACGTGGCTTTAATTCTGGTTTTGAGCATCAAGTAGTGGAAGAACGAATTTATCCGGAAAAAACGTTTGAGAATCCGCAAACAATCATTTCCATCGCTCTTGCCTATCCTACAAAGATTAGTGAGCCTGTTCCAAAGGATGAAAAACGCGGCATGTTTGCCAGAGCCTCTTGGGGCATTGACTACCATGATATTTTGCGGGACCGTTTAAATAAGCTGATTGCTTTTATTCAGACGCAGGCTAATAATATAGAAGAAAAGGAACATTGGCGTTTTGCTCCGCAGGTAGATACCGGAGAATTAGTCGACGTTGCGGTGGCGCAGCGGGCTGGCTTGGGCTTTATTGGCAGAAATGGCCTGTTAATTACTGAGGAATTCGGCTCCTTTGTATACTTAGGCGAAATCGTTACGAATATTCAGTTTGAAGTGGATGAGCCTGTTCCGTTCGGCTGTGGCGATTGTACGCGCTGCGTAACGGCGTGCCCTACACAAGCACTTTTAGGCAACGGTAGTATGAATGCGAAGCGCTGTTTGTCTTATCAAACCCAGACAAAAGGCATGATGCCGGAAGAATACCGCAAAAAGATGCGTAATGTAGTCTACGGCTGCGATATCTGTCAGTTGGTTTGTCCGTATAATAAAGGAAAGGATTTTCATTTTCATGAAGAAATGGAGCCTGAGGTTGATTCTGTTTATCCAAAATTAAAACCGATGCTGTCTATGTCCAACAAGGAATTTAAAGCAAATTTTGGTCATTTAGCCGGAGCGTGGCGCGGGAAAAAACCGTTGCAAAGAAATGCTCTGATTGCTTTAGCAAATGTAGGCGACCGCTCTGCTTTGCCGGAAATATATACTTGTGCTAAAGAAGACGTTCGACCAGTCATTAGAGGAACTGCCGCTTGGGCCATTGGTAAGCTTGGTAACAAAGAAGCGGACAAATGGCTGCAGCTTTTAACCGAATTATTGGCAAAAGAAACAGAGGCAGAAGTGATCGAAGAGATTCAACAGGCGATTGTACAATTATCAAAAAAAGAGCGGAGAGTAACTAAATGAAAAAGCTGCTTAGTATAATGGGCCTCATGATTCTAGCGATTATTTTAGGTGTCATTTATGCAGAAAAAAAGGATCAGCAATCATTGTTTGGCAAAAGTGCGGTGACCTTTTGGCTGATTAGCGATCCCCATTACATTGATGAAAGCTTAACTGATTCAGGAGCCGCTTTCCAAGCAATTAAGCAAACCGCTGCCGGCAAGGAGCTGGATTATCAAAAAGAAAGTCTGCAGGCACTGATCGCCAAAGCGCAAAAAGAAAAGCCGGATATGCTGATTATTACCGGTGATTTAACCTTAAATGGAGAAAAAGTGAGCGCTGAAAAATTGGCAGAGCTGCTGAAGCAACTGACGGAGCAGGGGATCAAAGTCTTTGTGATTCCCGGAAACCATGACATTAATGATGGATGGGCCAGAAAATTTGTCGGCGAAAAGCAGGAAGCCACGGCAGCTATTTCCACCGAAGATTTTCAAAAAATATTTGCTGACAGCGGCTATAAAGACAGTAGCAATGATCCAAATTCTTTAAGCTATGCAGTTTCAGTGAATGATACCTATAATTTTCTTTTTCTGGATACGAACATTTATCCGGAGGACGATCAAAAACTCACTCGACCTTCAACCGGCGGCACTATACGCGAAAAAACGCTAACCTGGATGAAAAATCAATTAGCTGAAAGACAGGCTGCCAAGAAAAAGACGCTGGTTTTTATGCACCACAATTTGTATAAGCATAACGAACTGCTATCAAATGGCTACGTGCTGAATAACGCAGACGAGGTACGAAACATCTTAGCCGAATATCAAGTGCCTGTCGTCTTTTCGGGACATATTCATGCACAAGATATTATGACAGAAACGACTGCTGAACAGCCAATTACGGAGATCATTTCCAGCTCCTTCGCCATTGCCCCGCAAAGCTATGGAGTGGTGACGCTAACGAAGCAGGCCATCACTTATAAAAAACAGCATAATGATGTAGACAAATGGGCACAGGACAAAAATATATTGCCTGAAGGCATGAATTACGCCAAATATATGCAAAAAGTTTTGATCGAAGATGGGGAACGCTTAGGTTATGCACAGCTGGCGAGTGCCGGATTGACCGATCCGCAGCAGTTAAAGGCAGGTGCCGCTTTTGTAGGGAAAATAAATGAGCGCTTTTTCGCCGGCAATGATTTTAGCACTGATCAGGAAGTCGCCAAGCTCAAGCAGGAAAATGGCTATCAGATCATTGCTGAAAACAGTCCATTTTTGAAAGATTACGTTGATTCGATTATTCAGGATAAAAACGAACCAGATAATCAGTGGCAAAAGCACTTTTAGCTGGAAAATAAAGCACGGTCGTTTCAGTGAAGCTGAGGTAAAACGCAGAAAAAGTTTTATCTCAGCTTCTTTTTTGGGTTATTGATAGCTTTAAACTATCATATGTTGAAAATAACTATTGTCTTTTTTGAGAAATTTAGACTATGATAAAAGGATGAAGAAAACGCTATTACAAGTCAAATGAAACGAATAAGGAGTGAATAAAATGGAATTAATCTCGGGTGAAAAAGGCTTTGAGCTAGCCCATCAAAGCGGCAACTGGATTTTAAAAAAGGAGATTGGTTTTTCGCCGGTGGAACTTTTAGTGGCGTCAATCGGTGCTTGCGGAGCCTATGTTTACGAAAAAATTTTAACCAATTCTCACATTGATTTTACGATTGAAAATGTGCAGATTTCATACGAACGGACAGAAGAAAAACCAGCGAAACCGCTGAGTCAAGTAAGTATTCTCTTCACATTACAAGTTGCACAAGAAGCGCAGGGTAAAGCAGAACGGGCCTTAAAGTTAATTAGTAAAAACTGTCCGGTTATGCAATCGCTGGACCCTGAAATTGTCGTTACTGAAACTGTCAGCTTCGTCTAAAAAAGGAGAAATAAAATGAAAAAATATTTGGCCGCTAGTTTATTGGTATTGTCCGTGTTAGTAGCGGGCTGCAATTTTAATGAAACGAAAGAAAGTCAAGAAACGAAAACACAGCTTCATTTTACAGAACCAGCAGAGCTGCTGACACTGGATACCACACAGGAAGAGGATTTCACTAGTTTTAATGCACAGAATCAAGTTCTTGAAGGCTTATATCAGTTGAACGAAAAAGACGAAGCGATTCCAGCAGTTGCCAAAGAGCTGCCGAAAATTAGCGCGGATAAGCAAACCTATACCATTACTTTGCGAAAAGATGCGAAATGGTCAAACGGCGAATCTGTGACAGCCCAAGATTTTCTTTATGCTTGGCGGCGAGCAGTCACGCCGGAAACCGCCCCATCGTATGCCAGCTTATTTGTTTCTTCCATTAAAAATGCCGAGGCGATTTATAAAGGTGACATGCAACCGGAACAGCTGGGCGTGAAGGCAGCGGATGATTATACTCTGGAGATACAGTTAATCAAGCCAATTCCTTATTTCACTTCGCTGTTGTCCTTTGAAACCTTTTTCCCGATCAATCAAGCGTTTGCGGAAAAACAAGGGGATAGCTACGGAACCTCCAGCAAGACTACCTTATATAATGGACCGTTTACTTTGGAAGGCTGGGAACAAAATTCAGATACTTGGCAATACGTGAAAAATCCTGACTATTGGGATGCGGAAAATGTTGCAATTGATGAAATCAAAACCTCAGTAGTAAAATCAACCAGTACAGCCGTTGATTTGTATCAAACGGGAGAACTGGATCGAGTGGTTTTAGATGGCGAATTTTCTAAGCAATACAAAAATGATGCTGATTTCCAAAATCAGAATGATACCAAAATGGGCTATCTGCGTTTCAATCAGGGCAAAGACAAGCTGCTCGCTAATCAAAGCTTACGTAAAGCACTTGCTTTAGCAATTGATCGGGAAACCTTTGTGAAGAATGTGCTGGGCGACGGTTCCATTGCTGCTACTGGCTTTATTCCTCAGAATTTTGTTCAAAACCCAAAGACGGGCGAAGATTTCCGTAAAGAAAATGGCACACAGCAAAGCTTCGATTCGGCTGCCGCCAAAAAAGCCTTTGAGCAAGCTTTAGCCGAATTAGGGAAGAAAGAAGTAACATTGGTGTATTTAACCAAAGACTCAGACACTGAGAAAAAGACGGCTGAATATTTAGCGAGTCAAATCGAAGAAGTATTGCCACAGGTGAAATTTGAAATTACAACATTGCCAAGCAACAATCTGCAAGAACGTTATTTGGCGGGAGATTATGATATTGCTTTTGGTCAGTGGATGCCAGATTTCAAAGATGCGATTACCTTTTTAGATATGTTCGCTTCTACTTCCGGGTTGAATCATGTTAATTATAATAATCCGAAATACGATCAGTTGATTCAAGCGGCGACGGAAACACATGCGGCAGATGAGCTGGAACGCTGGAATGATCTGCTTCAGGCAGAGCATGTTCTGCTGGCAGAGGATTACACGATTGCACCAATTTATCAGCAGCAAACGGCTTTGCTGCAAAAGAAAAAAATTACTGGTGTAGTGAAGCACAGCTTCGGCTCGCCTTATAGCTTTAAGTACATTAAAGTAGCAAAAGATTAATCATTTCATTCAAAAGTCTTATCCTAACGAAGTTGCCTTTGTTAGGACAAGGCTTTTTTTACAGTAAAAGATGAATTTTTCTTGACATATGATTGCTTGTTCATGTATTATAAGTATATAACATATGAACGTTTATTCATGTGAAAGTTTAATGAATTATTTCAGAAAACAAGAGAAGGAGGATCACTATGGAAACAGTAAAGCAACACACTCACCAATGCACGAATGAGCATAAACACGAAGACGGACACAGTCACAGCCATCATCACAGTCACGGGAAATCCCCAGTCATTTTATTTTTTACCGGCTTCGTTTTATTTATTGCAGGTTTTTTCCTTAAAGAAAACAGTCTTGTTCAGACACTTCTTTTTGTCGGCGCAACCTTTTTATCAGGCTATCACATTATTATTGAAGGAATGACAGATACGATACAAGCCTCTAAAGCCAAAAGCACCTTCGTACCAAATGTGCATATTCTAATGACCTTAGCGGCTTTTGGCGCCATGATCATCGGTAAATTTGAAGAAAGTGCCTTGTTAATTTTAATTTTTGCCGGCGCGCATTTTCTTGAAGAATATGCTGAAGGTCGCAGTAAACGTGAAATTACGAATTTACTAAAGATGAATCCGACAGAAGCACGTTTAATCCAAGCAGACGGTACGATTAAAACAGTGGATGTCGCTGCTTTGAAAATCGGCGATAAGCTACAAGTCCGCAACGGTGATCAGATTGCTACAGACGGTATAATTTTGTCAGGCAGCACATCCATTGACGAATCTTCTATTAATGGTGAAAGCATCCCGCGGGAAAAAACAGTAGGAGATGAAGTTTTCGGCAGTACAATTAACGGCAATGGTACCTTTACAATGGAGGTTACCAAAGACAGCAGCGACACAGTCTTTGCTAAGATTCTAACATTAGTCAATCAATCGCAAAACAATCTATCCAAAACAGCGACGAAAATTCAAAAGCTGGAGCCGCGCTACGTGACGATTGTTTTGATTTTAGTTCCTTTGTTTATTCTAGCAGGCCCGTTTATCTTTAACTGGAGCTGGAATGAAAGCTTTTATCGGGGAATGGTCTTCCTAATTTCAGCTTCTCCCTGCGCATTAGCAGCGAGTGCTGTTCCGGCGACATTATCCGGCATTTCCAATTTAGCCAAACGCGGCGTCTTATTTAAAGGAGGCTCTTATCTGGCTAATTTGGCAACTATTAAAGCCGTTGCTTTTGATAAAACCGGCACATTAACGAAAGGGAAACCAGTTGTCACGGATGCTTACTTTTTGACGAGTCAAACAGAACTAACGGAACAAGACTGTATCGACCGGATTGTTGCGATGGAAAAAACAGCTAACCATCCCTTAGCCAATGCGATTTTGGAAAATTTTCATGCAGAAAAAGAATTAGATCTTTCAGTAGAAAATATTATCGGTAAAGGCTTGATTACTACTTATAACGGAGCGACATTTCAACTTGGAAAACCAGAAACATTCCATGCAGTAGCTGCTCAAATCGAAACACACAATCAGCAATATGCTAAAGAAGGAAAGACGGTCGTTTACTTTGCTGAAAATAACCAAGTGATCGGTCTTATTGCAATGATGGATGTGCCTAATGAAGAAGCAAAACCAGTGATCAGCTATTTAAAAGCACAGGGAATTCATACGACTATGATTACAGGAGATGCAGAACAAACGGGACAAGCAGTGGGACGTCAAATTGGCATTGATGAAGTCATCGGCAACGTACTTCCGGAAAATAAAGCGGATATTATAGCGGAACAAAAAGTACGCTTTGGCAGTGTTGCAATGCTAGGAGATGGCGTAAATGATGCACCGGCTCTTGTTACCGCTGATATTGGTGTAGCCATGGGTGACGGGACAGATGTCGCGATTGATGTTGCAGATGCAGTATTAATGCAAAATGACTTGACCAAATTTAGTTATGCCCATAAGACAGCTAAACGTTTGGATCGAGTGGTTTGGCAAAACATTATTTTTTCCATGCTGATTGTTCTATTGCTGGTAACCTTGAATATTCTTGGGAAAATGGATATCACATTGGGGGTCGTTGCTCATGAAGGCAGTACCCTGCTGGTTATTCTTAATGGATTACGCTTGTTAATTCCGTCTAAATAAAGAAGAAAGAACAGCTTTTTGACTAAAGGCTGTTCTTTTTTATGTCTAAAAATGATACCTTTAACGAAAGAATAGGCTCTTAATTTTAAAAAAAAGCAGGTTGTACTTATATTGCTTATAAAAAACAAAAAAATAACATAAATATACATTTTTTCTTGCGCTGTAAGTTAATGTTAACGTCCTTTTTCAGTGATTTACAATAACGAATGATGCATTGACCGGTCTTTAAATGAAAGAAATGGCAAAAAAAATTAAAAAAGTATGGAAAATGTTACTATATTTTACGAATAAGCTTTAGTTTATAAAAAAACATCTATTTTATATGATAAAATTCTTTTTTTTTAGAAAGATATCTCAATCTTATTTTGAGTTTTCAAAAGTAAAAATAAACCGCGAAATCAGTTTGTTTGTTGAGGTAATATCTGCTAAAATAGAAAAAGGTAGGTATGATTTTATAAGGAATATTTAATCAAATATTAAAGTTGAGCTTGTAATGGTTGCTGGTTCATTAAAGTTAAATGGCAGAAGTTAGAAAGGATAGCTAAGAGTAAAATCAATTCTAATAAAAGCGATTGAAGTAGGTTGGAGTTATTGTTTCGCAGTTATTTAAGGATATTTGGATATAAATAGTATCAGAGAAATTACCGGATATACATAAATCAACCATTCATATGATTAATTTCATGTTTATAACCAGTAAGCAAAGAATAATAGCCTATTTTAGTAAAAGGAAGTGAAAGTATGCTGAAAATATTTGGCAGAGGCAAGAAAAGAAAGAAATATGACGATTACGAAGACGATGATTTTGATGAATACGATGAGTATGATGATGAGTACGACGAAGATGAGTATGACTATGACGACTACGATGAAGATGATGACGACTATGATTATGATGATGAAGAAGACGAAGATGAGTATGATGAAGAATATGATGACGATGACTATGACGACGAAGACGAAGATGAGTCACGGTCGCTTTTCTCAACAAAAAAGAAAAGACAAGCTCCGAGTGCTAAAAAGTCTAAAAAACGTCCGCCTGTCACTGAAGTTATCGATGATGCCGAATTAGAAGAACTCCAAGAAGAAAACGAACAGCTTCAAAACGAGTTAGATGAAGTGAGAGCAGAACTACGGAAATATAAAAAAGAAGTGAAGCAGCTGCAAACAGAATTAGAAGCTTCCCGCCAAGTAAGTGAATCGCTAAAAAACGAGCTTTCTATGGTCGAGGCTGTGCCGAAGGACTACGAAGCTCGGATGGCGGAACTTGAACAAATCAAGGGTAAATATAATAATCTTTTACGCGACAGTAATCGACAAATTGATGAAAATGACTTGAATCGTAAAAAGGTTGAGCGTTTTGCCGAAAAAATCAAGCAATATGAGCAAGAGCTGCTGGCAAAACAAGAGGAAATCGATAAGCTTTCTGAGGATCGGATTGTGATTATGCCGCAAGAACCGGCAGTTGATACTAAAGCACAGGAAGAATTGGCAAGAGTGCGTCAAGAATTAGAGAGAACGAAAAAGCTTTTAGCTGAAAAAGAAGCTATTGAAAGTGAACAATTGTCTAAAGAAGACATCGGCGAAGTCTTACTAGGCGCTAAAAAACAAGCCAAGGAAATCATCAATAAAGCAACGCAGCGCGCGCAAATGATTGATGAAGATACGAAACGTAAAACAGCAGTCTTAAAACGTTTGGAACGTGCTGAGCAGGAATACCAAAACTACTATAAACGTATTAAAGATGTAAAAGAAGAATCTGAACAAGCGTTTAATCAGATCATCAATTTAGTTAAAGATGATCATTATCAATAAAAAAAAGAGAGGACACAATATGAAAAAAAGGAACTTAAATAGTAAAAAACTAAGATTGTTAAGTGTTGGGTTATTGTCTTCAAGTGCTGTCCTTTCTGTTACCGATGTTCAACCTATTATTGCTAAGGAAGCAGACGATCGGGCAGTTGCTGACTCCGATGAACAAGAGAAAGTAACCGTTCTATCTTCAACTAAAGAACAAAAAGGAACAGAAAGTACTGATACAGACGACAAGCTTGAGAGCAGCTCATCAACGACCGAGTCTTCTACAACAACGAGTAGCACCACACACACACAAGCTACTACCAGCAGTACGGACTCGACAGATGAAACAACGTCAAGCACATCAGATGAGACGACAAACGATTCCACAAGCTCTAGTACGAGTGGAACGATGGATGAAACAAGCGAAACGACCAGCACAACCGGAACGACTACTGATTCTACTAGCAGTACATCATCAACTAGTACGAAGCCGTCAAAACCAAAACCTAAGCCAGCAAAGCCAAAACCGAAACCAACTCAACCTGTGCAACCACAGCCACAGCCTGAGCAGCCGACTTATGGTCCAGTACAACAGCCAGCTCCGACAGTGAATCAGCCGGTACAGTCAAGCAATAATACCTATACTGGCAATACAGCGGGAGCCAGTGCAGCTGGTTCTGACGAAGTCTTTCACATTAGCCCTAATTTAACAACGAAAAGCTTTATTAAGGTTATTGGCGAAGATGCTCGAACAATTGCCGGTAAAAATAATCTATACGCATCAGTGATGATTGCACAAGCCATTCTGGAAAGTGCATCTGGAAACAGTGCATTAGCCTCTGCGCCAAATTATAATTTATTTGGTATTAAAGGAGATTACAAAGGAGCTAGCGCGAGCTTTTTAACAAGTGAAGATAATGGTTCCGGAAGTATGTACACTATTCGTTCTGCTTTTAGAAAATATCCGTCGTACAAAGAATCATTGGGTGACTACGTAAAGCTGCTTAGAGGGGGTACAGATTTTAGCAATTCTTTTTATAAAGGAACCTGGAAATCAAATACTTCTTCCTATAAGGATGCGACTAAGTTTCTTACCGGGCGTTATGCAACGGATACCAGCTATGCTTCGAAATTAAATGGACTAATTGAAGCATACAATTTAACGCAGTATGATACCTTAAAAACCAACAAAAAAGCCAAGAAGATAACGCTCAATACAAGCTTCGATAAGATTGAAAAACAAGATAAGCAAACAGATCAAAAGGTTGAATTCTTTACCCATGTGGTGAAAAAAGGAGAAACCTTAAAATCTATTAGCGAACTTTATGACTTATCTACCTTAGCTATTTTAGAAAAAAATCAATTAGACCGTCGTACACTCTATATCGGTCAACGTTTAAATATTCCGAAACAAAAAGAAAAAGTTACTGTAGTAGCAAAAGAAGAAGAAGCCGTGGATCGTTCATTGAATATGGTTGAAAAAATATCCAACGCTTTTTCCGATAAATTGACAGTAAACAAAGACTCAGAAAAAACAACAAAAGCTTCTTCTACTAAAGAAGCAAAAACGACTACTGAATCAAAAAATTACGATATTACTGCGACACGTAAGAAAACCAAACAGACATATGAAGTGAAAAAAGGCGATTCTTTAGCCAGCATTTCTAAAAAGACCGGTGTTTCTGTCTGGTCATTAAAAGAATGGAATGATTTGGATCAATACTTCTTAACGGAAGGCCAACTACTTGTGTTGGTTCCAAATTATGAGCTACCATCCTAAAAAAGAAAGGAGAACGGTCGTATGAATGATCATTTTGATGTTTTTTTTCACCAGCAGGCAATTCCATTCACTAAAGGTACCGTTCTCTATCAAAAGAATCAAACGGAAGAAATCATCGCAGCCTGTGACAAAATATATGAACGTAAAACAGGTATTTCATTAAGTTTTCTGGAAAAGAATGAACTTTCCAGAAAACTTAATTCTGTATCAATAAAAAAGCATATTGAAATTCAATTTTTTCAAATCGAATTAAATTGGGATGTTTTATTGGAAGAATTAAACGTGCTGTTTCCGCAATTTATTTGGATTAAAATCGTGGAAGTGGTCGAGGGCGCCTTTAGCACTTATTTTTGTGAATTAATTCCTCTATCCATTGAAGAGAAAGAGGAACCAATTCAATTTTCAGTATTATCCAGTTTGAAACAAATGGGCTATTCAGCAAAAGAATCCGTCAGCAGCATTCTCGAAAAAAAGCTTGTTTCTGCTTTCCATGAGGAAAACATCGAAGAAAGTATGGAGCCAGAAGCTATTCCAGAAACAGCGTCTACTATTGGCACACTTAGTTTTCCAGTTGAAGTGACGGTTGAGGAGCCGAAACCGGCAGCTCGCGTACGAACTAAAAAGAAAAAAGCTAAAAAAACAGTGATTGATGCTGAGCCGATATCGGCCATGCCAAAAGAAAAAAGGCAGGAATCGGAAGTTGTAGACTCTTCAGCAGTAGAAAATGATATTCTTTATTTAAAAGAAAGCCTTAAACGAGAAAAAGCTTCGAAAGAACGTTTGCGTGTGGCAAAAGAAAAATTGGAATATGAACTGCTGGCGATTGAAAATAGCTTACTGGTCAGTGGGTTAAAACGATTTAAAAAGCATCAAAAAATCACTCTTGAAGAAGAAGAATGGTATAAAACAGTCCGAATTGATTTGATCCACTATGATGATATGTATAAAAAAGCGAAGTTTATTGAACAATCCTGGCATTTAAATCGGCAGCTAGTCACAATTACCGAACGAATGACCGTCACTAAGGATCAATGGATTTATGAACGCGCACGTGTAGAGAAGGTCAAAAATAGCGTATCTGAAATGGATCTACAAGCAATGATGGAGCAATGCCATTTGATTAATGAACGAGTAAAGGTAAATTCAGGCTTTCTATTTTTCAAACCGAAAGTAAAATTGTACCAAATTGATTATGAGCAATTAGAAAAGATTAGTGCTTTTTTTGATATTATTCAAACTGAAAATCGATTATTAGAATCAGTAATTGAGCAAAAAGAGTACAAGTCTTAAACTTTTATTTATGAATATTAACACGCAAAAAGGAGAGTTACCAGCAAATATGCTGTAAATTCTCTTTTTTTATTGCTTGAATGAGCTGAAAATATTCTAGAGGAAGAAAAAAGAGAGGTGAAATTGGACATACATGTAAGAAAAAATCAACCTTTATTTTGTAATATTTCGCGAATTTTGTAATATTTTAGCATTTATAAAAATAAAAAAAGAAAAAATGCTGAAAAAAATCATTTTATTTACATGAAAACGAAAAATGAAAACCCAGTACGAACAGGTGTTTCCAGCGTTGTTTTTACAGTTTGTTACGAAATACAACAACTCGTAACGTATTGTCATTGCTTTTTCACCTATGAAATATTTTTAGGTGTTAAAGTATGCAAAGTCGATAAAACAACGACAAAAAAATATTTTTATACAAAGGAGAACGACATGAAATCACTTAAAACGATTTTATTAGGAACAACTTTGGCCGCTGGATTTGGAATTTTTATGGGAACATCTGACGCACATGCAGATAGCTTATATACAGTAAAAAATGGAGATACTCTAACTACAATTTCACATCAATTTGGAGGAGACAATAGTCTGGTAAACCAAATTGCTAAAGACAATAGTATTGCTGACATAAACATGATTTTTGAAGGTGATCAATTAGTTATTCGTACGGTAGAAGAAGCTGCACAAGCACCTGTACAAGAAACGCAAGCACCCGTACAACAAGCACCAGTTGAAGAAACCACTGCACAAGCAGCACCAGCTGCAGTAGAAGCTCAACCAGCTGCAACAACAGCAGCCACTACATCTTCTGCGAAGGAATGGATTGCACAAAAAGAATCTAGCGGTTCTTATAGTGCGACAAATGGTAGATACATTGGTAGATACCAATTAGATGCTTCATACTTAAATGGAGACTATTCTGAAGCAAATCAAGAACGTGTAGCGGATAGCTATGTTGCAGGACGTTATGGTTCTTGGGAAGCAGCTCAAGCATTCTGGATGGCTAATGGCTGGTACTAATCCATTCAATCATTTTTAAAACAATAAAAATAATAGTAGAGGTGTAGAGAAAAGCAGAAAATGCTTTTCTTACACTTCTTTTTTTATGGATTTAGTCGCTAAAATCATTTCATAACTATTCTTTGTCACAGAAATGACGCCTGATAACAGGAGTAAACTAATCAATGTTCCTTCCCGAACAAATAGCGGCTGTTGATAGTTTATGGAAAGTGCCAAAGAAATTAAAATTGAGCATCCGTCAATTCCATAACGGAAGCAACGAAATGAATATCCCGTTAGTTCAGACAATCTAAGACATAAGCTTTCGATCGGAAAGGATAAAACGCCAATAGCAATAATCATTCCAGTCGCAAACCCGGCCAAGCAAGTGCCGAAAATAAACAGTAGTAGGCGTAAAATATAATTCTCCAAATAAAAGGACCCCAAAAGATTATAAGTAATAATATTAATTATGCTGCCTAAGCTTAAAACAGAAATAAAGATCATCAGATACTGTACATACATTTTTTGCTTAGATAAAAGAATATACAGCAATAAAAACAAGCAATTCATTAAAAAAGTAATCGTCCCGATTTGGCTGTGGGCAACTGCTGCAAGGGCAACATTCAATGAGTTAAAGCTGCTGACACCAATATCGGCTTTAATGGTTAAGCTAATGCCGATACCGCTTAATGCATAAAAAAATAGCGAAATAAAAAATTTTTTCATAAGAAACCTCCTAAGAATATCTTGTTAGTAGTAATTTAAGCGATAACGGTTCATAATAATAGGAGATATCTCATAGTAGGGAGTGGAATCGTGAAAAAATATCCATTAAATCAATTTGAGGCCGTTACGTCAATGCATGAAGCTGTCCTCCGTTCTTATTTTTCCGGGGAGCTATTATCGCTGGCGGAAGTATTTGTTTATGAAAAAAAAGAATATATTGTCCGTTTTGATAAACCGCTGGAGCATTTGTTTTTTATGCTAGAAGGCAGAGCAAAAATTTACAAAATTCATGAAAATGGCCGCAGATCTTTGCTACAATTTTTAGGAAGTGAGGATTTTATTGGTGAGCTAACACTACTGGAGGTAGAAGAACAGGTGAAGGATGTAGAGGCGCTTGACCGCTGCGTATGTGTTGCCTTGCCCTATGTGAAAGCCCGGGAATTGTTGCTGAAGGATACGCATTTTTTAACCATTATTGCGAAATATTTAGGAAAAAAGGTCTTAAATCGTGTCGAGCATTTTTCCAATAATCAAAATTATGAATTAAAACAGCGCCTGGCGGCCTACATACTGCAGACGGAAGTTGCCGGTATTTATTCCGAAAAGCATACGGAAACGGCGGAATTTTTAGGAGTTAGTTACAGACATTTGCTGTATACGCTACACGCCTTGCAGGAAGCAGAAATGATCAAAAAAGAAGGCCGAAAATTCCTTATACAACGAGAGCAGCTTGCTCAATTAGCCAAAGGGGTTCTTGAATAAAAAACAAGTCAGGATAACTGCTCTAAGGAGCTACCTATCTCTGACTCGTTTTTTTACTGCTTGCTAATCTGTTGGTGGTGTATCCAAGGTCTTACGAATAAACTCAGCATATTTTTCAATAATTCGTTGGCCTTTCTCTGTTAAAACGTACATGCCGGGAGCAACGATATTTAAAATATAAGCATTCGAAAATTCTTTTTTTATACAGCGAAGTGCCCGTTCCTTTGATGAGCATTCCTTTAAGCCATTTTCAGTCAAAAGGTCATTCAATTGCTCTAATGACCAATAATGTAGAGCCGAACTATCGTTTAAAATAGCTACGTAATCCTCTGAAACCAGCTCTTGTGCCGCAACAAGCGGCAGGATACCCAGCTCCAGCTCGAAAAAGTCCGGAAACTCGTCGGTTGTTGAGGCTCTTCCATTTAACCAGTCCAGTAAAATCACTTCACCTGGCAGTAAGTGATCCTCATTTCGAATCATATTTTCTTTAGGAACCAGCTTGTTGGTGCCATTTGCTATGGATAGCAGCCATTCATCAACATTTCGATCCTCAGCCATTGCCGGAAATTCAGGGTAGGTGTTATAAATAGCCGCTATTCTTGCAGCTTCCTGATCGAGATCAATAGAATTGGCAGTTGTTTCTTTTTTAAACTTATCAAAAAAGCCCATGTGTTTCTCCTTTATTGTTTAGATTGAGTACAGCTTAATATAAGCTGGCGTAACGTCTGGCCAAATAATCCAGAAAAAAAGTCAGAGGGTAATTACCGATCCGCACATAGTTTGTTTGCGTCACGTTGATGGAAAGATCAAATAAATTCGTTATTGTATTTTGTGTATGCTGGGTCAAAAGAATTGAGGTTGCCGGACTGTCTGTGATTTTTCGGATCAGCTGGCTGCTTTTGTTTAACAGAGAACCATAAGAAGAAATTACAAGTACGACAGCTTCCTCATGAAGCTCTTCAACTAAAGACAGCTGGAGTTCCTCGGTTTCTGCGACAAAGGTCAGTTTTTTACTTAAAATAAAGGCCGTTTGCAGCTCTCGAGCTAAATCAAGCGTGGAGCTGTAGCCGATAATAACGACGTCTTGGGCTTGATGAATCGTAGCTAGCAGCTGGTCAACCTGTTCAAAATCAATCGTTTGTATCACATCATTGACGGCAGTAGTAATTTCGGCCCCATAAGCGGCTAAATAGCTTTGCGGATCAGCCTTTAAATCGGTCAATTCCTGTTCTTTCATGCGCAGACCATTATGTCTTTTTAGTGTGCCGAAGGAAACCAGCGCTTCTCTTAATTCATTGAATGATTGAATCCCGAAATGCCGACAAAAACGTGTCAATGTAGCAGGTGAAACAAAGCAGCGCTCGGCAATTTCGGTAATTGTCAATATACGCACTTCATTCAGATGTGTGAAGAGATAAATGATAATGCGGGAATAGGTGGTGTCCCGTTTATTAGTATTTAGATAATGAAAAAAATCAAAGAGGTCAAGCATACGGAAACGCTCCTTTGCTAGGTCTATTTTCATAAAGGTGAAAATGGTTGGAGATAATGAAAATCGTGCGGAAAATAAAAAAACAAGTTCTCCACCGCTCGTGCTAAGATAATGCTGTTAAAGCAATTATACACTAAAAAGAAGCATGAGAGGATGGAAAAAATGAGCGGATTTCCACAAAATTTTTTATGGGGCGGCGCTACAGCAGCCAATCAATTTGAAGGAGCATTTTTAGAAGACGGTAAAGGCTGGTCCACAGCAGATACCGCTCGCTATGTAAAAGAAAACGGCATTAGCATGACAGGCCTGTTAAAACCAACCACGAAAGCAGACGTTGAATTTGCGATGCAAGATCAAGAAGGTATTTATCCGAAGCGTTATGGAATTGATTTTTATCATAGATATAAAGAAGATATTGCCTTATTTGCTGAAATGGGCTTTAAGACCTTTCGTTTGTCTATTTCTTGGCCGCGGATTTTCCCAAATGGCGATGAGCTGGAGCCGAACGAAGCGGGCTTGGCTTTTTACGACGCTGTTTTTGATGAATGTTTGAAATATGGCATTGAACCGTTAGTGACAATTTCGCATTATGAATTTCCTTTAGGCTTAGCCTTTAAACAAAATGGCTGGGAAAGTCGTGAAACAATTGCGGCCTTTGAGCGTTATGCACGTGTGTTATTTAATCGCTACAAAGGCAAGGTGAAATATTGGCTGACTTTTAATGAAATTAATATTATCGGCATGACCGGCTATTTAAGCGGTGGAATTTTAGCTGACGGTCATGAGAACCTGTTGCAAGCACAATTTCAGGCTGCACATCACCAGTTTCTCGCAAGTGCTTTAGCGGTGAAAGCCTGTCATGAAATTATACCGGAAGCACAAATCGGCTGTATGCTGGCGCGTATGGAAGCTTATCCGGAAACCTGTAATCCATTGGATGTAATGGAAAGTATTGAAAGCGATCATACGAATTTATTCTATTCAGATGTCCAAATTCGCGGCTATTATCCAAGCTACATGAACAAATTCTTCCGTGAGCATGAGATTACCATTCAAAAAGAAGCGGACGACGATCAAATTCTGCGTGAAGGAACGGTTGATTTTATGTCCTTTAGCTATTATATGAGCAGTATCGCGTCTCATGAACAAACTGGGGATACTACAAGTGGAAATTTACTAGCTTCTAAGAAAAATCCTTACCTTAAAGCAAGTGACTGGGGCTGGCAGATTGATCCTGTGGGACTCCGTGTTACCTTGCATAAGCTATATGATCGATATCAAATACCGTTATTTATTGTAGAAAATGGCTTGGGTGCCAAAGACGTCGTCGAAGCAGACGGCAGTATTCATGACAGCTACCGCATTGATTATTTGAGAAGTCATATCGAGCAGATGGAACAAGCAATTGATGAAGGTGTGGAGCTAATGGGATATACGCCGTGGGGCTGTATTGACTTAGTCAGCGCCAGTACTAGTGAAATGTCTAAACGCTATGGCTTTATCTATGTTGATTTAGACGATGAAGGCAACGGCTCGCTGGCACGTTCCCGCAAGGATTCATTCTACTGGTATAAAAAAGTCATTGATACTAACGGTGCCGATCTGGCTTAGCTCGCAAAGAGATAAAAAGTCTTCATGAAAGCGTTGCAAATTTCACGAAGATGCATTATACTGGAGGCAAGAAAAAAAACTGATAATGACGAGGCAGTCATTTTAAAGAGTATGTTACTGAATAATGCAGGCAGAACTCAAATTACCTAGGGATGTCCTTTCCTGGGTAGTTTGAGTTTTTTTTCTGGAAAGGAGTAAACGAAGTGAAAGTGAGTCAAATTTTAAACAACAATGTTGCGATCGTAAGCAGAGGAGACAATGAGGTCATTGTATATGCCAAGGGCTTGGCTTTTAGAAAAAAAGTCGGTCAAGTAATCACAGAGGCTGAAATTGAAAAAACCTACGTGCTGGATTCTAATGATATGCTGGAGCATTTTAGTTATTTATTGTCTCATTCTGATGCCAGCCATATTACATTAGTCAACCAAATCATTGCTTACGGAGAAGAAAAATTAAGTGAAAAATCAAATGACTATCTAAGTTTGACTTTACTGGATCACATTGAATTTGCATTGAAACGTGCAGCCAAAGGACAATTTATTCGCAGCCCATTAACTTGGGAAGTAAAGAAATTTTATCCGCAGCATTTTGATATTGGCATGTATGCACTGGAGCTGATTAATGAACAATTTCAATTATCGTTTCCAGAAGACGAGGCGGTTTCGATTGCGCTTCATTTTGTCAATTTGCAGGAGGATAAGAATAATTTAGACGAAACGATTCGTTCAATGGAGAGCTTGAGAGATATTCTGTCGATTATTCAGTATCATTTTCAACTAAAACTAGATGAAGGCTCGCTGAATTATATGCGATTGATGACGCATTTGCAGTATTTTATTCAACGGATTCTTACGAAGAATGTTCATGAAGAAAGTGATGCGATTTTAAATGAACAAATCAAATCCTTATATGCAGATGCTTATGAATGTGTACAAAAAATCAGAGTCTATATTCAGCAAAAATACGCCTGTGATCTGACAATTGACGAAGAAACCTATCTGATGCTTCACATCCATCGCGTGACGAATCGGAGTCAAAAAGAGAGGACATAGGAAAATGAAATACCAAGAATTTAATGAAGAAATTATCCGACTTGTCGGCGGCAAAGAAAATATTCAGGCAGTTGTTCACTGTATGACGCGTCTGCGTTTTACCTTGAAAGAACGTTCAAAAGCGCAGACAGAGGAGCTAAAAGCTTTGGACGGTGTGTTGGATGTTGTTTCCAACAATGTTGCTTATCAAGTAATCATCGGCACGCATGTCAATGAGGTACATGCAGAATTAATCAGTATGCTGGGCTTGGCTCCTACGGTTGAGCAAGAAACTGAACGTGTGAAGAAGAATCCGTTAAAAGCTGTAATGGATCTTTTATCTGAAACAATGACGCCGGTCATCGAACCAATCATTGCTTCCGGATTGTTAGCTGGTTTTCTTTCGCTATTTTCAATTACTGGCCTGATTTCAGCAGAAAGTCCGACGTATCAATTACTGGATTCCATTCGTTCGGCTGTCTTTTTCTTCTTACCGATTTTTATTGCCATGTCATGTGCCAAGCGCTTAAAGGCTAGTCCATATTTAGCGGTTGCTTTGGCAGCGGTGCTGGTTTCCAGTTCTATTAATGATGTCGCAGGCTTAAGTATTTTCGGCATTCAGCTGCCGCAGATGACTTATGCGAATTCATTTATCCCGATTATTCTGGCAGTGTGGTTTATGGGGCAATTAACAGTGCTTTTAAAGAAATATGTACCTAAATTTTTACAATATTTTTTAAATCCATTGTTGATTATGGTCATTTGTTTACCGGTAACGCTACTAGTATTTGGACCAATCGGTATTTGGATTGGCGACGGTATCGGCTGGTTCTTTGAAGTGCTGCACAATACATTTGGTAGCTGGATTGTTGTTATGCTCTATGCAGCACTGCAGCCGTTTTTAATCATGCTGGGGGCAGGGAATTTCATGATGCCTTTAGCGCTAAACTTTGTGAATAAAATGGGTTATGACCCGATTTTTCTAGCTGCGGCAACGATCTCTGATATTGCGGTTTCCGGAGCGATGCTTGGGTATTTCTTACGTGCAAAGGACGCGAAGCAAAAGCAATTATTCGGAACAGTCAGCTTCAGTGCCTTAATGGGTGTAACTGAACCGGCTATTTACGGAGCTTTTATCAAATACAGACGCCCGTTTATAGCAGTGATGATTGGCGGCGGTATCGGCGGCTTGTTTGCTGGCTTGATGCAGGTCAAGACATATTCCATCGTTTGGGGTCTCATGGGCTTGCCGTCTTATGCGGATAATCAGGATATTTCCAATTTAGTCTTTATGGTTATTAGCGTAGTGATTGGTTTTGTGGCTGCTGCGATTGCCGCTTTTGTTTTGGGGATTCCTCAAGAAGATGAAGAAGGAGCAGTTGAACCGACAGCAGAAAAGCATCCTGAAAAAAATACTGGCTTGAAAAAAGTACCGCTAAGCAGTGTTGTTGCAGGTCAGATCGTTCCGTTGGCTGAAATTAATGATCAGGCCTTTTCTACTGGAGCTTTAGGTAAAGGCTTAGGTATTATTCCAACAAGCAAGCAAGTGGTTGCACCGATTGCGGGTGAAATTACGGTGGTTTTCCCAACAAAACATGCACTTGGCATCAAAACAGAACAAGGTGTTGAGGTGTTGATTCATATTGGCATTGATACAGTTGAGCTGGATGGCCGCTTTTTTGATACAATTGTAAAGCAAGGAGATACAGTAACACAGGGACAATTACTTTCAACGGTTGATTTTGAAGGGATTAAAGAAGCCGGCTATGATCCGACGGTGATTGTGGTTATTACAAATACCAGCGAATATTTAGATGTAATTCCGGCAGCACAAGAAAAAATTGTCGATCAAGAGCAAGAGGCATGTTTAACCGTTATTTTGTAAAAAGTGAAGTAGGGAGATAATTGAATGGAGAGAAACGAGTTCTTATGGGGCGGCAGTATTGCTGCCCATCAATGCGAGGGCGCTTGGGATCAGGATGGCAAAGGGCTTGGCATTATGGATTTAGTGACAAAAGGAACCTATGAAACACCGCGTGAGATTTGTCAGACGATCAAGCCGGGTAAAGATTATCCGTCACATACAGGGATTGATTTTTACCATAGATACAAAGAGGATATTGCGCTTTTTGCTGAAATGGGCTTTAAAGCACTACGTATATCTATTGACTGGTCTAGAATTTATCCTAAGGGCGATGAAGCAAGCCCTAATCCATTAGGCGTTCAATTTTATCAAGCGGTTGTTGCAGAATTGTTGAAGCACAACATCGAACCGATTGTGACGCTGTATCATTTTGAAATGCCGGTCCATTTAGTAAGAGAATACGGTTCATGGACAAATCCGAAAGTGATTGATTTTTATTTAAACTACTGTAAAACAATGTTTGAAGCGTTGAAAGGTCAGGTGCGCTATTGGGTGACCTTTAACGAAATGAATCATATTGATCCGCAAACTGAGGCTTCTGATATTTTTACGTATATTATTGCCGGGTTGAAATATAGTGACCTGCAGGATAAGAAACAAACGTTAGCGACAATCAGCTACAATATGACCTTAGCCAGTGTCAAAGCTGTTGCGCTGGCGCGGGAAATTGATCCGAGCAATCAAGTAGGCTGTGTGTTTGGCTTAACTCCAGCGTATCCTTTGAACTGTGATCCACAAAACGTTTTGAATTCTTTAAAGGAAACCGACCGCGAATTTTATCAAATTGATGCAATGTGTATGGGTAAATTTCCGGAATATAAGCTAAGAGAATATCAGGCGCAAGGAATTAAACTAGAAATAGGAGCAGAAGATGCTGCGGCCTTTGAAAAAGGCAAGCTGGATTTTATCGGTTTAAACTATTATTCTTCAAGTGTGGCTCGTTACGAAGGCGATGATCAGGAAGAAGAAACGCTTTTCGGTGGTACGCAAAATCCGTATCTGGAACAAAGTAAATGGGGCTGGGCGATTGATCCGACCGGCTTGCGGTATATCATGAACTATCTCTATCGCCGTTATGCTCTGCCAATCATTATTACGGAGAATGGCTTAGGAGCAGTTGATCAGGTCGAAGCAGACGGCACTATTCAAGATGATTATCGGATTGAATACGTACAAAAGCATGTGGAGCAAATGGAAAAAGCTATCGTAGAGGATTACGTGGATTGCTTCGGGTATTTAATGTGGGGACCGATTGATTTGGTCAGTGCCACAACCGGTGAAATGAAAAAACGCTATGGCTTTATCTACGTTGACAAACAGGACGATCAAACAGGCGATCTCACTCGGAAAAGGAAAAAATCCTTCACTTGGTACCAAGAATTAATTAGTCAAAAGCCAACATTTAAATAAAAAATGAAAACGGACACTTCTAGCGTATATTTACTAGAGGTGTCTTTTTTGTAGAATATAGAAAGGAGCAAAGCAACAGACAGGAACGATGAACAGTCATATCCTGAAGGAAGAAGCACCTTTGTCTATGTACGAATGCTGGAAAATAGCAGCTATGACGAAAAACATCCCAACAACATTGCTCACACAATGGTCTGAATTTATGTATAAAAGATTGGTAAACAAACACTTTTTAGTTTATCAATCTTTTTGCTGTGTTAGGAAGTGTAACAGTGTGTAAAACTGTTATATAAAAAAAGCTCGTTTATTATATTAAAAGCTTTTTATGAGCAAAAAACTGTAACATTCAATCGTAGAATGATAGACTAATGGTAAACATGGAATGATTGTATAGCAAATTTTATGAAAGCACTTTAGCAGAAAAGAGGGAGCGCATGCACTATGTCTTAATGCCGTCTTTAGATATCCGTCGTAATCTAGCGACTGAACAATATTTATTAAACCAGTATTCTTTGGAGGAACCATTAATTTTATTTTATATTCAAAAGCCGTGTGTGATTGTGGGCAGAAACCAAAATGTTCGGGCTGAAGTAGATTTGAGCTACGCGAAAGAGCACGGAATTACAATTACCAGAAGATTGTCAGGCGGTGGAGCGGTTTACGATGATTTAGGCAACCTTAGCTTTAGTTTTGTAGTGAATGCAGATCACGAAGCCTTTGGCGATTTCAAACTATTTACGAAGCCGATTATTGAAGCTTTACATGCCATGGGTGCAGTTGATGCACAGGTCAGTGGTCGGAATGACTTGATGATTGACGGGAAGAAATTTTCTGGAAATGCGATGTACATCAAAAATAAAAAAATGTATTCCCATGGCACCTTAATGCTGGATGTCAATTTAGAAGAGGTAAGCCGCGTACTGACCGTCTCAGAAAAAAAACTGGCGGGCAAAGGAACCAAATCCGTACGAGGTCGTGTGACGAATTTAAAACCATACCTCAAGGAAGAATATCAGACGATCACCACAGAAGAGTTTCGTAATCAGCTGTTGCTGCACTTGTTTGATGCAGCTTCAATGGACGAAATTGCCTCTAAGGAATATCAGCTGACGGCAGCGGACGAAGAAGCAATTGATCAGTTGGTAGCGGAAATTTATGGCAATGAGGACTGGGTTTTTGGTGAAGAACCGCGATTTACTATAAAAAGAGAAGCGAAATTTACCGGCGGCTTACTTGAAGCAAATATTTCGGTAGAAAAAGGTCGAATTAGCTCGATCATGATCTTCGGCGACTATTTCGGGCAAAAAGAGACAAAAGAAATCGCAGCTTTGTTAGTCGGCTGTCGCTATGAACGATCAGCGCTGGAAAAAGCCTTGAAGGGGATTTCCATTGAGGATTATTTTAATCATGTGAGCAAAGCAGAATTTATTCAATTACTCGTTGATTAAGCGGAGGAGAAAAATGATTACTTTTGAGAATGTTTCAAAAACCTATACCTCTGGATCCGATCAGGTAGCTGCCTTAACAGAGGTGAACTTGACGATCGCTGCTCGTGATATCTTCGGTATCATTGGCGAAAGCGGCTCCGGAAAATCAACTCTTTTACGGATGATTAATACACTGGAGCAGCCGACCCAAGGACAGGTTAAAATTGACGGCGTTGATCTAAAACAGCTGACAAAACAACAGCAGCGACAAAAGCGTAAGGAGATCGGGATGATTTTTCAACAATTTAATCTGTTGTACAACCAGACCGTTCATGAAAATATCGCTTTGCCTTTGCGCTTAGCTGGCAATTATGAGGCTGCTAAGGTTCAGGAAGTATTAGCGTTTGTTGGGCTACAGAACAAAGAACGGCAATATCCAAAGCAGCTCAGTGGCGGTGAAAAGCAACGGGTGGGGATTGCGCGAGCATTAATTACGCAGCCCAAAATCTTACTTTGCGATGAACCGACATCGGCGTTAGATGGACAAAATGCTCACGACATCATGAAATTATTACGGAAAATCAATCAGGTTTTCGGGACTACCATGATCGTTGTCAGTCATGAATTATCGTTGATTAAGCAGCTTTGCAGTAAAGCCGCTGTTTTGGAAAATGGTAAGGTACTGGAGGTCTTTGCAATTACGAATAGTAGTCAAGAGGAACAGTACAATTCCTATTACGAAAGAGTGCAGGAGAATTTAAGATGATGACTGCTTATTTTGACAAAATTAGTTATTATTTACCAGAATTAACCAAAGCGCTGACGGAAAGCGGCATTATGATTTTATTGTCGATTATAGCGGCTATAGTACTGGGACTTCCTTTAGGAACAGCTGTTTATTTAATGCAAAAGGCACCGACAAAGACGAACCGTTTTTTTAGTTTATTCTTAAATGGCTACATTAATATCGTTCGTTCCTTTCCCTTTCTATTGCTGGTGGTAGCATTAATTCCTTTTACTCGTTATGTACTTGGAACTGCTTTTGGCACATATGCAGCGGCTTTGCCTTTAAGTGTGGTAGCAGTGGCTTTGTATGCGCGCTTTACAGAACAGGTATTGCTGGAGGTGCCAGAGGATATTATAGAATTAGCGCAGGCGTTAGGCAGTACGAAACGGCAGCTGATTTTTCGCTTTTTGTATGTAGAAGCGCGTTCGGGCTTAGTACTATCATTAACGACAGTTATTATCAGTATGGTGTCTTATTCGACAGTCATGGGCGTCATTGGAGGCGGAGGTATTGGGGATTTTGCCTTACGTTATGGTTATCAACGGTATGAATATGCCGTGATGTATACAGCAATTGTTATGATGATTCTTTTGGTTAGCATGATTCAGATCAGCGGGAGCTGGCTAGCTCAAAAAATAAATAAAAAATAGAGAGTTAGGAGAAAGAAGATGAGAAAAAAAGTAGTTATTAGTATGTTAGCTGTTGCGGCGTTGATGTTTGCCGGATGTTCAGGAAAAAAAGAGGCGGAAACAGAAAAAAAGACGGATAAAGTCATCAAGGTCGCTTCTCATATCCCGTCCACTGTTGAAGTTGTTGAGCTTGCCGGTAAAAATATCGAACCAGGCTATAAGGTAGAATTAGTGCAGGTCAATGATAATATTCAATACAATGAGCTATTATTAAATAAAGAAATTGATGCAAATTTTGCCCAGCATGAACCTTTTATGCAAAAATTTAACGAAGAAAAAAACGGCAATTTAGTTGTCGTACAAAAAATCTATAATGCCAAAGTAGGTTTTTATTCTAAAAATTATCAAGAGATCAAAGACTTGCCGGAAGGCGCTAAAATCGCTTTACCAAGCGATGTTTCAAATGAAGGACGGGCGTTGGCAATATTAGCTGATGCGGGTTTAATCCAATTAAAGGACGGCGTTGGTTTTAACGGCACAATCAAGGATGTAGTGGGAAATCCTAAGAAGCTGGAATGGGTTTCCGTTGACTTATTGAATTTGGCAGAAGCATATAACGAAAAAGATATCGCCATGGTTTACAATTACCCAACCTATATTGCAAAAATTGGGTTGACGCCAAAAGACGCGATTCTATTGGAAAAAAAGGTTGATGACCGCTTTGCGATTAGTCTGGTAGCCAGAGAAGACAATAAAGATTCAGATAAGATTAAAGCCTTGAAAAAAGCCATGACCAGCGATAAAGTCAGAGAGCTTTTGGAAACGAAATATAGTGAAACTTTAGTACCGGCTTTTTAAGTAAATATTTATAAAAAATGCAGCGAAAGGTATCACCCTTGCTGCATTTTTTTATCCTATAATATTATTGTTTTCAGTAGCGTAGACCAATTCTCTCGCATATTGATTCATGTCTATTTGGTGAGAATCCAACGTAGTCAGATCATGTTCAATATGTTCAAGCCGTGTGTTAAGTTCTTCAATTTGTGTTAAGGTTTGTTCTAAAACTTTCAGCATACGTTCATCTGTACTCATCTTATTCTTCCTCCGCATCATTAATTGACAGTGCATTTAATTGTTCCGCAGATTCAGCAGTTGCATCAAAGGCTTTCGCTTTATAGAAAATTGCATAAAGAATGATACAAACAATCGGAATCAAACTTGCAACTAAATACATATTTTGGAAAGTAAGGAAATTTCGTAATTCACCTAAAATATAAGGACCGACACCAAGCCCTAGATCCAAGCCAATAAAATAAGTAGAAATAGCAATCCCGATACGATGACTGTTAGGGCTGGCTTTTAAGCAAATCGCTTGGCCATTTGACATAAAGGTTCCGTAGCCAAGTCCAATCAAACCACCAGATACAAATAGCATCCAGCTGCTAGTTGTAAAGCTTAATAGTATTAAACCAGCTGCCAAAAAGACAAAGCTAGGATACATAACAGCATTTTCCCCATGTTTATCAAAAATTCTACCAGACAACGGACGAGTAGCTGTAATTACTAGCGCATAGACGACAAAGAAGAATGAGCTAGCTGCAACCAAGTCGATTGTTTTGGCATAAGAAGATAGGAAAGATAACACGCTTGAATAAGAAAGTCCCATCAAAAAGCCAATAAATGAAATAAAGATCACTGTTTTTTCAATAAAGCTATCCAAAGTCCAGCGAGAAAGATTGGCTTTATGTTCCGCTGATAACTGAATATTTTTTACTGGGAAAATGAAGCAGGCAATCGTTGTCAACAAAATCAAAACAATTGAAAATAAAATGATAAAGTGAAAATTCATTGTGTTTAACAAAATCATCCCAATAAATGGACCGATTGCAGCGGCTAAGCTGGTACTTAAGCCATAATAGTTAATACCTTCGCCATGTCTTGATTTGGGAATATAGGCAGTGACAATCGCATTAGTTGCGGTAGATACTGTTCCGTAGCCAAAGCCGTTAAGCAAACGAACCAAATAAAGAATACCGATACTTGGAATATACAAATAAGCAATCGTGGTAATCAAGTAAAACAATGCACCATAACGCAAAACAGCTTTTCTGCCTATCAATTCAAGCGTCTTACCCATAAACAAACGGGCAATTAACGTACCAATAATATAAATACCGGAAGCCAGACCAGCTTGACCTAACGTTGCGTGCAGCGCATCCTGAGCGATTACTGCAATAATAACCATTAATAAATAATAAACGAGATAAACAATAAAATTAATTAACGTGATGCTAATAAATCCTTTATTGAATAATTTTTCTTTTACATGTTCCGACATTGTAAACTGTTCCCTCTTTCTTTTATGTATGGATAAAATGAAAATTCATATAATTTTCTGAAATATCCTTGTAGGTCTTACTATACAAAAAAATCCCAAGAAAAAAATGCGGTTTTGTTAAAAGAAAAAGTCATTATCAAAAATAAATAGCAAAAGACGTTAACATTTGTTATTGTTTTTTGGTGTGGTATCATTTTAAATAAAGAAGGTAGAAGAATTTGAATAAGGAGTTAACATTGATGGACAGCCATGTATTACAGGAGTATTTAGACAAACATTCTTTCCGAGTCGTTGTAAAAAAGAAAAAGAGTTATCTGACCTACGAAGGGTTGCAGGATCGCTATGCTTACGTTTTAAAAAGCGGGATAATCAAAACAAGTGTTATTTCTCCAGACGGCCGTGAGTTTAATCTTAGATATATTAATAATTTAGAAATTGTATCACTTTTAAGAGATGAATACTCGCAATTTACAGATGCACCTTTTAATATTCGAATCGAATCCAACCGTGCGGAGCTGTACCAGCTGGATCGTGTACAATTTTGGAAGGATATTAATAATAGCAAAGAATTGCAGATGTATGTGAAAGATTATTATCGTGTTCGGTTAATGCATTCTATGAAAAAAATGCAGCAAATGCTGATGAATGGAAAATTCGGTGCAGTTTGTACACAAATTTATGAATTATATGAAACTTTTGGCGTACCTGAAGATGACGGCATTTTAATTGATTTTATTGTGACGAATGAAGAAATCGCACATTTTTGCGGAATTACCTCGGCCAGCAGTGTGAATCGCATGATGCAGCAACTTAAAGAAATGGGCGCCATTAAAATACATGACCGCAAAATTGTTATTACTGATTTAGAATTATTAAAGGATAATATTATTCTTTAATTTAAAAAAAATAGAAAAAAGCGAACCTGTTTTTCCGAGGAAGAGATTCCAATGGGAAGAATGGGTTGTTTTTTTGTTTTTTAGTAAATAATTCATTTCTTTGTGTTTGTTTTTAGCGTATAATAATAGCCAAATAACTATAATATATTTTTGCAGGAATTTTAAGTAAATAACATGGATATTCTAAAGGGAAGTAAAAAAAACTGTCCTAAGATATAAAGGTTAGCTTTTTAAAAATATGAACATAAATACATTTCAATCCACGCATTGAGTAATGCGGCATAATTAAGTTGTTATCAAAATATATATTCAATCACTTGTTCAATTTTTGCGATATCTTTTAATGGTAATCTATCTATAAACGCAATTTCTCTTGAGGCGAAGTCAAGAGATTTTAATTGAGAAATAATCACTTGTCCTGTTACTTTAACTTCGCTTGGAAGTGTGTATCTGGTTGGGAAATCTTTAAAAGTTGAAGTAATTGGGCAAATAACTGCAAACATTGTTTTTCGATTGAACTCATAGCGCGATACGACAAGACCTGGGCGACGTTTTTGAATTTCTTTTCCTGCTGAGGGATCAAAATTTATCCAAACAAGATCTCCTTTTTTAGGAATAAAGTGTTTATCGTTAGACATTACAATAGTTCTCTCCCTTCTGGAGATAGTTCAGACCATTCCTCCAGTTCATAAAACTCACCCTCAGCTCCACCAGAAAAAGGATCGTCAAGCTTGGGAATGAGCGTTATGGTACCATCATCTGAATAAACAACAATATATTCTTTATTAGATTCAGGTTTTTCACCATTATTTGCTGGCAATGTTACTACAACAGAGCTTCCCTGTAATCTTGATTTTGTAAATAGCATATATCTCACCTCTTAGCTCTTATTATACCACGTCACATTAAGTGTGACAAAGAATTCAGAGTGTTACGCTATTTCAATGCATTTCTGCTTATTTGTAAATAATTACAAACATAAACACGAATTTAATAATAAAGTCAGAAATTTTTATAGTCATTTTTTTATCGAATGATATAATAGATTTTAGACAATAAGAAATTAAAAAAGGAGTTATTGTATGTATATCGCTCATGTTAGAAAAAAAGATGGAGAGCATCAACTGCTAAAAGATCATTTAATGCAAAGTGCGGATCTAAGCGGTAATTGGGACAAAAAGCTCGGCTTGGAAAAAACTTGTTATTTAGCAGGCTTACTCCATGACTTAGGGAAATATAGTGATGAATTTCAATCATACTTACGACAAGCAGTAATCGATCCGTCAAGTGTTGCCAGAGGTAGCGTAGATCATTCAACGGCGGGGGGGAAATTGATGTATGACTATTGTCATACATCAATTAATAGTGGAATTCAACAATTGTTAGCTGAGATTGTTGGTAATGCAATTATCTCTCATCATAGTGGAAAAGGACTGAGAGATTATTTAACTGCTGAAGGAGACATCCGTTCAATATATCTAGAACGTGTTACTGAAAAACAACTTGAAGATTATGAAGGGATAAAAAAACGTTTTTTTACAGACTGCTATTCTGAAAAAATGTTTAAGCAATTATTGGTTGAAGCCGAAAATGAATTACAAAAATTTTATATAAAAAATAATATGCCACAGGTTACACCACACGAAACGTTCTTTATTATAAAGTTTGTCTATAGTTGCTTGTTAGATGCTGATAGAACAAATACGATGCTTTTTGAGGAAGGAAAATTTTATGAAAAGAAGGATCATCTACAGTTATTTAAGCAATATTCAAATCGATTAGAGGAGAAGATGCTTTCTTTTCAAAATAATAAAAGCAACAACAAAATTAATCAATTACGACAAGAAATGTCAAATCAATGTAAAGCGTTTTCGAAAAAAGAAACAGGGATTTATAGTTTGTCTATACCAACTGGTGGCGGGAAAACATTTGGGTCACTACGTTTTGCCATAAATCATGCCATTAAACATAAAAAAGAGCGAATTATTTATGTTATTCCTTTCACAAACATAATCGAACAAAACTCTTTAGAAGTTCGTGAAGTGTTAAAAGACGATATAAACATATTGGAGCATCATTCCAATATATTTACTGAATCAGAAGAAATGGACGAAATGAAAATGACAGAAAAGGAACGAGAAGAAATAGAGTATAAGCAGGCATTAATGCGAGATAATTGGGATGCTCCGATAATTTTTACGACAATGGTTCAGTTTTTGGAAACAATCTACAGTGGAGGAACGAGAAAGCCACGGCGTTTTCACAATTTAACAAATGCTGTAATAATTTTTGATGAAGCACAAGGGGTACCTACAAAATGCACGTATATGTTTAACGAGGTTTTAAATTTTCTGAAAAAACATGGACAAACAACAAGTGTTTTATGTACAGCAACTCAACCGTCTTTAGATTATGTCAAAAGAGCATTAGAGAAAGAACCGGATGGTGAAATAGTTTCATGTCTTGATGAAGTTGAAGAAGCATTTCGAAGAGTCGAGTTAATTGACGTGAATAGTGACAAGCAGTATTCGCTGGAAGAATTAGGAGATTTTTGTCAAACAATATTGAAGGAAAAAGAAAATTTACTTGTTATTTTGAATACAAAATCAGCTGTGTTGAAGTTGTATCAAATCATGGAAGAACAAGAGCGTAAAGAAGTAGAACTTTTTCATCTTAGTACAGCAATGTGCCCAAAGCATCGAAAGGATACCCTGAAAGAAATTAGAGAAAAATTAGATGCTGGAAAAAGGGTCGTCTGTTTAACTACACAGCTAATAGAGGCCGGTGTAGATATTAGTTTTCAAGCAGTAGTTCGCTCCGTAGCTGGATTAGATTCAATTGCTCAAGCAGCTGGGCGTTGCAATCGGCACGGGGAACAAGCACGCGGTGAAGTCTATTTACTTAATCTATCACCAGAATTAGAGAATTTAGATCACTTAAAAGAAATAAAAAAAGGCAAAGAAATTACATTAATACTTCTAAGAAAATATAAGGAAGAGTCAGCAATATCAGATCGAAACTTATTGTCTAACAAGGTTCAACATGAGTATTTTATAAAGTACTATACTGCTTTTGAAAAGGTCTTAAAATATCCTACTTATGAGTTTGATCAGAAAGCAGTCAAACCAGGAGTCAATTTGCACTTATGGGATTTACTGGGAGAAAATTTGGACGGACAAGAAGCTTATAGTCAGAATGAAGACAATCCTAAACTAATTTGTTCTTGTAGTCCCGAAACAGTGGCTAAATACTTTAATGTTATTCATAGCCCAACAACATCAGTTTTAGTTCCTTACAAAAAAGGGGAAGAATTAATTGGTGATTTAAACGGGAACTTAAAGCCTGAACAAATCTACCCAATACTAAAAAGAGCGCAACAATACGCGGTTAACCTATTCGATTATGAACTAGAAAAATTACAAAAAAATGGAACAATCTACCCGCTATTGAATGGAGAGGTCTACGCAGTGACAGATAATTCTTATAGTGACAATTTCGGTATTGATTTTACATCGTTGGCACCAAGTGAAGCAATAATGTTTTAGAAGGAGGAGATAAAGTGAAGAATCAAATTGCATTTAAGGTTTGGGGAGATTACGCACTTTTTACAGACCCAACGACAAAAATGGGAGCTGAAAAATTATCGTATCAAATTCCAACCTATCAAGCATTAAAAGGTATCACAGAGTCAATTTATTGGAAGCCTACAATTATGTATTACATTGATGAAGTTCGTATAATGAATCCAATTCAGATGGAGTCGAAAGGGATTTTACCCGTGAAATACAATGATATGACTAGTAGCGATTTAGCCTATTATACGTATTTGAAGAACACTTGTTATGAAGTGAAAGTTCATTTTGAATTTAATAAGCAGCGACCGGATTTAAAAGATGACTACAATGAAGACAAACATTATCAAATTTTAAAACGTTCACTCAAAGCTGGCGGTCGTCGAGATATCTTTTTAGGGACGAGAGAATGTCAAGGGTATGTAGAACCAGTAGAATTTGGTAAAGAAAGTGGATACTACGACGATCAAGGTGAATTACATTTTGGAACTATGGTACACGGTTTTTCCTATCCCGATGAAACAGGAAATAAAGAATTACTTATTCGTTTGTGTCAACCTAAAATGAAGCAAGGAATTATTAAATTTGAGCGGCCAGAGAAATGCTTACTCACTCGTTCTTTAGGTGAAATGCAAAAGAAGTCATTTTCTTCAAATGATATTGAGTCGGTTGAATCGCTTTTTACACAATTGACAAAGGAGGAGTGAACTTGTGACTTGGTTGTATGATTTATATCAAACCTATGAAGAGAATAAGAAAAAGATGGGCGAAGTTGAAGAATCGATATTTGGAAAAAAAGTATTATTTTTACCTGAAGCTCACACATATCAAAATGCTCAATATGAAATTTCAATTTCACCTGAAGGAGAATTTGTTCGAGCAGAAGTAATAAGTAAGGATGATCAGGCAACAATTATTCCAGTTACCATAGAATCAGAAAACCGAACAAGCAATCCAGTTTCACATATGTTACATGATAAGTTGCAATATGTAGCAGGAGATTATGAAGAATATGGCGGTTGTTATAGTGGGAATAAAAATTACTATAAAGACTATATTCAACAATTAAAAACTTGGTGTTCCTCTCAAGAGACACATCCAAGAGTGCAAAGTATTTTAAACTATGTAGAGAAAGGATCTGTTATTAAAGATTTAATTGAGACAAAGCTTATAAATCCTAAAAAGATTCCATTAGATTCAGTCATTCGCTTTAACGTTTTAGATGGTGATGTACCAGTTTGGGAAGATAAAAATATAATGAATAACTATATCAATTTTTACATGCCCAATTTAAAAAACAGAGAATTAGATTATATTACAGGTGAATATAGTCTATTATATGATAAACACGCATCAATAATCGGAAAGAAAAAATTGATATCTGAGAATCAAAAACAACCGTTTGCTTTTTTAGGGAGATTCTCTGATATTTCTCAGGTTGTGTCAGTAGGATATGAAGTATCAACTAAAGGACATAATGCACTTAAATGGTTGATAAAAAAACAAGGACGAATAATTGACAGTCGCATTTTTTTAACGTGGTCACAAAGAGGAAGTAAGGTTCCGTTTCCAGAAGAATCGACTTATAGTATTTTTGCCCGTGATCTACAAGCAGAAAAATTAGTTTCCCGTGACCTAACAAATCAACGTTTTGCTAAATTAGTTTCAAATGTAATGAATGGGTTAAAAGCAAATTTGGGCGTGAACAATCATATCTTTGTTTTAATTTTAGATGCAGCGACAACAGGACGTATGGCTATTTTATATTATCAATCAATTGACACAAAACGTTATTTTGATCAATTAATGGAATGGCAAACCTCATGTATTTGGCGCCATAAATATGGTGTTGAAAAAGGGAAAGATTGGATAGGAAGTCCTTCTTTAAGCGATATGGTTGAAGCAGCATACGGAGAAAAAGCAAGTAACGTATTAATCAAAAATACATTAAGTGAACTATATCCATGTGTATTAGAGGGAAAAAAAATACCTCTGACAATCGTTCGACGTCTATTTCAGAGAGCATCTAATCCAGCAGGAATAAAAGATGAAAATGAATGGGAAAAAGTTTTAAGTATTGCTTGTGCCGCAATGATTCGACATCGTTATGATCAAACATCAATTGAGCAGAAAGAGAAATTTAAGGGGGATATTCAATTGGAATTAAATCAGGAAGAAAATGATAGAAGTTACTTATTTGGCCGTTTACTAGCTGTTGCAGATTATGTAGAAGAAAAAAAATTAAAACAATTAAAAGAAAATCGTCCTACGAATGCAAAAAAATATATGCAAAAATTTAGTAGTAAACCAAAATTTACATGGAAAATGATTCGAGAAAGTTTAGTGCCTTATGAAACAAGAATGCTCAATCAAGGAAGAAAGTATACTGAGATTATTGATGAACAGATCATGCCGCTTTTCCTTGAAGGAAAATTTAATGATGATCCTTTGGATGGTAGATATTTAGAAGGTTATGCTAATCAAAGAGTCGCATTAGTAGAATTGGATAAAGAAGATAAAAAAAATAAATAATAGATGGAGGAATAAAAGATGTCAGCGTTATCTAAAAAAATTGATTTTAAAGTGGTAGTTTCTGTAAAAAATGCGAACCCAAATGGTGATCCATTAAATGGCAATCGTCCACGTCAAAATTTTGATGGCTATGGTGAAATTTCTGATGTAGCGATCAAACGGAAAATTCGTAATCGTCTACAAGATATGGGCGAACGAATCTTTGTTCAATCAGATGACCGTGCAGATGATGGCTTTAGAAGTTTGAAAGAGCGAGCTAACGCCAATGAAGAATTGAAAAAAATTGCAGAAGATAAAAAAAATCCGGATAGAGAATTATATAATAAAAAAGCATGTGAAACTTGGATTGATACGCGAAGTTTCGGTCAAGTTTTTGCTTTTAAGGGAAAAAGAAAAGGTGAAGGAGTTTCAGTTGGTGTAAGGGGTCCTGTATCAATTCAATTGGCAACAAGTGTTCAACCGATTGATATTACATCGATGCAAATTACAAAGAGCGTTAATTCAGAACCAGAAGATAAAAAAGGATCTGAAACCATGGGAACCAAACACTTCGTTGATTTTGGTCTCTACGTATTCAACGGCAGTATCAACGTGCAGCTAGCTGAAAAAACAGGCTTCACCGAGGCGGATGCTGAAAAAATCAAAGAAGCGCTAATTACCTTATTTGAAAATGATGCTTCTTCTGCTCGTCCTGACGGCAGTATGGCGGTGGAAAAGGTGTACTGGTGGGAGCATCCAAGCAAAATGGGCAAGGCCTCTTCTGCGAAAGTGCATCGTTCCGTGAGTATTGCTAAACGGCCGGAAGTCGATCGCGCCAAATCAGTCGCTGATTACACAATTACGGTCGAACCAATCGAAGGAATCAAGCTAACTGAAATTGACGGATTGTAAAATGTATGAGGAACAGGATTATTTAATGATTTCGGGGATTCAGCATTTTCTTTTCTGTCGGCGGCAATGGGCATTGATCCATATTGAGCAGCAATGGCAGGAGAACGTGCTAACCTTGGAAGGTCAATATTTGCATGAAAAGGCTGATCAGCCACTGATTCGAGAAAAACGGAAGGATCGTTTGATTGTTCGCGCGCTGCCGATTCATTCACCAACTTTTGGGTTATCCGGCATTTGCGATGTGGTTGAATTTGTTCAAGATCCTAATGGCGTTACTTTAGCCGGCGAAACAGGAACCTTTTTACCGGTGCCTGTGGAATATAAGCATGGTAAACCCAAGCAAGAGCTTAGTGATATTTTACAATTGACCGCACAAGCCGTTTGTTTAGAAGAAATGCTGGTCTGTGAGGTTCCTCAAGGCTACTTGTACTATCATGAAACGAAGCGGCGAGAAGCAGTAGCAATTACGGATGAATTAAGAGCTGAGCTACAGAAAAAAGTAGCGGAAATGCACCAATATTGGGCAAGGCGTTATACACCTAAGGTAAAAACCGGAAATTTCTGTAAAAAATGCTCACTACAGGATATTTGTTTGCCGAAATTGATGAATGTTCAAACCGTCAAAAGCTACATGGATCGGAGGCTGCGGGAATGAGAAAATTGCTAAATACCTTATTTGTGACAACGCCGGATACTTATTTAGCTTTAGATGGAGAAAATATTGTTGTTTTAAAAGAGGAAACAAAATTAGGTCGTGTACCACTGCATAATCTGGAAGGGGTAGTTACTTCTGGTTACTTAGGCGCGAGTCCGGCATTAATGCGCAAGTGTGCCGAAAAAAATATTAGTTTAACCTTTTTAACAACTAGCGGCAGATTTGGCAGTCGGGTAACTGGCGGAACCACAGGAAATGTTACGTTAAGAAAAAAACAATACCGAATTTCCGATGACGAAACGCAAAGTCTGGCAATTGCTCGGCATTTTATTGTGGGTAAATTATATAATCAGCGCTGGATGCTGGAAAGAATCACTCGAGATAATCCGCTGCGAGTCAATGTAGAACAATTCAAACAAATTTCGGTAGAATTAAAAAAATATATTGAAGATGTCCAACAGGCAAAGGATTTGGATTCTTTGAGAGGAATCGAAGGACAAGCGGCGAATCGTTATTTTTTATTGTTTGATCAAATGATTTTACAACAAAAAGCAGAATTTGGTTTTTACGGTAGAAATCGCCGACCACCATTGGATAACGTGAATGCTTTGCTTTCTTTAGCATATACGCTTTTGGCGCAAGAATGCGCGGCGGCGCTGGAAACGGTCGGGCTTGATCCTTATGTGGGCTTCATGCATCAGGATCGACCGGGAAGAGCATCGCTGGCTTTGGATTTGATGGAGGAGCTACGGGGAATTTATGCCGACCGATTTGTTTTGACTTTAATCAATAAAAAAGTTGTGACAGCCAAAGACTTCATCAAAAAAGAAAGCGGCGCAGTTTTGCTGACAGATGCTGGACGTAAAGTCTTTTTCAAAAACTGGCAAGATAAAAAGCAGGAAACAATTCAGCACCCTTTTTTAGGTGAAAAAATCAGCTGGGGCTTAGTGCCCTATGCCCAAGCGTTGCTTTTAAGCCGCTATCTGCGAGACGACTTGGACGGTTACCCGCCGTTTCTTTGGAAGTAGGTGAGAACTTGCTGGTTTTGATTACTTACGATGTGGCTACAAGCACCGCTGGCGGTAGCAAACGGCTGCGTAAAGTCGCCAAAAAATGTCAGGATTATGGACAACGTGTTCAACATTCAGTTTTTGAATGTGTGGTCGATGCAACGGAATTGGTTAAATTGAAAAAAGAGTTAATTGACTTGATTGATGAAGAAGTGGATAGCTTGCGGATTTATCAACTAGGAAAGAACTATAAAAATAAAATTGACCATATCGGGGCTAAAGAAAGTTTTAATGTGGAAGAGCCTTTGATTTTTTGATAAACAGGTGCGAACCCCAAGTGCACATGAAAATACTAGGGGATTCGCACCAAATTTTGGTTGATTTTTTGATGGAAAACGACCTTTTTCTAATCAAATTCTAATTTAAAGAGAGAATTAAGGTGGTTTTTAGGTAGTTTTAGCATAAAACTAAGTAGAAATCACTGTCTCACTCTGTTTAGAGTGTGTGGATTGAAATTTTAAAAGTAAAAAAGAACATACATTCGAAAGGGGCGTCTCACTCTGTTTAGAGTGTGTGGATTGAAATGCTACTAGCGAGACGCGGTCGTGATAACGTCGGTACGTCTCACTCTGTTTAGAGTGTGTGGATTGAAATGTAAATCAGGTTTTAAAACAAAACCAGATGCTAAAGCGTCTCACTCTGTTTAGAGTGTGTGGATTGAAATATCGGTGATTGAGCCTGCCTCTACTTGTAAATTGTCGTCTCACTCTGTTTAGAGTGTGTGGATTGAAATGAGTATTGCGTTAAACATATCAAAAATAGACTGGAGTCTCACTCTGTTTAGAGTGTGTGGATTGAAATAATCAATCCAATTATTTCTGACAAAGCATACTTGTCTCACTCTGTTTAGAGTGTGTGGATTGAAATTCTCAGCTCCGCTATTGACTTAGGCTCAGCAGAATGTCTCACTCTGTTTAGAGTGTGTGGATTGAAATAATTGTTGGTGCATAAACAATTGCTTGTCTGCCATGTCTCACTCTGTTTAGAGTGTGTGGATTGAAATAGAGGTCGTCTGTTAAGCTATACCGTAATTGCGGTCTCACTCTGTTTAGAGTGTGTGGATTGAAATGAGTATATAGGAACTAAGAGTGCCACATGGAAACATAGTCTCACTCTGTTTAGAGTGTGTGGATTGAAATACGCTGTACAGGAAGAGTTAGACATTACAGGCACAACCGTCTCACTCTGTTTAGAGTGTGTGGATTGAAATTCTAAAGGGTCGCCTTGCTTTTTAGCAAGGTGAGAAAGTCTCACTCTGTTTAGAGTGTGTGGATTGAAATAAAATCATGTAACATGCGCCAAGCTCAACTCCATTTCGTCTCACTCTGTTTAGAGTGAGTGGATTGAAATTGCAATTCGTCCCAAAGTATCAGAGTACCGTCATATGTCTCACTCTGTTTAGAGTGAGTGGATTGAAATTTTTATACAATAGTTAATTACATCAAAGCTTGGATTGTCTCACTCTATTTAGAGTGAGTGGATTGAAATTGTTGGCAATTATTTCGTTGTGTTTTATGTGTTCCAGTCTCACTCTGTTTAGTGTGAGACACATCTATCAAATAATCATACTATTTAAACAGAAATCATAAGCTCTTCTAACTTTTAAGGAATTTTCTATGTGAAGCAAAATTGTCAATAAAAGAGAGCTATGGTATACTAAAGGTGCAAATGAAGATCAAGTATAACACTAAACCCCTAGAGAAGTCGGATTCTCTAGGGGTTTTTCGTGGGCTAATGTCGCCTTGGATTGTTTTACTTCTTGTTTCTTGTATTTAGCCAATACTCAAAAAGGACAATTAATATCCCGACAAGAAGGGGGCAAATGATTAACTCGATCAAGCATAACACCTCCATCCAGTCGCAAGACTTTCGGATAGGCGACAATTAATTATAACTTAATTTAAGGGGTTAAAGAGCACTAATTTAAAAAAGAGTTGATTGTGCAATTTTCTAATAAGATTAATGAAAAAATGGATTTTTCAGGAATAATGGGAATCTTAACCTTTGAAGGAGAGCTGACGCCATATACGCCATGGCTTAATGCTGCCCAACTATTACACATTGGTAGAAATACAACTTTTGGTTGTGGTAAAATAGAAATAATTATAACTTAGGAGAACTGAATTATTTAGTGCGAACCCCAAGTGCACATGAAATTACTGGGGGTTTCGCACCAAATTTTGAATGATTTTTGACCAAAAACAGTCTTTTTTCTAATTTAATTTTAATTTTATGGTGAAATTAAGATGATTTTTGCTGAATTTGATGTAATTATACGGCAAAATCACAGTCTCACTCTGTTTAGAGTGAGTGGATTGAAATTTGTCAAATTGATGTACAAGGTACAAACCGGATGTCTCACTCTGTTTAGAGTGAGTGGATTGAAATAAATTGAATTCTTTATACTGCCTTTTTATTGTCGTCTCACTCTGTTTAGAGTGAGTGGATTGAAATTGCATTTTCGAAAGTCATGGTCAATATGCAGTTGGCGTCTCACTCTGTTTAGAGTGAGTGGATTGAAATAACTTTATCTTATAGTCTTTGCCAATTTTTTCAGAGTCTCACTCTGTTTAGAGTGAGTGGATTGAAATAAACGCTCGTCTGCCAGCATTGCTGCAGAAGTAAAGGTCTCACTCTGTTTAGAGTGAGTGGATTGAAATTACTTTTGCCATAATCCCTCTTTCTAATGCCAATGCGTCTCACTCTGTTTAGAGTGAGTGGATTGAAATTGATTATTCGGATAGTTTAAAAATATCTGATGCTGTCTCACTCTGTTTAGAGTGAGTGGATTGAAATAGAGAGCCATTGGCCTATTTTAGATAATCCGCTACCGTCTCACTCTGTTTAGAGTGAGTGGATTGAAATACGATATTGCGGCGTGGTTGGAAAGTCAGGATGTTGTCTCACTCTGTTTAGAGTGAGTGGATTGAAATAAATTGGCAGGAAATGTACCGCTTGCCTAATGGGGTCTCACTCTGTTTAGAGTGAGTGGATTGAAATAAGTTGTTTGTCAGCTGCAGATTGATTTTGAGATTGTCTCACTCTGTTTAGAGTGAGTGGATTGAAATTGTCCGATTGTCAATTTTTTGGCGTAGCTCTTGCGTCTCACTCTGTTTAGAGTGAGTGGATTGAAATCGACCTACAGCGAAGAGGGCAAAAACATTTTAAAAGTCTCACTCTGTTTAGAGTGAGTGGATTGAAATATCTTTGTACTTGGGTAATGCTGCTTTGAGCCCTGTCTCACTCTGTTTAGAGTGAGTGGATTGAAATAGTCGTTCTCCAAGAGTTGGATAGCTTTGTTGCCGTCTCACTCTGTTTAGAGTGAGTGGATTGAAATCACTACTCATAAGCTCCCTCCTTCCCTAAAAAATGTCTCACTCTGTTTAGAGTGAGTGGATTGAAATACTTTTTGGAAACTCGATGACTATCGCCAATAATAAGTCTCACTCTGTTTAGAGTGAGTGGATTGAAATCGTTGCTGTCTAACACCTCGTTATAATCGTTAAGAGTCTCACTCTGTTTAGAGTGAGTGGATTGAAATTTCTAACGCCGCAGCTTTTTCTTGGACTGGCGTAACGGTCTCACTCTGTTTAGAGTGAGTGGATTGAAATGATATGGAGCACTCCAATTATGTTAAATGTTTAAGAGTCTCACTCTGTTTAGAGTGAGTGGATTGAAATAAATCAACTTGGCTTAGATATGAAAAGCGGTGGTTTGTCTCACTCTGTTTAGAGTGAGTGGATTGAAATATCGCTTTCTAGCTCTGCTAGCAATTTGGTCATCGTCTCACTCTGTTTAGAGTGAGTGGATTGAAATTTATTTTTTTGTGCTATCCTTAACTACATACTTAGGTCTCACTCTGTTTAGAGTGAGTGGATTGAAATCAGGCACCACATCCGCTAAAGGGTAGTAGAGCCATGGTCTCACTCTGTTTAGAGTGAGTGGATTGAAATAATGCCCGGCTGATAAATCCGCGCCACGCTTGCGAGTCTCACTCTGTTTAGAGTGAGTGGATTGAAATTGGCGTTAAGATAGGCCATTTCATTTTTTCATCGAGGTCTCACTCTGTTTAGAGTGAGTGGATTGAAATCCAAAGTAACCGACATAGCCCCGAAGGACTTTGTGTCTCACTCTGTTTAGAGTGAGTGGATTGAAATGTTTGGCGTCTGCTATTGCGCCAGAGAGCATTTTATGTCTCACTCTGTTTAGAGTGAGTGGATTGAAATTACATAAAGAAGAGCTGCAGAGCGGCTAAATAATCGTCTCACTCTGTTTAGAGTGAGTGGATTGAAATAACATAGTCCTCAGAAGTTAGCAGGCGAACTCTAACGTCTCACTCTGTTTAGAGTGAGTGGATTGAAATAAATTGCTTTGTATTCTTTTCATAAACAGTTATTCGTCTCACTCTGTTTAGAGTGAGTGGATTGAAATGACTAAGCCCATCGACAATATGGCTGTCAGTACAGGTCTCACTCTGTTTAGAGTGAGTGGATTGAAATTTTTTTCGCCAGACCTGCTGTCGGGGGGTGTATCAGGTCTCACTCTGTTTAGAGTGAGTGGATTGAAATAACTATAGGGCGGATGATAGTTTGTCTTTTGATAGTCTCACTCTGTTTAGAGTGAGTGGATTGAAATAACAAATCCGTATTCATTTTATACACCATCGTTAGCGTCTCACTCTGTTTAGAGTGAGTGGATTGAAATCCGTTACCTTGCGTAATTTGAAATTATAAAAACCGTCTCACTCTGTTTAGAGTGAGTGGATTGAAATACCTGATGTTAATGTACTAAGAGCAAGAAAAAGTAGTGTCTCACTCTGTTTAGAGTGAGTGGATTGAAATCTCATTATCTAATCTCAATGATAACTTGAAAGCGTCTCACTCTGTTTAGAGTGAGTGGATTGAAATAAGATTAGCTCGCATAGTTGCCAAACACGGAACTTGTCTCACTCTGTTTAGAGTGAGTGGATTGAAATTACTGCTGGAAAGACATTAGAACAGATGGCCGGAGACGTCTCACTCTGTTTAGAGTGAGTGGATTGAAATTAAAAGGTTTAAAATGGGCTTTTGAAGAAGTGAAAGTCTCACTCTGTTTAGAGTGAGTGGATTGAAATCGGTGGCATGCTGTCTGGTATTGCAAATGGGTTTGTCTCACTCTGTTTAGAGCGAGTAGATTGAAATCTTGCTAGTTGGGCAAGCAAGATTATTTCAAAAGGTGTTTCACTTTATCTAGAGTGAAACAAATGAACTAATCCAGTACTATCACATGGTTATTATAAATATATTCTTCAAAACGACTTTTCCGAGGGTAGCCGCTTTTTTCTCTTTTTATTTCCTATATCGTTATAAAATTTTCAAAAACAGAACCTTTTTATTCGTCAGATCCTTAGAAATTCTATACAATAATAGAGAATAGAAAAAGAAGTTATGGAGGGATGAACGATGAATAATGTTATGGAACAATTAAGAAAGTATGCACTTTTGCGTGGGTTTGTTTATATTCTTTTCGGTTTATTGATTTTATTTAACCCGAGAGATGTTTTTCAAGCGGCCGTTTATTTTATTTCAGCGTATATTGCCATTATGGGTCTGCTTAGTTTATATGACGGTTTTAAAGTGAAAAAAGCAACTGGAACCTACGGAATGAGCTTTTTAGGCGGGATTGTTTTAGTGATTGTCGCCGCGATTGTACTGGTTTTTGCTAAAGGAATTGTAAGTATTTTACCGATTTTCTTAGGATTAATTATTGTCATCGTGGGACTTACGCGAGCGATGCAGGCAAATAATTTACGTTCTTATGTGAATGTAAGCTGGCTGCCGATGATGATTTACAGTGTGATTTTGATTGTTGCCGGGCTGGTATTAACCTTTAATCCATTTGGCAGTTTATTGGTGTTGTTCCAATTGTTTGGAATCATTTTAATTTTTATGGGGATTGGTGAAATTACTTCCTTTTTCCAATTACGCAAAATCCAGTAAGAAACGTCTAATAAAGGAGGCAAAACAGATTCGTTTTGTCCTCCTTTTTATTTTTCGACAAAAAAGGAAAGATAACAAGCGATTAATGTCAGCTAAGAGTGCCATTTCGTAAAAAGACTTAGTGAGACTGGAAATAAAGGTTAAATTTACCGAAACGAAATGAGAATAAAATAAAGAAAAAATGAAAGCAAGTCTAGAAAAAGGCTGAATTTATGCTATACTAATTTTAGTTTGCTTCTTCTTTTTTTAGAAAATTCCGAAAGGGTTTTATTAGCTAAGAGGATCAAGCACAGAGTACGTAGTCTGCGATGAAGTGAAAGTGAAATATTACTGAAAATTTACATCAAGCTTACTACAAATTTATATTGGGAAAATATAATGGAGTTAGCTGGAGAAATGTTCCAGTTAAGCCGAAATGCGAAGGGATGGAAAGCGTGAAAAAGAGTGCAAAATTGTTAGGATTGTTATCAGTAATTGGATTGAGTATGGGTTTACTTGCAGGTTGTGGATCCTCTGGTGAGAAAAAAGCATCAGATGATACAAAAGCGCTGGAATTACAATTTGTTCCAACTAATAATGATGGTTCAATGGAAGCAAAAGCGAAACCTTTCGCAAAATATTTATCAGAAAAATTAGGTCGTGATGTAAATGTTACTTTAGCAACCGACTATTCAACGATTGTTGAAGCAATGGCTTCCGGAAAAGTAGATATTGGTATTATGCCGCCGTCAGCTTATGTACAGGCACGTAACCAAAAAGCAGCGACAGCGATTCTTTCTTCTGAACTGGGCGCGTATAATCGCGAAACAGGTAAACCAGAGGCTGACAAATTATCCAGCACATTTAAAGGAGAAGTTTTAGTTAGAACAGATAGCGGCTTGGATTCCTTAAAGGATTTAAAAGGGAAAAAAATCGCCACCTTAAGTCCTAACTCTGCCAGCGGGTACATTTATCCAGTTGTTGAAATGAAGGAAGAAGGCATCGACCCGACGAAAGACGTTACGTTGACAACAGTTAATGATATTCCAAGTGAAATTACTGCGGTGTTAAATGGCCAGCAGGACGCGTGCTTCGTCTTTGAAGGTGCACGTAATGTGTTTGCATCAAAATTTGAAAAAGATGATTTATTTAAAGATCTAAAAGTGTTATATCTGACAAAAGGCGACATTCCTAACGATGCAATTGCGGTTCAGCCGAAAATGGACAAAGACCTGCAGGCAAAAGTTAAAGAGGTTTTCCTGGCAATGCCTAAAGACAAAGAAGGCGCGGATGCTATGGCTATGTGGGGACACAAAGGCTATGTAGAAGCAGACGACAAAAATTACGATACGGTTGAAGAGTACACAGCAAAGGCTGCAGAATAAGCAGTCATATAATTATCAATAATGCTTGACTATGAAATAAATGGTGGAACAAAGAGGGCATGGCGGCTGAAAGGTCTACATTGTCTTTCACTCTTTGTTCTAACCTTTTTCTATTTACTTAAAAGGAGAAAACATGATTCAGTTTGAGAACGTAACAAAAACGTATAGCAATGGTGTGAAAGGTCTTAAAAATATTAACTTAACAATTGAAGATGGTGAATTTGTTTCGGTTATTGGTCTTAGCGGCGCGGGGAAAAGTACACTGCTACGTTCTATTAATCGTTTAAATGAAATCACAGAAGGCAATATTATTATTGACGGTGCTTCCATCACGAAAGCCGGCAAACGTGATTTAAGAAAGATTCGTCGAAATATCGGGATGATTTTTCAGCATTTTAATTTGGTAAAGAAAAGCTCTGTTCAAAAGAACGTTATTTCAGGTAGATTAGGCTATTATTCAACGTTCAAAAGTATTTTTGGGTTCTTTTCAAAAGATGATTATGCTTTAGTCACAGATGCGCTAGATCGTGTTGGCTTAGGCGATAAGCTGCATTCAAGAAGCGACGAGCTAAGTGGTGGTCAACAGCAGCGTGTTTCCATTGCCAGAACCCTTGTTCAGCAGGCGTCGATTATTTTAGCAGATGAACCCGTGGCTTCTTTGGATCCAATTACCACGCAAAAAATTATGAAGGATTTGAAAAAAATCAATCAGGAGTTAAATCATACTGTGGTTATTAATTTGCATTCGGTTGATTTGGCACGGGAATTTTCCAGTCGGATTATTGGTTTGCGGGATGGTGAGGTTGTCTTTGACGGCTCTGCAGCAGAAGCGACAGATGAAGTCTTAACAAGTATTTATGGCGCAGATATTTTGAAACAAACTGATGGTGAAGCGGAATGAAGCTGAAAGATACGATCCACCGTAACTTATATAAGCAGTTATTTATTGTCGCTTTAGTTTTAATATGTGTATACGCTAGTGCCAGTGTAACCGGCGCACAAATGGCCGATGTATTCAATAATTTGGATCAAATGGGTCTTTTCTTACAACGCTTTCTTAGTCCGGATTGGAGCTATATTCCAAAAATTGTGGCACCGATGATTAAAACAATTAAGATGTCTGTCGTTGGGACAACAATCGGCGTGGCTTTTGCGGTTCCGTTTGCTTTTATAGCTACCACTGTCGTGACTCGGAATTTTATTATTACGACGATTGTCCGGTTTTTGATGAGTATTGTGCGGACGATTCCCAATCTTTTATTGGCTGCGTTGTTTGTGGCGATGTTTGGGATTGGTGAATTTACTGGGGTTTTGACGATTGCTGTCTTTACCTTTGGCATGGTGTCTCAATTGGTGTATGAAGCGATTGAAACCATCGATCATGGACCGATCGAGGCAGCTGAATCTGTGGGTGCAACGAAAACACAAATCGCATTTTGGTCGATTGCACCGCAAATCTCGCACCAAATCGCCAGCTATTCTTTATATGCATTTGAAGTGAATATTCGTGCATCAACGATTCTAGGCTATGTAGGTGCCGGTGGTATCGGGGTTATTTTGAATTCTTCTTTGAGCCTGATGCGTTATGATCGAGTGTCTATTATTATTTTATCTATTTTAGTTGTAGTCATCACGATTGATTGGATCAGTGAAATTATCAGAAAGAGGTTGGTTTAATGAAGATAAAACAAAGATTTAAAAGCTGGCCGCTTCTTGTTGTTCTAGCCATCATCGTGTATTCTGCGGCAGGTATTGATTATTCGGAAGCCGGCAATATGTCCTTTGGGATGGTACAATCTGTTTTATCCGGATTGTTTCACCCGGACTGGTCGTATGTGTATGATGGTAGCGGTGAGGATTTATTGAGTCTGTTGTTGTTGACGATCGGTATTGCCTTTTTAGGAACCGTTATTGCGACAATTTTAGCGTTGCCGTTAACCTTTATTAGTGCCCATAATCTGTGGAAATCCAATAAGATTATTTCTAAAATCGGGAAATTTGTGTGTAATGTTCTGCGGGCTTTTCCAGAGCTGGTATATGCGATTATTTTCGTTAAAATGGTGGGGCCGGGTCCATTTGCCGGTGTGTTAGCGATTGGTGTCCATCAAATTGGAATGCTGGGCAAATTATACACAGAAGAAATTGAATCAATGGATGAAGCCCCTGTGGAGTCAATGACAGCGGTTGGGGCAAACTTTTGGCAAACGATGTTTTATGCTAGATTGCCACAACTGATTCCGACCTTTCTATCTTTAGCGCTGAATCATTTTGAAATTGCCGTTCGTAGTGCTGCAACCTTAGGCTTGGTGGGTGCCGGCGGGATTGGTGCACCAATGATTTTTGCCATTCAATCAAGAGCTTGGGATAAAGTGGGCATTATTTTATTCGGGATCATCATTACTGTCTTTTTAATTGATGCAATCACCGGATACTTACGGAAAAAACTACAATAAACGTGTGAGGCAAAAAAATGAACGAATTAACGATCTTAAGTACAACAGATGTTCATGGCTTTTTGACAGCAGCAGGGGAAAAGGGCGGCATTGACGCTCTTTCTGCTGTTGCCGATCAATTTCATGAACCCATTTTAATTGATAACGGTGATTTTTTTGTGGGTAGTCCTGAGACTACTTTTTTTAATACCACGCAAAAAATTTCACCACTGACAGACTTAGCGAATGAGCTTGGCTTTGATGTGATGGTACCGGGAAATCATGATTTTGATTATGGCCTGCCTTTTTTAAAGCGTCAGGTCGCTGCTTTTAAGGGGAAATATCTTTGCGCAAATGTACTGGATATGACCGATCAGCTTGTTTTTGAGCCGTATACAATTCTTGAGCGCAACTCGGTAAAAGTTGGCATCATCGGCGTGATTACAAGTGCTATGCCGCAGATTGCCGATTATGAAAAAATCAAGAATTTAAAATTTATGGATGTGATCGAAACCCTAAAAAAATGGGTTCCTATCGTGCGGGAACAAGCTGATTTAGTGATCATCAGCTATCATGGCGGCATTGAGCGTAATATGATTGACGGTAGTCCTACACAATATGATACAGGCGAGGATCAAGCCTATCGGATTATAGATGAAGTTCCGTTTATTGACGGCTTGATTTGTGGTCATCAGCATCGACAAAATGCGGGGATTTTAAAGGAAACGGCTTTTGTTCAGCCGGGCTATCGAGCGAATGTTATTGGACAGCTGACCTTTCGTTTTACTGATCGATTGCAAGAAAGACAAGCAGCGTTAATAGAAACAGAAAACGCTACGGCTATTTCTTTATCTGATCCGACAGCCTTTGAGCAATGGCTGCAGACTAAGGTGGATCTGTCGCATTTTGAAGAATATGTTGCCCGAAAAGTACCGGGAACCTTTTATGCATTGGCATTAAAAGGGGCAACAGTGGCTGACTTTTTAGCCAGCTTTACACCGCCTTATATGTTGTCAACCTATCATGTTTCCAGTGAAGAGATAAAAGCTATTCTTAAAACACAGACAATCAGCGGTATTCAGCTTGTGGATGGACAGCTTGTTCCTCAGCAATCGGATTATCGGATTACAACCAATTTAAAAGCGCTGTTTCCTGCCTATCGTTTAGAAACCAATTATATTTTTAATGTGTTTGATGAATACTTGGCGCTGATCAGTCAACAGGAAATGAAATAAAGGAGTGGATTTTCTTATGAAGCAGCAACTGAAAATTTATTATACCTCTGACGTTCACGGTTATTTATTTCCGACGAATTATGCAGATACTGATGAAAAAAATCTAGGCCTTTTAAAATGCATTCCCAGCTTTCAAAAAGACGGCAATACGTTAATTATTGACGGCGGCGATATGCTGCAGGGCTCTGCGTTGGCGACTTACTGTGAAGCGCATCGTGAAGTCGGATTTCCACAAGCGACTGTTTTGAATAAGGCCGGGTACGATTTCGTCACACTGGGCAACCATGATGTGAATTTCGGGACAGATTATTTATATGATTATTTGCAGGCACTTGATGCGACCTGTCTTTGCGAAAATATTTTAGATCGAAAAAACGGCGCCAAAAAATTTCCAGCGACGATTAAAACACTGGAAAATGGGATGAAAGTCGGCATTGTCGGTGTTGTGACCGATTATATTAATGTCTGGGAAAAAGCCGAGCATATTGAAGATATCCTGATTGCAGATCCTTTTGAAGCAGCCAAGCAAGCGTTAGCTGAATTAAAACCGCAGGTGGATGTAAGTATTTGTCTTTATCACGGTGGTTTTGAAAAAGATGTAAAAACAGGGAAAGTTTTATCAAAAACTAGTGAAAATATTGCCTATAAAATTTGTGAAGAGCTGGATTTTGACGTGTTGTTAACCGGTCACCAGCACTTATTAATTGAAGGACAGGAATTACACGGCACCTATATTGTTCAACCCTCCAATATGGCGTTAACGTATTTTGAACTTTCTATAGAAAAAGTAGCGGATGGGTTAACGATTGCAGCTGAAATCGGACGGGCAGATCAGCAGCCGGATTCGGCTTTACTTGCAGAGCTGCAGCCATTAGAAACCAAAGTTCAACATTGGCTGGATCAATCGATTGGTCGTCTGGAAACTGCTGCGTTGGCGGAGGATAAACGTACAATGGCTTTAAAGGGTAGTCCTGTGGTAGAGCTTGTAGGTGCCGCTCAATTGAAGGCTAGTCAAGCGCAGCTGACAGTGGTATCATTGGCGAACACATCGCCGGGCTTCCATCAGAACGTAACGATGCGGGACGTGATTGCCACGTATCCTTATACGAATCAGCTGATTACACTGAAAATTACAGGCGCACAATTAAAGCAGGTAATTGACAAAAATACAGATTACTTTGCTTTAAATGAGCAAAACGAAATCATTATTTCACCGCATTTTTTATATCCTAAGGTGGAGCATTATCATTATGATTTTTTCTTGGGAATTTCCTATGCTGTGGATCTTTGCCAACCGCCCGGCCAGCGAGTAACAGCTTTAAGCTATCAACAGCAGCCGGTAGCTGATACGGATGAATTTACGCTAGCATTGAGTGATTATCGTGCCAGCGGTGGCGGCGGTTTTCCTACTTATCAGGAATGTCCTGTGCTGAAAGAAGGTAGTCAGGAAATTGTTGCAATGCTTATTGACTATTTAAAGGATCAAGAGAACCTGAGCATACCTCAACGCTTGGATTATCAGATTAGTGCTTCTTGTAAATAACAAAGAAATAATAAAAAAAATAAGTAAGCTATTGCAAAAATAACGCGATAACTTACTTATTTTTTATTTAATAAGATATGTAGTGAACAACAGTATTATTTGATAGCCAATTCTTGACCAATCCAAACGGTCGTATCAGTCAAATTGTTTCTTGCCATCAAATCTTCTAACGAAATTTGATTTTTCTCTGCAATACCTGAAAGAGTATCTCCAGATTGAACGATATAGGTTGACGGTGTATTTACTTCTTGTTCTGAAGAAGAAGTTGGCGTTGTTTCAATGGTTTGTTGTTGTGAATCACTCGAAATTGAAAGATCGTCATTAGCCAAGCTTTCTGTTGTCTGCATCGTTTCGGATGTTCCTTCCTGTACTGAGCTGCTAGGCTGTGTAGAGGCTGGAGTTGGAACGATTTGCTTATCTAAATTTTGATCCAGTAAAGTAACTTGCTTTTCTATACTGCTTAATTTATCCTCCTGTTTTGCATTGGCCTGAAAACTTAAAAATAATAATAAGCATAAGACCATTGTGTTCAACAATAATAATAAAATAACAGTTTTTGTAGGGAATTTCGAAGGTGGTGCAGGACGTTTCTGTTTACGTCTTGAGTGTTCTTCTTCCAAATTATTTTCACTCCTTTCTTTAAAAATTAAGCTTAAAACCTTTAGAAAACAAAGTACTAATAGTATATCATATTGTTCAAAGACACTCAAAGTGCGGAAAAAATCGTTTGGCTGATAGCGTTTTCTAATTTTAGTAAAATATGAAATAAAAAAACATCAAACATAAAAATTAGTTCTTTATTAACAGAAAAAAATCTTATATCACCAAAAAACATTCAGTTTTTGTAGTATTAAGCGAAATTCGTTTTTAGTTATTATAAAAAAAGTCTATGATTTTTTAATTTAACTAATAGAAAAATACAAAGACTTTTCTTATATACATAGGTTCTTTTTTGCTTACCAAAAAACTCCAGAAGTCAAAAAGAGATTTCTGAAGCTTTTTCCATTGTTTTTCAACGAGCAATCCGTTATATTTCACGCATTTTCAATTCTTGAATATTTAAAAAATTCTGGCAGCACAAAGCAATACCGCCGTACAAAGTAGCCTGACTGCCTAAGCGACTGTTTTGAATTTGGACATTTCTGGCAAAACGACTGGTCAAATGTTCTCTAATCATATGAAGCAACGTTGGATTATTGCGGTAAACGGAACTGTTAATCACCACAACCTCCGGATCATAAATCGTAATAATGTTATTGATGCCTACACTTAGTAAAAACGCGTTTTCAGCAAGTGCCTGCAAGGTATTCGGATCGTTGGCGGCGACTAATTTTTGAACTACGCTAGAGTCAACAAACTCCAATCCCTTTGTTTTAGCTAAGGTTTCATAAAGAACAGAATTTGACGCATACTGCTCCAGACAACCATGATTGCCACAAGGACATTTTTTGCCATTCGGATACAAAATCGAATGGCCGATTTCACCAGCTTCGCCGTACTGTCCTTTTTGCAGCGTTCCACAGTCCACGATGCCAGCACCAATTCCGCTGTGAATACTTAAACTGACTAAGGTGTTCGACTCCAAAGAAAAGACATATTCGCCGAGAGAAGCTAGATTCGCTTCGTTTTCAATAAAAACAGGAAAATCATATTGCTCAGACAATACGTCATAAAGGTCAAGCGTATCCAAATCGTAATAAGGGGTAAAAACAATGTTGTTTTCATTTACGACGCCATGAATCGCGACACACATACCCACAATTAACACATCGGTCGGCGGCTCTAATTGTTCAATACTTGCTTGAAGTAAAGGCAGCACTGTTTTTGCTGAAACCACAATCCGTTTTTTCTGAATAGAAAGAACCTCTTCACCGTCTAAATAGGCTAAACGGCCCTTTATGTAATCAATCCCGATATCAAACGATAGAATAAGCGCAGCCTTCGGATTAAATTGAAGCAGAATGGGCTTACGACCGCCTTGGGTGCTGGCAGTACCGATACCCGTTTCAAAAATCAATCCATCCTCTAATAAGGTTTTCGTAATAGAAGAAACGGAGGCTTTATTTAAACCGGTTAACGCCGCAAGCTCGGCACGGGAAATATTTTTATGGTCGATGATTCCTTTTAAAATGAGCGATTCATTCTGCTCCCTGATTTTATATTTGTTTATAAACAAATTAACCACCTCTTTCTTAATAATAATTTTTTTGAAAGCGCTTGACAAGATAATTACAATGATTTATATTCTTTATGTAAGTTAGTTTAACTTACTAACTAACTAGAAGCAAGATATTTTTGGGAGGAATTTAGATGAATTATTTTCCACAGGTAGAAAAAGTTGCATATGAAGGTCCTGAAACAAAGAATATGTTTGCCTTTCGTCATTACAACCCGGATGAGCTGATTTTAGGAAAAGAAATGAAAGCGCATTTACGCTTTGCGGTTGCTTACTGGCATACAATGACACAAGATGGTTCTGATCCATTTGGACAACCGGTTAATCTTAGAACTTGGGAAACTAGTGATCCTATGGAAACAGCGAAAAATCGTGTGGAGGCTTTTTTTGAATTATTGGTAAAACTGGACGTAGAGTATTTTTGTTTTCATGATGTAGATATTGCACCGGTTGGGAATTCATTAGAAGAATTCTTCGCAAATATAGATGAAATTACTGACCTGATCAAAGCGAAAATGGAAGCAACTGGAATTAAGCTACTGTGGAATACTGCGAATATGTTCTCTCATCCGCGCTTTACCAACGGAGCAGCTTCTTCCAATAATGCAGATGTCTTTGCTTATGCGGCGGCACAAGTCAAAAAAGGCTTGGATATTAGTAAAAAGCTGGGCGGTAAAAATTATGTTTTTTGGGGCGGTCGTGAAGGCTACGAATCCTTATTAAACACCGATATGAAATTAGAGCAAGACAATATTGCCCGCTTATTTAAAATGGCGGTTGCCTATACAGAAAAAATCGATCATCAGGTACAGTTCTTAATTGAACCTAAACCAAAAGAGCCAACGAAACATCAATATGACTTTGATGCTGCTACAGCCATGGCCTTTTTACAGAAATATGACTTAACGAAGCACTTCAAGCTGAATTTAGAAGCGAATCACGCGACTTTAGCTGGTCATACCTTTGAGCATGAATTGACGGTAGCTCGCTGTTATGAGGCACTTGGTTCCATTGATGCCAACCAAGGGGATATGCTTTTAGGCTGGGATACGGATGAATTCCCCACGAATATTTATGATACAACACTGGCGATGTATGAAATTTTAGAAAATGGCGGGATTGCTCCCGGTGGTATTAATTTTGATTCCAAGGTTCGCCGTTCTTCCTTTGAAATGGAGGATTTACTGCTGGCGCATATTGCTGGAATGGACACCTTTGCCAGAGGCTTGAAGGCTGCTGCTAAATTGAAGGAAGATCAATTCTTTGATCAATTAAAAAAAGAACGGTATGCTTCTTATCGGACCGGCATCGGTGCCAAAATTATTGATGGTCAGGAAAATTTGGAGACGCTTACGGATTATGCGATGTCGCACGATGATATTCAGTTAGAATCTAGTCACTTGGAGTATGTAAAATCGCGTTTGAACGACTATTTAGTCTAATTTAGAAGGAGAGAGAGAAATGAAACGTAGTAAACTTATTCTTTCGGCAACAGTCTTAGCAGCAGTAGGGTTAATGTTGGGGGCATGCGGCAGCGCCAGTAGTTCCAGTTCAAAGGACACAACAACCGTTGATGTGTTCAATATTAAGGTGGAAACAAAGGATCAGCTGGATGAATTGGCGAAAAAATATGAAGAAACCCATGATGGCGTCAAGATCAACGTCACTACAGTCGGCGGCGGTCAAGATGCGAATGCGGCTTTGCAGTCAAAATTTTCTTCCGGCGATGAACCAAGCGTTTTCTTATTGGGCGGTTTAGCTGATGTTGAAAAATGGGGCGACAGCTTAGCGGATTTAACCGATACCAAGCTTGCAAAAAATGCAATCGCAGGCACATTGGATGGTGCGACAAAAGATGGCAAGGTTTACGGTTTACCAATGAATATTGAAGGCTTCGGCTTTTTAATTAATAAAGATTTATTCAAAAAAGCAGGAATTGATGTTGATGAAATCAAATCCTATCAAGATTTTGAAAAGGCAGTTAAAACCTTGGACAGCAAAAAAGACAGCTTGGAAATGAAAGCGGTTTTTGGTTTTAGTGCGAAAGAATTTTGGGTAGTAAGCCAGTACAGTGCGCATTTTACTTCACCTGAATTCGATGACAGTCTACAAAAAATCTATGATGCGAAAACGATTGATTTTAAATACAGTGATCAATTCAAAAAATATACGGACTTGATCAATAAATATAATGTTCAACCGATCTTATCCCTAGATTATAGTACTTCTGTAGAGGAAGATTTTGCCAATGATCAAGTGGCGATCGTCCACCAAGGAAATTGGATTGTCCCAACCTTGAACAGCTTAGATCCTGAATTTGCCAAAGAAAAAATGGGTATTTTACCCTTGTTCGTAAAAAGCGACACAGAAGGTAAAATTGCGGCAGGTCCTTCTTGGTACTGGGGCGTAAACAAAAACAAAGATGAAAAAGTTGTCAAAGCAAGTAAAGATTTCTTGGAATGGCTCTACACGGATAAAGAAGCGATGAAGGTGGTAACGGATGAAATGGAATTTATTCCGGCATATACAAACTTCTCATCGGATGCCATTAGTGATCCGACTTCTAAACAAATTTTCGATTATTTATCTGAAGGAAAGGTTGTACCATGGGCGCACAATCAATACCCTGACGGCTACTCACAAACACAATTTTATCCAGAATTTCAAAAATATTTGAATGGCGATATTAGCTGGGATGAAGTGATGACCAAAGGCAAAGAAGCGTGGGCTGCAGATCGAAAATAAAGGCTCTTTAGGTTAATCAAGTTTCGGTAACGGGGAAGGCAGAAGCTGTAAAAGGCTTCTGCTGCAGCCTCTTATCATTTAGGGAGGGAAATCGTTGTGAGCAATAAATCAAAGTCTTTTTGGTTGTTTTTAGCGCCTAGTTTAATCGGTATGGCAGTGGTGTTGTTTGTCCCTTTAATTACCGGCGTTTATTATTCTATGACAGACTGGAACGGTATTAAAGTAGAGCAATTTTTAGGCTTGGACAATTATTTGCGGGCTTTTCAGGATGAACGTTTTCTAAGCAGTATTTGGTTTACCACGAAATTTTCAGTTGTTGCCATTCTGTTGGTAAATGTGATCGGCTTAGGCTTGGCTCTGCTCGTTACTCAAAAAGCGGATAAATTAAATAACCTGTTTCGGACGGTTTTCTTTATGCCGAATTTGATTGGCGGGATTATTTTAGGGTTTATCTGGCAATTTATTTTTATTAAAGCCTTTTCTGCTATTGGCGATGCCACGGGAATTGAGTTTTTCAAAGGCTGGTTATCGACGACTAATACTGGCTTTTGGGGCTTGGTGATTTTATTTGTTTGGCAGATGAGCGGCTATATCATGATTATTTATATTTCTTTTATCAATAATATTCCGGATGAAATGATCGAAGCGGCGGAAATTGACGGAGCAACGAGTTGGCAAACGTTTTGGAAAATCAAATTTCCTATGCTGGCACCCGCATTTACGGTCAGCTTATTTCTGACCTTGTCAAACGCCTTCAAAATATACGATCAAAATCTGGCTTTAACTGCTGGCGGACCGTTTGATTCGACCCAGATGGTTGCGATGAATATTGTCAATGAAGCATTTGCTGTCCGTAATATGGGCTATGCACAAGCAAAAGCAGTCGTCTTTTTGGTTATTATCGCCGTTATTTCGGTTGTTCAAATCAGCATTACCAGGAAGCGGGAGGTTGACCTATGAGAAAGCAGAAAAAAAGAAAAGCACTCTGGATCAAGCTTAGCGGTATTTTGCTGACATTATTGTGGCTGTACCCGTTTTATTTGATTATTGTCAATTCGTTTAAAACGAAGTCTGAAATTTTCAAAAATACATTGAATGTTCCACAGAATTTTACGACTGAAAATTATCCGGTAGCGTTTGAAAAGCTGGACTTTTTCAGAAGTGCTTTGAATTCAATTATTATTACAGGTGTTTCGTTGTTTGTGATTGTCGTTTGTACCTCAATGGCCGCTTATGCCTTGTCTCGGAATAAAAGTAAATTGAGCAATTCATTGTATTTTGTGATTGCGATTGGGTTATTGATTCCATTTCAGGCAATTATGATTCCGTTGGTTTCGTTTTTTGGAAAGGCCAACATGCTTAATCGTCCAGGATTGGTAATTATGTATTTGGGCTTGGCCAGTAGTATGGCGATTTTCCTGTATTTTGGTGCCTTAAGAAGCATCCCGCAGTCGTTAGACGAAGCAGCAACGATTGACGGCGCGTCAAAATTTCAGATTTACTGGTATATTATTTTGCCATTATTAAAACCGACTACGGTGACCGTGATTGTGTTGAATGCCATTTGGTTCTGGAATGACTATCTATTGCCTTCATTGGTGATTAACAAAGAAGGTATGTACACGATCCCGTTGAAGATGTTCTATTTCTTTGGACAATATTCAAAACAATGGCATTTAGCCTTAGCAGCACTGTTTATCGCGATTATTCCAATTATTATTTTGTATATCTTTTTGCAGAAATATATTATCAAAGGAATTTCAGATGGCGCGGTGAAGTAGAAAAGCTGATGTGACAGTATATGATTTTTGTGGAAAAAGCTGTATAACGTTGGGAAACATAGGGGAAGAAATGAGTGGCTGTGAATCACAGTGAAATGAAATTGAACTGATGATGAACGGTATAAGACTTGCTGAGAATCACAACGAAAGAAATGAACTGATGATGAACGGTATAAGACTTGCTGAGAATCACAGTGAAAGAAATTGAGCTGATGATGAACGGTACAAGACTTGCTGAGAATCACAGTGAGATGAAATTGAACTGATGATGAACAGTACAAGACTTGCTGAGAATCACAGTGAAATGAATTGAGCTGATGATGAACAGTACAAGACTTTCATAGAAAGTGTTGAACCTTTTTCTACAAGGCTAAGCGGCTCATTCCGCTTTTATAGTTATCTAGCTGCACAAATCAATCTTTAGGAAAATAGATAAATTGCCAGTGAAACAAAAAGCGTTTCAAAGTCAATTTCCTAATTTTCTACAAGATTAAACGATTTGTTTCGCTTTTGCTGAGAATCACAGTGAAATGAAATTGAACTGATGATGAACAGTACAAGACTTTCATAGAAAGTGTTGAACATTATTATTATCCAGCTGCATGAGCCAGCCTTTCGGGAAAAAGATAAAAATAGTTTGTGGCAAAAAGCGCCACAATCGATTTTTCCTATTTGCTGAGAATCACAGTGAAATGAAATTGAGCTGATGATGAACAGTACAAGACTTTCGTAGAAAGTGTTGAACCTTTTTCTACAAGGCTAAGCGGCTCATTCCGCTTTTATAGTTATCTAGCTGCACAAATCAATCTTTAGGAAAATAGATAAATTGCCAGTAAAACAAAAAGCGTTTCAATGTCAATTTCCTAATTTTCTACAAGATTAAACGATTTGTTTCGCTTTTATAGTTATCTAGCTACACAGGCTAGCTCTTCAGAAAAAAGATAAATTGCGAATAAGGCAAAAAGCGCCTTAGTCTCAATTTCCTATTTTGCTGAGAATCCCAACGAAAGAAATGAGTTGATGATGAACAGTACAAGACTTTCGTAGAAAGTGTTGAACCTTTTCGAAGAGCTGGGCAAGCCTGTTCCGCTTTTAAGTTATCCAGCTGCATGAGCCAGCCTTTCGGGAAAAAGATAAAAATAGTTTGTGGCAAAAAGCGCCACAATCGATTTTTCCTATTTTCCTGTCAAGGCTAAGCGGCTCATTCCGCTTTTATAGTAAGGAGGAAGTTATGAAGTTTACTGATGGTTATTGGATGACACGGGAGGGTTTTACTGTACAGTCGCCTAAAGAGGTTTTTGCGATTGATAAAAATCAGGATTCTGTCGTGTTGTATGCGCCGTATAAGAAGATTGAGCGGCGTGGAGATACGTTGAATTTAGGGATGAGTACGATTACGTTGAGCAGTCCGCAGGCAGATATGATTTCTGTGCGGATTGTTCACCATGAAAAAAATAATCCGGGGCCGAATTTTGAGTTAACAACGACTAACGTTCAGCCGGTAATTGAAGCAAGTGATGAACAGCTTTCGTTTACTTCGGGAGAGCTGCGGGTAACCGCCGCCTTGAAGGATAAGTTTCATCTGCGCTTCTTTGGTGCAGATCAATTGCTGACGGAATCAAAATTTGGTGCGCAGGGAGAAATTACACATGTCAGCGGTAAGCATTATATGCGGGAACAGCTTTCATTGGGTATTGATGAACAGCTTTACGGGCTGGGGGAACGATTCACGCCCTTTATAAAAAATGGTCAAACTGTAGATAGCTGGAACGAAGATGGTGGTACCGGTAGTGAGCAGGCGTATAAAAATATCCCTTTTTACCTAAGCAGCAATGGCTATGGTGTGTTTGTCAATCATCCTGAAAAAGTTTCTTTTGAGCTGGCCTCTGAAAATGTCTCACGAGCACAGTTTAGTGTGGAAGGAGAGGCATTGGAATATATCATTATTTATGGACCAACCCCCAAAGATATTTTAGAAAAATATACAAACTTAACAGGTAAACCAGCATTGCCGCCGGCTTGGTCGTTTGGCCTGTGGCTGTCAACATCATTTACAACGGATTATAGTGAAGAAACAGTGATGAAGTTTATTGACGGCATGCAGGAGCGCGACATTCCGTTAGAGGTTTTCCATTTCGATTGTTTTTGGATGAAAGCATTTGAATGGTGCAACTTTAAGTGGGATGAAGAATTATTTCCGGATCCTAAAGGCATGCTGCAGCGCATTCATGAGAAGGGCATCAAGGTTTGTGTTTGGATTAATCCTTATATTGGTCAAAAATCGCCTTTATTTGAAGAAGGACGCAAAAATGGCTACTTCTTAAAGCAAGCCGACGGCAATGTTTGGCAATGGGATCTGTGGCAGGCCGGACAAGGAATCGTAGATTTTACCAATCCGGAAGCTGTGAAATGGTATCAAGGGTATTTATCCGAGCTGCTGGATATGGGTGTAGACAGCTTCAAAACCGATTTTGGTGAACGGATTCCGACAGATGCCGTTTATTTTGACGGCTCTGACCCGCAAAAAGCACACAATTATTATAGTTACTTATACAATAAAGCCGTCTTTTCATTGCTGGAAGAAAAACGTGGTAAAAATGAAGCTGTCGTCTTTGCACGTTCCGGTACCGTCGGCTCACAAAAATTCCCGGTTCATTGGGGCGGCGATAATTTATCAGAATATGTTTCCATGACAGAAACCTTAAGAGGTGGTTTGTCCTTCCTGTTATCCGGCTTTGGCTTTTGGAGTCATGACATCGGCGGCTTTGAAGAAAATGCGTCCGCTGATCTTTACAAGCGCTGGACCCAATTCGGCTTATTGTCGACCCACAGTCGCTATCACGGCAATATTGAATATCGGGTACCATGGAATTATGACGAGGAAGCAGTGGCTGTCACGAAGAAATTTACCCAATTAAAAGTTCAATTAATGCCTTATCTATACAGTCAGGCAGTGTATACGGCTAATTCAGGTGTACCGATGATGCGACCATTATTCATGGAATATCCCGATGACCGCAACAGCTATTTTATTGATAAGCAATATTTCTTAGGAGAGCAGCTATTAGTAGCGCCGATTTTTACCGAAACAGGAGAAGTATCGTACTATTTACCAGAAGGCAAGTGGACGCAGCTGCTGGATCAGTCCTTTAAGGCGGTGGAGCGCAATGGTCAATGGCAAACAGAAACTCATGATTACTTGAGTCTGCCGGTTTGGGTCAAGGAAAATACGATTCTGCCTATGGCTAAAAGTACGCACCAAAGTGTTGTGTACGAATACAATAAAGATCTTGCTATTCATTGTTATCAGCTGAGCGACGGTGTCCATGAGCAATCAATTGTAAATACTAGTGGAAAAGTGCTTGCTAAGATTATAATAGAGAAGGATAATAGACATGTGGTGATTCGTACCGAAGGATTGGTCGGAGAAAATAGCGTCTACATCCACGAAAATGATCGCGTGAGTGAGTATGCGCTGGAACAAGCTGTTCAAGAGCTCGAACTCGACACGGAATAAAACTGGAGGCAAGAAGATGGAGCATAAACAATTGGATCCGTTTCCAACGAATTTTTTATGGGGCTCGGCGTCCGCCGCTTATCAAGTGGAAGGAGCATGGCAAGAGGACGGTAAGGGCGTTTCCGTTTGGGATGAATTTGTCCGTATTCCGGGAAAAACCTTTAAAGGCACGAACGGCGATATAGCGGTTGATCATTATCATCGCTACAAAGAAGATGTCGCTTTAATGAAGGAACAGGGCTTAAAAGCGTACCGTTTTTCTGTTGCTTGGACACGGATTTTTCCCGAGGGTCGCGGAGAGATCAACCAAAAAGGGCTGCAGTTTTATGTTGATTTAGTGGATGAGCTGATTGCCAACCAAATTGAACCCGTCTTAACCTTGTATCATTGGGATTTGCCACAAGCACTTCAGGATGAATATCAAGGATGGGAATCACGAAAAATCGTTGAAGACTTTACCAATTATGCGACGGTTCTCTTTGAAGCCTTACGTGGAAAAGTCAAGTATTGGGTTAGCTTAAATGAGCAAAATGTCTTTATCAGTCATGGCTATTTAATGGCTTCTCATCCGCCGGCAGTAAGTGATCCGAAACGGATGTATCAGGCTAACCACCATGCGAATTTGGCGAATGCTGCAGTTATCAAAAAATTCCATGAACTGGAAATGCCGGGACAAATTGGTCCAAGCTTTGCGTATGGCCCAAATTATGCGTTGAATAGTGATCCACAAAATGTGTTGGCTGCTGAAGATGCCGAAGACTTGAACGCTCATTTTTGGATGGATGTCTATTTATTTGGCAAGTATCCGCTTGTAGCGTTTAAAATGCTGAAGGAACAAGGCTTAGCTCCGGAAATAGCCGAAGGAGATGCAGCGCTTTTAGCAGCTGGCAAGCCAGACTTTTTAGGTATTAATTACTACCAAACCAATACAGTGGTCTTCAATCCAATTGATGGAGTGGGACTTGGAAAAATGAATACCACTGGTGAAAAAGGCTCTTCAGAAGAATCAGGCGTGCCGGGTGTCTTTAAACGTGTGGAAAATCCCTTTGTGGAACGTACAAACTGGGATTGGGAAATCGATCCGCAGGGACTCCGTGTTGGTCTACGCAGAATTGCCAGCCGTTATCGGATTCCGATATTGATTACTGAAAATGGTCTGGGTGAATACGATCAATTGACCGCTGAAAAAGAAATCCACGATGATTACCGCATCGACTATCTGAAAGGGCATGTTCACGCTATTAGAGAAGCCATTACCGATGGCGTCGATGTTTTGGGTTATTGTACTTGGTCTTACACGGATCTATTAAGCTGGCTGAATGGCTATCAAAAACGCTATGGCTTCGTTTATGTGGAGCAAGATGAAAATCAAAACGGCACGTTGAATCGTTATAAAAAAGACAGCTTTTATTGGTACCAAAAAGTTATTGAAGAAAATGGTGCCAACAGCTAATAAATGATAATGCACGTCAATGGGTGTGAGATAAAAGGAATCAGTCTTTTGTCTTACACCCTAAAAATGGATAAACAATGGGAAAAAATATCTTCCCCTAGGAAAATGTAACCGTTATTATAAGAAGAGGTGAAAACATGTCTTATGTCATTGGCATTGATTTAGGGACAGGTTCTGTGAAAGGTCTTGTCGTTGATCAGAAAGGTACGGTTTTAACTGAAGCTGCTGAAAAATATTCGCTGTATCATCCCCAAAAGGGCTACAGTGAACAAGATCCGGCTGATTGGCTAAAAGGAACTAAGCGAGTGCTGCAGCGTTTAATCGAAGCGTTGCCGCAGCTAAAAACCGAGCTGACAGCTATCAGCTTTTCGGGTCAAATGCATAGTTTGGTTTTATTAGACCACACGGATCAGCCTTTACGCAAAGCGATTTTATGGAATGATGTGCGCACAACCAAGCAATGCGCAGAAATTGCCAACACATTAGGTGAGCGCTTAATCAGTAAAACGAAAAATCTGGCGCTGGAAGGCTTTACGTTACCGAAATTATTATGGGTGAAACAGCAGGAACCGGAAATCTGGGCAAAAGCAGCTCATTTTTTACTGCCGAAAGATTACTTAGCTTTTTGGCTAACCGGCAATAAACAAATGGAGCGTTCAGATGCAGCGGGAACCTTGCTGTTGAATGTCATGGAGCAGCAGTGGGATTTAGAGATTGCGGCAGAATTTGGGATCAAAGCGGAGCTGCTGCCGAAGCTCGTTTCTTCTATTGATTCGGTTGGAACGGTTAAAGCATCACTATGTAAGGAGCTGGGCATTGAAGGAACAGTCGCTGTTTTTGCCGGTGGCGCCGATAACGCTTGTGCGGCGCTTGGCGCGGGAATTGTAGACCAAGAACGCGGCTTGTGCAGTATTGGAACTTCTGGTGTTTTTCTAGCTTACGAAAAAGCGGAGCAGAATTATCAAGGCAAGCTGCATTTCTTTAACCATGTGATTCCCGACCGTTTCTATTCGATGGGGGTAACGCTTGCTGCTGGTCAAAGCTTGACGTGGTTTAAAGAAACCTTTGCGAAGAAGAAATCCTTCGATACGTTGGTAGCTACAGCAGCTGAAAGTAGGATTGGTGCAAACGGGCTGCTGTTCGCACCTTATATTATGGGCGAACGAACACCATATGTGGACAGCCGAATCAGAGGCAGCTTTATCGGCTTGGATGCGAGTCAAAAGCTGGCGGATTTTACTCGAGCCGTACTGGAAGGCATCACCTTTTCTTTGAAGGACGCCCAAGTCTTGATGGAAGAGATTGCTGATAAACAATTTAAAGAGATAGTTTCTGTGGGCGGCGGCGCGAAAAGTGCTCTTTGGCTGCAAATACAAGCGGATATTTTTAATAGTAAAATTGTGACCCTGCAGACAGAGCAGGGGCCAGGATTAGGTGCGGCAATGCTTGCGGCAGTTGGTGCGGGCTGGTTTACTTCGCTGGAGGAATGTGCGAAAGTCTTTGTAACGTACGAAAAAGAAATTATCCCTGATCCGGCGGCTGTAAAACAGTATCAGCAAATTTATCAGCTATACCGCCAGGTCTATCCGCAAACAAAAACACTTTGTCATCAATTAAATGAAATTAGTTTGGAGAGTTGAAAATGAATCTATTAGCCTTTGATATCGGCGGCAGTTCAGTAAAATATGGTCTGTGGAGTGAAGAGTTAAAGGAACAGGACAGTATTCCTCTGCCGGCAAGCTGGGCTGAGCTGAAAGGACAATTAAAGCAGATCTTTGATCAGAAAAGTGAACGGTTAGAGATTAAGGGTGTGACTGTTAGCGCACCGGGGCTGGTGGATGAAGCTAAAGGAGAGATCCGCGGTATTAGCGCAGTTCCCTACATCCACCATTTTCCAATAAAAGAAGAATTAGAACGCTTATTCGATGTACCTGTTGCCTTGGAGAACGATGCGAATTGTGCGGCTTTAGCTGAGGTTTGGCTAGGCAGTGCGAAGGATGTTCCACATGCATTGTTCTTTGTAATTGGAACGGGCATCGGCGGTGCAGTCATCATTAATCGTCAGCTATTTAAAGGTCGGAATCTTTTTGGCGGTGAGTTTGGCTATATGATGATGAATGAATCTGTTTCGCTAAGTGATATCGGCAGTTCGGTTAAAAGTGTTAAAAAGTACAACCGAATCAGCGGTACTGAAATTGACGGCAAGGAGCTGTTTGAACGGGCCGCCAACAATGATCCGTTGGCCATTCAGCTGGTGGAAAAATTTTACGCTGCTGTAGCCAGAGGCATCTATAATCTATTGGTCAGCTTTGATCCCGGCAGAGTTGTCTTAGGCGGTGCTGTGTCTAAAAATGAACAGCTCATCCCCAACGTACAAAAGCACTTGACCCGGATCTTACTGGAAAATGCTGTGACGGATATGGATTATGAAATTGTTGGTTGTCAATTTGGCAATGATGCCAATTTAATTGGTGCAGTGTATCATTTCATGGAAACACATAAATAAACACAAGAGGGCGGACAAAACTAAAAACCGGTTTTGTCTGCCCTTTACTTATGAATAGACGGTGTTCAAAAGTCAGGCACTTCGGCAATTTCATAAAATGCGCCAATGCGAAAAGCGCATCTGTCGCCTTTTCCTCCAATTGCTCGAGCCTGAACGACTTTATGAACAACCTTGATTAAACGGTGTTCAAAAGTCAAGCACTTCGGCAATTTTATAAAATGCGCCAATGCCAAAAGCGCATCTGTCGCCTTTTCTTCCAATTGCTTGAGCTTAAGCGACTTATGAACAACCTTGATTAAACGGTGTTCAAAAGTCAAGCACTTCGGCAATTTCATAAAATGCGCCAATGCGAAAAGCGCATCTGTCGCCTTTTCCTGCAATTGCTCGAGCCTGAACGACTTTATGAACAACCTTGATTAAACGGTGTTCAAAAGTCAAGCACTTCGGCAATTTCATAAAATGCGCCAATGCGAAAAGCGCATCTGTCGCCTTTTCTTCCAATTGCTTGAGCTTAAGCGACTTATGAACAACCTCTTTTTATATGCGTCTATTTTCTTCCTCTGTTATAATGAACGAAAGTTAAGAAGCTGGAAAAAATAGAGGAGGAACGGTCATGGAAATATTTGATGTGATGATTATCGGTAGTGGGCCAGGTGGATTGGCCGCAGCTTATGATTTGGCGGCGCAGGGACAGAAGATCGCTGTGGTAGAAGCGGATCTTTGGGGTGGTACATGTCCGAATCGCGGCTGTGATCCTAAAAAGGTTTTATATGGAGCAGTGGAAGCTCAGGATAATTTGCAGCAGTTGGTACAGCATGGCTTTAAGCAGGTTCCTGCAATTGATTGGAGCGAATTAATGTCCTATAAGGAAACCTTTACACAGCCTGTGCCGACTGAACAAAAAACAGCCCTGCAAAAAGCTGGCATTCAAACAATTTACGGCAAAGCCGTATTCAAAGATGAACAGACCATTCTTGTTGATAATACTGCTTATCAATCAAAAAAGTTTATCTTAGCGACAGGTCAGCATCCGGCGCTTTTGGAGATTCCTGGTAAAGAATACTTTGATACAAGTACTGATTTTCTCAGTATGAAAGAGCTGCCTAAAACTATCGCTTTTGTCGGCGGTGGCTACATTTCGCTTGAACTGGCAAATATTGCCAATAGCTGTGGCAGTGAGGTTCACTTATTACACCACAATGACCGACCGTTAAAGGGCTTTGATTCAGAGCTAACCAAGGAACTTATTGATCATTTACGAAAACGAGGAATTCATATTCATCTGAATGAATCAGTTGAAAAAATTTCAAAGCAAGATCAACAGCTAGCGTTAAGCTTAACCAGTGGTGCAACAATGACTGTAGATCGTGTCTTATGTGCTGCCGGACGTCTTCCTAATGTAGCTGATATGGGGCTTGAGACCATCGGAGTAGACTATACGAAAAAAGGTATTGTGGTTAATGATCACTTGCAGACAAGCGTTGCAACTATTTATGCACTGGGTGATTGTCTGCAAAAATCAGCGCCGAAATTAACGCCGGTTGCCAGCTTTGAAGGTAGCTATTTAGCCCAACTGCTTGGCGGTACGACAGAAGAAGCTATCCGCTATCCTGTTTTACCGACGATTATTTTTAGTTCGCCCAAGCTGGCACAGGTCGGTCTGACTGACTCGGAAAAGCTGGATCCTGCAGCCTATCAGGTGCAAACGCTGGATTTGACGCAATGGTTTACGTATAAACGTGTGAATGAACCCTTGGTAAAGGCCAAGATCGTCACTGAAAAAGCTACAGGACTTTTGGTGGGAGCGACTGTTTTAGGTAATGAAGCGGATCAGCTAATCAATTTATTTACTCTAATGATCGAGCAAAAAATTCCCGCAAAAGAAGTCAACCGTCAAGTAATGCTCTATCCAACAGTTGCGAGTGATTTGAGTTATTTATATTAATGTGCTGTTAAAAGAGATTGAGCCAAAAGTCGTTTAGGTTCGAGCAATTGGAGTAAAATCCGACCAATATGCTTTTTATAGTGATCGGATTTTATGAAATTGCCGAAGAACCTGATTTCTGGCCACCGTTTATTCGTAAGTAATGGGCGGGACAAAACTGTTTTTTAGTTTTGTCCCGTCACTTTTTCAGTATAGGTGTTGACTTAAAGGCGGTAATACGTTAATAATAGTTTAACTGTTTTTAAACAGGGGCTTCCGATAGTTTTAATAAAATTAATAAATAATATTTATCAATCATATAAAAATAAACCATTAGATATTTAGTCAATTTCTTTTTAAACTATAGATAGTGAAATAGTGAGCAAATAAGCGTCAAGCTAGGAGAATACAGATGGAAACTACAAACAAAAAATATATCCCGTTAATCGGATCCTTGTATACGAACTTTATTTTTCAAGGAATGGCAGCGATTATTTTATCGCAAAACTTGAATGCTTTAAAGGATAGCTGGCAGGCTTCTGTGCAACAGATCACATTGGTGATTAGCGCCATCGGTTTAGGTCGAGTGATTATTTTATATTTTGCCGGTTACTTTTCAGATAGATTTGGCCGAAAAAAGACCGTACAGCTGGGCATTCTCAGCTATCTGATTTTCTTCATTGGGATTATCTGCAGTCAAAATTATCTGCAGGGTTTGTTCTTTGCCTTATTTGCCGGATTTAGTAATGCTTTTTTAGATACGAGTACCTATCCGACTTTAATGGAAGCTTTTCCGAATGAACGAGACAATAGTTCTTTAAGTGTGTTAAATAAAGCCTTTATTTCGCTGGGACAATTTTTATTGCCTTTGATCACCCGATTTATGATCGACCATGAGTGGTATTTTGGCTTGGTATTTATTGGCTGTGCTGTGGGTTTATTCATTAATTTGATTTATATTTCCAGCTTGTCATTTCCGGAAAGACATGCATTTGAAGCAGAAACGCCAGTGATCGTTGAGGAAGCAGTCGAGGTGCCTAAAAGTCGGCGACCATTATTTAAATATGAAGGAATTGCCCTGCTGATTTTTAGCTTTACCAGCGTTTCGACCTTTAATATTTTCATTTTGTGGGTGCCGTCATTTGCGGAATCGCTAAGCCTGATGAATCATTCCAATAGTTTGGTTTTGGTAAGTGCGTATAGCCTTGGTTCCTTTGTTTCAGTATTTTTAACTTCGTATATTGTTAAAAAAGGAGTTGCTCCGACCTTGCTGCTCATCTGGTGTAGCTTAATTTCTTTATTCTTGTTGATCGGCATGACCTTTTTCCCAAGTGTTCCCATGTTTTTAATTGGTTCTTTGGGGATTGGAGTATTCGCGGCCGGCGGCATTTGGCAGCTAGGCTTGGCGACGTTGCTGGAATTATTTTCAAAAGGCAAAGGGCGTGTTACCAGTTATTATTCAATTGCAACGTCTGTTTCGGTTATGATTATTCCATATATTACCGGCTTACTTGAAAAAAATAGTGTTTCGATGATTTTTGGCTTAAATATATTCTTAACAGCTATTGGTGTATTAGCAGCTGTCGTTATTCGTTATCGCTATAAAAAGATTACCAGTCAATTGACTGAAGTAGATCAGGCGCAAGCACTTGAATCAGTGGAAACGAAGATTGTCTAAATCAAAAAAATAAAATAAGCTGTCGGGATAATTTCCGGCAGCTTATTTGTGGCGCTTATTTATTCAAAAATGTCAAAGCAATCTTTTCATTGATGGTAATCATCCGGTAAAAATCTTCAATCTTGACAAATTCATTTGGTTGATGCGCATACTTTGTTTCACCCGGACCTAGGATTAAAATCGGAAAGTCTTTTTTCACGCGGCCAAATTGTGAACCGTCTGTGTAACCGGTCATACCAAAAGTGTTGGCTGGTTGTCCAGTAACATCAGAAACGACCTTTTGGCTAAGCAGTGTGAAAGGATCATCAATAGCTGTTTTCATTGAAGGTAAATCATTGATAAATTCAATATCCGCTTTGAAGCCTGGAACGCTAGCACGCAATTTGTTCAGCATTTCATGGAATTGCTGTTTTAATTCCTCATGATTTTGCGCTTTAATTGTACGTATATCAATTTCTACTGTACATTTATCCGGCACCACATTCGTTCCGTTGCCACCTGCAATAATGTCCAAACTAGAGGTTGAAGCACCAACCAGCTCATCGATAGATTGTGAAAAGTCGAAGGTTTCTTTAAACGCATTGAGTACCAGCAGCATATGTTCAATCGCATTAATTCCTTGCTCCGGCATTGAACCATGAGCGGTTTTGCCATAAGTCGTAATCCGAGGCCACAAGGCGCCTTTATGCGCGACGCCGATTTCAACATTAGTCGGTTCGCCAATGACCAACGCATCTAAATCATCCGCATAGCCTTGATCGACCAGTTGACCAGAGCCAATGGCACTAGTTTCTTCACCCACGGTTGCTAATAATTTAACCGTACCTTTAAATGGACTGCCGGCTGTTTTTAAACGAATCATTGCAACGACTGCAGCGATTAAACCGGATTTCATATCGCAGGTTCCCCGTCCATACAATAAGCCGTCTTTTTCAACGGCAGCAAATGGGTCCTCGTCCCAAGGGATTTCTCCAACCGGCACTACATCCATATGACCAGAAAAGCCTAAAACAGAACCGGCTTCACTGCCTTTTAGCGTAGCCACCAATTGGGTTCTACCTTCGCTGAAAGTCACTTGCTCACATGGGATATCGTAGCTTTTTAAAAGAGCTTCCAATTTGTCCGCTACTTGTTTTTCTTCGCCCAACACACTTTTAATTTGTACAACTTCTTTTAATAATTGTAATGCTTCTTGATTATTCATAAGTGCTGCCTCCAATTTGTAAAATAGAAATTTTTATTTGCGTTTTTCTTTGGGAATAATAAAGACAATGGAACCAATCGCTAAAAGACAAAATAGAATATTTGTCAATAAGCCGCCGGTTGCCCCGACCGTGTAATTTTGCGAAGCACTTAAGCCGTTGTAGACTGCCGCTGAAATCGCTACTCCTAAGGCGCCCCCTAAAGAGCTGGCCATTTTGTAAATGCCGGAAGCCACACCAGCTTTTTCATTAGGAACACTGGAAATCGCTGTATCCGTAGAAGGGGTTGCATACATACCAAGGCCCATTCCAAATAAGCTATAACCGATAAAAACCAAAACAAAATAAGCAGTTCCGCTAACCATCGTTAAAGCCATTAAACCAATCCCGATCCCAGATAAACAAGTGCCCCAAAGCATTGGTTTCTTCGCACCTATGGTTTGTAGTAATTTTTCACCAATTCGAATAGTAATCAACACTAAACAAAGATAACCAATCGAAAGTAGTCCGGTTTTAGCAGAAGAAAGTCTGCGTCCTTGCTGCACATACGTATTAATGACAATTAAAGTACCGGCAACGGCATTTAATAAAAAGTTGGAAATGGTTGCTCCAAGATAGCCGCGATTTTCAAAAAGTGAAAAGTCTACAAAGCTGTTGTCCATTGCTTGTTCAACCTTGTAAAATGCGAATAGACCAATAATCACAATAACGGCTAAAATTAATACAAGTGGGCTAGTCCAGCCTAATTCAGAGCCTTTAGAAACCACAATATTCAAGGCAACCATAGAAATGATAAATAAAAGTAGTCCTAAAGTATCAAATTTACTATTGCTGTTGCTTTCAACTTTACTTTCAGGCGTCCCGAAAATCAACAAGGCACTTAAAATGGAAACGACAATTGAAAAAATAAACACATAACGCCAACCTAGAGAACTGGCAATCGCACCGCCAAAGAATGAGCATAAGCCGGAACCGCCCCAAGAACCAATAGACCAGTAGCTTAAAGCACGTTGTCGATCCTTGCCTTCATAATAAGTTTTTACCAAGGCCATTGTCGCAGGCATAATACAAGCAGCAGATAGGCCTTGCAAAATGCGTCCGCTAATAAATAAAACTGGACCATGAGCAATGACCAAACCGGCTGAACCAATAACGCTCAAAATAAGACCAATATATGTTAACTTCATACGACCTAGTTTATCGGCCAAACCGCCGGCAACCACGATAAAAATTCCGGAAAATAAACCTGTCATGGAAATCCCAATACTTAAAATTCCGGAAGAAACGCCTAAATCACGCTGGACATCCGGTGCCATGTTCAGTAAGGATTGTGCGAATAACCAATAAGTTAAAACACTTAAAACAATCCCTACTAATAATTTGTTGGTTCCTTTATAACTAACTGTTTCTGCTGTGTGTGCTGTTGCTTTCATGATTGAACTCCTTCAGACAAATAGTGTAATACAGCTGCACCCATTGATTTTGCAGCAATAAGTAAACAATCCTCATCAATATAAAATTTTGGATGATGATGGGGGTAAGCGGGGGTTCCTTCTTTATGGGCGCCCACGAAAAAGAAGCAGCTTGGGCGTTCTTTCGCATAATAAGCAAAATCCTCGGAAGGGGTTTGTGGACCACATTCAACGATTTCTTTAATTTCTGGAATGTGAGCTTCAGTTAAGGCCTGTGCGACCATTTCAGTGGTCTTTTCATCATTGACACAAACGGGGTAATCATTGGCATAATCCAACTCATACTGAATACCGAAGGCTTTACAAACGCCGTCTAAAATTTGTTTAAACTCTTTTTCAACGATTGGTCGAGTAGACTCTTTCATAATTCGGACATCGCCTTCAAGCGTAACGGAATCCTTAATAACGTTCGCGGAGCCTTTTCCATCAAAGGAACCAATCGTAACGGTTGCTGTATCAAAAGGATCGATACGGCGGCTAACGATTGTTTGAACAGCCGTAACAAATTGTGACGCTGCTACAATCGTATCGTTTGCATCCTGCGGCGTTGAGCCATGTCCGCCTTTCCCTTGCAAAACAACTTTAAATGTTGCTCGTCCGGTATGAACGGAACCCTTATGATAAAAGACTTCACCCAACGGCATTAAGCTCATGACGTGAATACCTAGTACATGATCAACGCCGTCTAAACAGCCAGCTTCAATCATGCCCTTTGCGCCGCCTGGTGGCACTTCCTCTGCAGGCTGATGAATTACGCGAATTGTTCCCGGTAATTGATCTTTCAACTGAATCAAGCAATCCGCTAAAATCATCATGTAGGCTGTGTGACCATCATGTCCGCAAGCGTGCATCACGCCCGGAGTTTTAGAAGCGAAAGGCAAGCCTGTATCTTCTTGAATCGGTAAGGCATCAAAATCTGCTCGAATTGCTAAAACCGGCCCTTTTTTGCCGCCGTGAATATCAACTAACAGCCCATTACCGCCACCAATATGTGTTTGAACGTCACAGTCTTTACCTGCATAAAAATCGGCAATATACTGCGCTGTTTGAGTTTCATGAAATGATAATTCAGGCTGTTCATGAAAATGTCTGCGAATGTCAATAATTTCCGGTTCTCTTTGTTGAAGCATAGTGAATAATTGCGTTTGAAGCTCTTTCATTGTCATTCTCCTTTCAAATACAAATCATATTTTATGCCTATTACGAATCATCACAATGCGGTTTCTTTCTTAATTTCAGAAAAAAATTTTTTGATTTGAGAAATAGGAAAAATAAAGCTGGTAAACGAACGATAATTTCCATTTTGGATGGTATAATGAAGAGAAGGAAGAAAAGGGAGTCACAAAATGAGTACAAACGAAAATTATGATATCAGCTATCATCAATTAACCAAAGAAAAGCAGGAACTTTCCAGAGAAACAACGTTATTGGTGGTGTTAAGAGGAAAATTTCAGCTTACAGTAGACGAAAAAACAGAGAACCTGACACCCGGTGAACTTTTTGTCATTAATGCCGGCGCGTATTATCTATTGGAACCATTGCTGCAGACACCTTGCTTTTACGTAGAAGTTCGAATTAACAGCCTTTATTTTGCTTCGCAGTTTCCAGCTTATTTTTATACGTATTTTGAATGCAGTCCTAAGCAAAAAGAACACGGAAAAATGCATGCGATTCATACCTTAAGAAGACAAGTTGCTGAATTATGTCTTTCAGAGCTTAATGAAGAACCAACCAAGCAATTAAAAACGACGCTGTTTTTAACGCAAATTATTTTGTCGTTGGTTCATAATTTTCAAAGAGAAGAAGAACCTGGTGCGCTGCATTCTGACAGCCAAAAGCTAAGAGAAATTATCGAGTATATTGAAAAGCATTATCGTGAAGGTCTGTCTTTAGCGGATACAGCAGAGTATTTTTTTATGTCAGAATCATCATTGTCTAAGTTTTTCAAGAAGGAAACTGGGGATTACTTTTCCCATTATGTGCGTTCAGTTGCTGTTAAACATAGCTTAACAGAGCTGCTTTATACTAAAAAAAGTATTGAACAAATTGCTTTGGATGTTGGGTTTCGCAATAGTAAAACTTACCGGGAACATTTCAAAAAGACGTTTGGCGTATCGCCGACCAGTTATCGATCCGCTCATTTAGCAGAAGCAACCGTTGCTAAACATTTGCCATTAAAAAGCCAACCTGAAAATTTTAATATAAAAGAAATTTTGACACCTTTATACAGCTATGTTCAAACGGTTATAGAAGAAGCTCAAGCTTCCGACTTAGTACTAAAAACCAAACAACTGCACGTTTCGGTTGAACAAGAGCTTGCCTGTTGTCGCAAAAAAGAACTAATTATCAAAATTGCTTCGCTGGAAAATCTGGCATCCAAAAAAGTGCAGCAGGAAATTCTTGAATTAAATGACGAGCTTGGTATTGATTACATTAGTATTCAATCGCTATTTACCCAGCCACCTTTGACGCTGCAAATTCATCAGGAAGCCGGCTTGAATTCTTTTCCGGCATTTGAAAAGCTTGATAGTATTTTAGCTTTTTTGAAGCAGCAGAATTTGCGGGTCTTTTATCAGCTGTCATTGCCTAAATTTAGGAAAATGGGTGCCTATGAAAGAGAAGTGTACCGAAAATTTTTCCGTCATATTCAAAGCTGTTTTGGAAAAAATATGTTGTCTAACTGGAAAATCAGCTGTCACTTTACTCAAACTGAAGTTGCTGCTTATTATGCGGAATTTATGGAAATAAAAAGACTGCTGCAAGGTCAATTTACTGAAATTCAGCTAGGCGCGGAGCTGCCGATAACTGACCCTTTTTTCAAGAAAAGCGACTTGGAGGCTTATCGCTTTTTCTTTGAAGAGATTGCGCCGGTCTGTGAATTTCTCTCTTTTTCTGCAGAGCCGAATTACGTTTTTCAGAATTTGGATACTACTTTTCCGGACTTGAATAATTATCATCAATATGTGCTGAACAAGACATTGTATGTTAAGCATATTATGAAGGAATTTGATGTTAAGCTGCCTTTGTATTTAACTGAATGGAATACATTGACGGGGATGACACGGATCAGTAATGGCACCTTTTTTAGAGGAGCGATTATTTTAAAAGATCTGCTGCTGCTGGATCCATTTTTACAAGGGTATGGTTTTTGGCTGAACATTGATTTGTATGAAGAAAATACACAAGATCGTCCTTTGAAAAATGATGGTTTAGAGCTTTATCATTATTACAGCGGAAAGCGCCCGGCGTACTTTTGTTTATGGCTGATCCGCAGATTAAGCGGAACAATCGTTTCTTTAGGAGAAGAATACTTATTAACTTGGGAAGCAGGGAAATATCAGCTACTGTTATTTAACACGAATTATTTTGATCCGCATTTGTCTACGGAGGAAGCCTTTTTGCAGAGTCACTCCTTGACGATTGAATTGGCTTTAAGCATAGGAAAAACAGGCAACTATCAAATAAAGCAAATTGACTTTAATCGTCATAACGGCGCATTGTTTTATACCTACGAAGAATTTCGCCATGCCGGCGCTTTGGATTTAGAAGCACAGCAGTACATCAACGAGAAGACTCGACCAAAAATTAAGGTTTTTGATGCGCATATTGATGACACTTTCCATTATTTTATGAATTTAGATACTAACGGCATTGTCTTGCTCGAATTTACACCGATTTACAATTAAAAAGGGAGCGTGTATCCTTGACGTAAGGACGGGAACTGGCTACTATTTAGAAAAGCAATCAGAAAGGGTGACCAAGTATGGCTATTTATGATTATCAAGTAAAAACTACTTCAGATGCGACCGTTTCAATGGAACAATATAAAGATAAAGTGCTGCTGATCGTCAATACAGCAATCGGCTGCGGCTTTACGCCGCAATATGAAGGACTGGAAAAATTATACAAGCAATATCAGGAACAGGGCTTTGAGATTTTGGATTTTCCCTGCAATCAGTTTGGACATCAAGCGCCGGGAACAAATCAAGAGCTTAGTGATTTCTGTCAGATGAACTATCAGACAACTTTTCAGACGTTTGGCAAAATTGATGTAAATGGAGAAAATGCTGATCCTTTATTTACATTTTTAAAGGGAGAAAAGGGCGGACTTTTAAGCGGGGCCATTAAATGGAACTTCACGAAGTTTTTGGTTGACCGACAAGGAAACGTAGTAAAACGTTATGCGCCGACGGTTGAGCCAGAGAAAATTGCGGGTGATATTGAGCAACTGCTTTAAGTTAAGTCTGTTTTACAAAATAATTTATATGAATTTCTTATTGTCTGCATTCGCTTTTTGTGGTATACTTTTTTTATCGAACGACAGCATAAGAACACATTACCCCTAGAGATGGTGGTCTCTAGGGGCATTTTTGTCGCCATTTTGGCTGCTATTTTTTATTTAGCCAATGTTCAAATAAGGAGAGGAGTATCCCGGCAAGCAACGTACAAACGAATGTCAACAGCATAAGAACACCTCCTTTCGGTCGCAGGATGGATAAAAATGGCGACATAATAAGATACGCGTTTTTGTGAATGTCTACTCTAAAAAAGCTGAAAAACTATTCCGTTCAGTAGCATTCAGTTATACTAAAATAAAAACCATAGGTTAGAAAAGAGGGAGCGTATGAAAATCGTCACAGCTATTGACTCTATGAAGGGTTCATTATCCAGCATTCAGGCTAATCAAATTGTAGCGGAGGTATTTACTACCTTTGGTCATGAGGTCAGCTCTGTCGCAATTGCCGATGGGGGCGAAGGAACAGTAGCAGCTTTGGTTGAAAATAATCAAGGGCAACTGCTTTTTACTGAAGTTCAGACATTGAACGGTCAGTATCTTGCAGCTTCTTATGGCTGGTTTGCTGAAAAGAAGTTGGCAGTCATTGAATCCGCTCAAGCATCCGGTATTCAATTTTTAAATGGAACAGTAGCGACACATCCAAAAAACACCTCTTCTTATGGTACAGGCGAACTGATTTTAGCAGCGGTTGAGCAGGGAGCAAAAACAATTGTCATCGGTTTGGGCGGTACTGGAACGGTAGATGGCGGCATCGGTCTTTTGAGTGCTTTAGGAGTTCGCTTTTTTGATGAAAACAGACAGGAATTACCAGCAAAAGGCAGCAGCTTAGGAGCAATTGCTGACTACTCTTTTGAAAATGTACCTGCAAAATTGCAGCAGATTCAATTTATCATTGCGGCGGATGTCTTTAGTCCATTGACCGGGGATAAAGGGGCAGTGAAAATGTTCGGACGACAAAAAGGGCTGCAGGCTCATGAAATTGCTGACTACGAAGCCGCAATGCAGCATTATCAAGATGTCGTTCATCCTGAAAAAGAAAACAAGCCGGGCGACGGTGCCGCAGGTGGTCTAGGTTTTGCTATTCGTCATTTCTTAAAAGGTATTGTAGTATCAGGCTTTGACTACATTGCAGAGCAAACCAAACTGACAGAAAAAATCGAGCAGGCGGATCTGATTATTACAGGCGAAGGCCAAATAGATGCCCAAAGTCTTCAAGGAAAAGTACCTGTCGGAATTGCTCATATCGCGCAAAAAGCGCAGGTTCCGGTACTCGCTTTTGTGGGAAGCTGTACTGGAGAAGCGGCGCAGTTCGCTGAAGTCGGCATATCCGTTATTTTTCCAATTATTGATCAGGTCATGACTTTAGAAACCGCCCTAAAAGAGGCGGAGCAAAATCTGCACAGAGCTGCAGAACGCGCTGCTCGCTTACTTGCGTTATATAATTAAGAAAACAACAACACCCGAGGGAAATGTACCGACCCCCGAAAGTTAGACTAAAAATCTAACTTTTTGGGGTCACTACAAAACGTTCTCTCTGCTGGGTGTTGTTTTTTTATACCATAGATCAGTCTTAAGTACCATGACAGCTGTATTGCTTTCCGTCAGAATGAATAGGAAAGGGAGGCGTACATGAGTAAAATGATGTATCAAGGGAAAAAATAATGGTTTTTGTAACGAATAACAAAGGAATTGAAGCAAATGGAGGGATCATATGTCTGTAATTGAGGCAAGAAACATAAAAAAGAGCTACGGCCGTAATGAATCGAAATTCGAGGCTTTAAAAGGTGTCGATTTAAAAGTAGAAAAAGGTGAATCCGTCGCAATTATTGGGAAAAGTGGTTCTGGGAAATCAACATTTATGCATATTTTAGCTTTACTAGACAAGCCGACATCCGGTGAAATTTACTTGAACGACCAAAATGTTTCAAGTATTAGTAAAAAAGAACTGGATAAAACACGGAACAAAGAATTCGGCTTTGTGTTCCAGCAATTTTTCATGAATCCTAAAGATACGGTGTTAAACAATGTTATGCTGCCACTAAAAATTGGTGGAGTTTCAGGTGCAAAACGGAAAAACATGGCACTCGAAGCACTGAAAGCCGTTGAGTTGGAAGAAAAAATTAATAATAAAGCGAATAATTTATCTGGTGGACAAAAGCAGCGTGTCTGTATTGCGCGGGCGTTAGTAAATAATCCGCAGATTATTTTTGCGGATGAGCCCACCGGGAATTTAGATACAGCAACGGGTGAAAAAATCGAAGAGCTTTTATTTAATTTGAACAAAGAAAAAGGCATTACACTCATCATCGTAACTCATGATCCGGAATTGGCTGCACGTTGCGATCGGCAGATCCATGTGCGTGACGGACGAATTATAGGAGGAGATGAGTAAATGAAAATTAGTGATATTTTAAAATCAGCAAGTTCAAATTTAATGCGTAACAAAGGCCGCACAATCTTAACAATTGTTGCTATCTTTATTGGCGCATTCACGATTTCTTTAACAACAGGCGTCAATATTGGTGTAAATGATTATATTGACAAACAAGTCGGCAGTGTGGGCGGCGAAAATCAAATAATGATTCAGCCGAAAGTCAGCAACGGCACAGGTGAAGATGGTGCACCGCAAAAATATGATGAGAATCAAAAAACTAGTACCATGCAGCAATATGAAATGCTGGACACTAAAGATCTGGATAAAATCAAAAAAATAAAGGGCCTCAAAAATGCAGAGCCAATGAAATCAACGGCCGTTAATTATATTGTTGGTGCTAATAATGAAAAATATGTTTTTTCAGCCTCTTCAATGTTTGATAATGTGAACATTGACCTTGAAGCAGGCAACCAGCTGGATCAAAAAACATCAGAATATCAAATTAATTTGGCACCGGAATATGTCAAGGCACTTGGTTATAAATCCGCGAAAGCGGCACTTGGTCAAACGGTTAAAATCAGTGCGTCATCCTCTGCAACGAAAGAAGAAAAAATCGTTGAGGCCAAAATCGTCGGCATACGCAATACTAGCCTAATTCAAGGCGGTATGTCATTGATGAATCCAGCTTTAGTAGATGAAATCGTCAAAATTAATGAAGCTGGTCTGCCGGATTCAATGAAAGATCAATATGGAGTCATTATCGGTGAAATGGCTAAGGACGTAACGACCAAAGAAATTAATGAAATCAAAGAACGTCTAGACAAAGCAGGCTATGCCGGTCAAACAATCGAAGATCAGATCGGTATGATCCGTAATGTGATTGATGCGATCACTGGTGTGTTGACGATGTTTGGTGCGATCGCTTTACTTGCGGCAAGCTTTGGTATTATCAATACGTTGTATATGTCTGTACAAGAACGGACAAGAGAGATCGGATTGATGAAAGCAATGGGGCTTGGCAGCGGCAAAGTCTTTATTATTTTCAGTGTAGAGGCGGCGTTAATCGGGTTCTTTGGTTCTGCTCTGGGAATTTTAGGGGCAATGGGTGCCGGCTCGTTAATTAATCAAGTCGCTGCTGATTCGTTCTTAAAATCATTATCGGGCTTTACTTTAGTTCAATTCTCATTACCTTCTTCAGTGATTATTATACTTGTAATCATGGCCATTGCCTTTTTAGCGGGAACTTTACCGGCAAGAAGAGCAGCGAAGCTGGATCCGATTGAATCCTTACGCTATGAATAACGAGTAGAGTTGACAAAGTTTAACATTCTTTGACGAACGAACGGCTGTTTTATTAATTATTGATACTTTGGACGTGGGATAAGAGTATTTATACTTGTATTTCACGTCTGTTTTTTACCAAAATGCATATAAGTTACGTAAACAAAGAAGTAGGAGTATACTGAATGCATCATTGGCGAAAAAGGAGGAAACACATGAAAGCAGTAGTGATTAATCAGTACGGCGGTAAAGAAGAATTAACGGAACAGGACGTTACACTGCCGGAATTAAAAGAACATCAAGTAGTCGTAAAAGAATATGCGACATCGATTAACCCGATTGACTGGAAGCTTAGAGAAGGGTATTTAAAGCAAATGTTTGACTGGCCGTTTCCGATTATTTTAGGCTGGGATGTTGCCGGTATTATTACCGAAGTTGGCAGTGAAGTCACTGACTGGCAAGTCGGCGATAAAGTGTTTGCTCGTCCGGAAACCACGCGTTTTGGCACTTATGCAGAAGAAACGATTGTGGACGATCATCTTTTGGCGAAAATCCCCGGTAGTATTAGCTTTGAAGAAGCAGCGGCCGTACCTTTAGCTGGCTTAACTGCCTGGCAGGCTTTATTTGATCATGGCAAGCTTCAAAAAGGGCAAAAGGTGTTGATTCATGCGGGAGCCGGCGGTGTCGGAACCTATGCCATTCAATTTGCCAAAGAGGCGGGTGCCTATGTTATTACAACCGCTAGTGAGAAAAATCATGAGCTATTGAAAAAACTAGGGGCAGATGAGGTCATTGACTATCATACGACTGATTTTGCCGAGGTGTTGTCCGAAATTGATTTAGTCTTTGATACGATGGGCGGCGATGTTCAGAAAAACAGCTTTAAGGTTTTAAAACCAGAAACGGGACGCTTGATTTCAATCGTAGGCATTGAGGATGAAACATTAGCGGAAGCTAAAAACATTCATGCTGAAAGTATCTGGCTGCAAACCAATGGCAAGCAGCTCAAAGAAATTGCTGATTTAATGGCACAGGGGAAAGTAACCTCTGTTGTCGGTGCAGTTTTTCCTTTCTCAAGACAAGGCGTGTATGATGCGCATGCATTGAGTGAAACCCATCATGCCGTTGGGAAAATTGTCATAAAAATGGCTGAATAATAGTATAAATAAACAGACGATTCTTTAAAATGGCTTCTGCCATCAGAAAGAATCGTCTGTTTTTGCTAAAATCTTTTCATTCAGTAGGTTATCCATTCCAATAGGTTGCACGGCAGCGGATCAGTTCTAACAATCCGGGTAGGTTTTGTTCAATATACGCTTGATTCAAGCCGTATTTTTTCGTGGTGCCTGTTTTTATTTCTGTAATTAAATTTGCTTCTTTAAGAAGTTTTATGTGATGAGACAGGGTTGATTTTACAATATTGTAGGTTTCCGAAGTGATGCGTTTTTCTCCGTCAAGCATTAGGCACGTTAAGATATTTAACCGCGTCGGATCACTGGCAGCCTGCAAAGCTAAAAGGACTGGATCGTTTTTGAAGTTCGTACATTTATTTTCCATAGGTAGAGTATACCACACAGCTTCTTCTTTACATATGACTTCGTTAATGCTATATTTTTATAGTTCGATGGATTTCGAACGAAAAAGGAAATGAGGGATACGATGGAAAACACATATAAAGAAAATGACTTTTCAACGATTTTAAAAGGCCGACGTTCTGTTCGTAATTACGATCCGACCGTTAAAATTAGTGAAGAGGAAATGATGCAAATTATCAACGATACGGTAACGGCACCGTCTTCGATCAATATGCAGCCGTGGCGTTTTGTTGTCGTAGCAAGTGAGGAAGGCAAGAAAACCTTAGAACCCCTTGTTCAGTTTAATAAGCTGCAAAACGAAACCTCTGCGGCAATGATCGTTATTTTTGGTGATCTTGACAATTTCGCTCAAGCAGAAAAAATCTATGGTACGGCTGTTGAACAAAACCTGATGCCTAAAGAAGTAAAGGATAGACAATTAGCGATGTTTGCTCCGGTAATGGAACAAATGACTTTAGCTGAAAAACAGCAAACGGTCTTAATCGATGGTTCTCTGGCAGCTATGAACTTGATGCTGACGGCTCGCGCATATGGCTACGACACAAATCCGATCGGCGGCTTCGACCGTAAAAATATTACGGAAGCGTTAGAATTGGATCCTGAACAATATTATCCTATAATGATTGTATCGATTGGTAAAGCGCAGGAAGCAGGCTACCCGTCCTACCGTTTACCAGCAGAAGACATTACATTTTGGAGATAAGGGGAACGGCAGCATGCAGATGATTCCTTTAGTGTTGGCCTTAATCGTCGCACTTGAGCACTACTATATTTTGTATTTGGAAATGTTTCAAATCACTTCAGCTAAAGCACAGCAAACCTTTGGCTTGGAAAAAGAATTCGTTCAAGACCCGAGAGTACAGACGCTGTTTAAGAATCAAGGCTTGTATAATGGTTTTTTAGCAACGGGGATTGTCTGGGGCGCTTTTTTGGCTGCCAACAGCTGGGGCGTAGTGACGTTTTTTGTCAGTTGTGTTTTAGTGGCTGCGATCTATGGCGGCTTCACTTCTTCTAAAGGAATTTTGCTTAAACAAGGTCTGCCAGCCTTGATTACGTTAGTTTCCTTACTTATTTTTAGATAATGGAAAGCCTAAAAAGTCTAACGTTACGTTGATTTTTAGGCTTTTTTTGCCGATTGAAAAAATGATTTTTCAGGTTGAAGCATAATTCTTTACTTACTTTTAGTAAGTCTGTATACTAAAAAAGTAATCAAAAATGAATTTAAAACGAAAAGGAGCACTCACTCATGACAGAATTTGTACAAGCTTTAAAAAATCGCCGTTCTATTTACGCGTTAGGAAATGATTTACCTCAATCAAAAGAAGAAATTACCGCTTTAGTAAAAGAGGTTGTAAGAGAAAGTCCAACTTCATTTAACTCACAAACACAGCGTGTGGTTTTCTTATTTGGTGATGCACATAAAAAATTATGGTCAATCACAGAAGAAGCGTTGAAGCCTTTAACGCCGCCGGACGCTTTCCCAAATACGCAAGCAAAATTACAAAGCTTTGCTGCAGGAACAGGGACGTTATTGTTCTTTGAGGATACGGATGTGGTTAAAGCATTACAAGAACAATTTGAATTATATGCGGATAATTTTCCAATTTGGTCTGAACAAGCGAGCGGTTTAACCCAAGCTAATGTTTGGACAGCCTTGGCTCAAGAAAATATTGGCGCTAATTTACAGCATTACAATCCTGTGATTGATGAAGCCGTAGCAAAAGAATGGTCAATCCCAAGCAACTGGAAATTAAGAGCACAGCTTGTTTTTGGTTCAATTAAAGAACCAGCAGGCGAAAAAGAATACATGGAAGACAGCAAACGTTTCATGGAATTTAACTAAGAGAGCTGATGGAAGGCGTGAAGTAAAATGGCAAAACTACCAAAAGAAACACAGGTGAAGCAGGTAAAATTAAAAGTGGCTGATCTCGAAAAAATGGTCACTTTTTATACCACAATGGTCGGGCTAGTTTTAGTAAAAAAGGAGCAGAACTCGGCTTTTCTAAGCGCGCAAGGCTCAGAGGAAATTCTTTTGATTCTGGAAGAACTAGCGGCTCCTGAGAAAAAAATTATGACCACTGGTTTATATCATACCGCCTTTTTGCTGCCTTCCAGAAAAGATCTCGGCAACACTTTATTGTGGCTGCTCCAAAACAAGGTTGAACTTGGTGCAGCTGACCATGGCTACAGTGAAGCTCTCTATTTAACAGATCCTGAAGGAAATGGTATTGAGATTTATCACGATAAGCCGATGTCGGAATGGGATATTCGTGAAGATGGTCAAATTATCGGTGTCACCGAAGAGCTGGATGGTGACAGCCTCGTTGCTAGTTCTGACGGTAAATGGCTGGGACTGCCTTTTGGAAGCCGAATTGGGCACATTCATTTACAAGTAGCTGATTTAGAAAAATCAGCAGTGTTTTATGAGCAGCTGGGCTTTACATTGAAATCTGATTTCGGCAAACGGGCAAAATTCTTTGCAGCCGGCACGTATCATCACCATATTGGGATGAATACGTGGGCGGGCTCTAATTTGCCGCTAATGACGGAGAATCAGTTGGGCTTGGCTTGGTATGTGTTCAAATTGCCAACTAAAGAGGATTTCGAGGCATTGGTTCATGAGCTGGAACAACAGGATGTTGAGTATGAACTAAATCAACACCAACTAATTATTGCCGATCCGAATGGAACAGAGATTATATTTGAATCGTAAGTGTTGATTATAAAAAGGTATGGTGCAATTTTTTGTACTATGCCTTTTTTGACGTTTGCTGATAATTGGAGGTTTTGTGCAGAAAAATTGTGTTATGATAGAGAAAAACGGATGTATTTAGGAGGAAATTGATTTGGTAGAGTTATTAGCAACTGATGCTGTATCCTTTCAAGTCGGAGAACAAAAAATTTTGCATGAGCTGTCCCTGTCTTTTGAAACCGGAAGTCGTACGACCATTACAGGTCCTTCTGGTGGCGGTAAAAGTACCTTTTTGAAATTGCTGGCTTCTTTATTAACACCAAGTTCAGGCAACATTTACTTCGAAAATCAGGATATTGCTGAATTGGCGCCGGAAACATATCGCATGCAGGTTTCTTATTGTTTTCAACAGCCGACATTATTTGGTCAAACGGTGCGGGATAATTTTTTGTTTCCATACGAGATTCGCAAGCAGTCCTTTGATGAGGCTCACGCTTTCGCTTTGCTGGAGGAAGTAAAGCTGCCTGAGCATTATTTGGACAAAAAAGTGACCGAGCTTTCGGGCGGCGAAAAGCAGCGGATTGCTTTAATCCGCAATGTTTTATTTTTACCGAAAATTCTCTTGTTGGATGAAGTGACCGCCGGTTTAGATGAAGAAAGCAAACAAATTGTCAATCATTGGCTGTTTGAATTGAATCAAAAACAGCAGGTGACCTTGATTCGCGTTACCCATGATGCAGCAGAGATTGCTCAAGCAACGCGGGTTAAAAAAATTGTTGCCGGCAGATTGGAGGAAGCGGAATGAATTTAGCCGTGAACGATCTTTCCTTATTATTTGCAGGTTTATTAGTCGTAGTCGCGTTAGTGATTAGTTATAAAGAAAAGCTAGGCTTTATTAAAGATATTATTATCAGTGTTTGTCGTGCTATTATTCAATTAATTGTCGTTGGTTATTTATTAAAATATGTGTTTCAGGTGGATAATAAGCTGTTGACAGTAGTCATGGCGGCCGTTATCGTCATGAACGCAGCGCTCAATGCTGCAAAACGTAGTCAGCAGTTACCAAAACAAACTGGTTTTTGGGTGTCCTTAATTGCGATTGCTTCCAGTACTGGTGTGACGATTGGTGTGTTGGTGTTATCTGGCGCAATCCGTTTTATTCCTTCACAAATTATTCCGATTAGCGGGATGATTGCCAGTAATTCCATGGTAGCGATTGGCTTGTGTTATCGGAATTTAGATAGTCTTTTTCACGATCAAAGGCAAGCTGTTCTGGAAAAATTAGCTTTGGGTGCAACGATTAAGCAAGCGTCGCAATCGATTGTAAGAGCGAGTATCCGCACAGGAATGGCACCGACAATCGATTCAGCCAAAACAGTTGGTATTGTCAGCTTACCGGGCATGATGTCTGGATTGATCTTTGCGGGAGTTGATCCGGTTCATGCAATTAAGTACCAAATTATGGTGACCTTCATGCTTTTATCGGCAACGAGTATTGGTTCAGTATTGGCGACTTATCTTGCGTATAAGAGCTATTACAATGAACGCAGACAATTGATTATTTAGTGTATTTCCAGGCGGACAGTTCCAGCTGTTTTCCTGGTTTTTAATTACTTTTCATTTAAAAGTATAGACATTTAATTGTAAAGGCTTTATAATGTGAGAGAAGATAATATAAAGAAAGTAGGGACGAGCATGGAACGAGTATTTAAAGACGATTTTTGGTGGGGAGCGGCAACGTCCGGTCCGCAAAGTGAAGGGCGTTTCAATAAGAAGCATGCGAATATGTTTGATTATTGGTATGAAATTGAACCTGCTGATTTTTATGATCAAGTAGGACCTGATGTGACCTCTAATTTTTATAACAGCTTTAAAGAAGATATTGCTTTAATGAAGGAAATTGGCTTAAATAGTGTACGGACTTCGATTCAATGGACACGTTTGATGGAAGATTTTGAAGCTGGAACAGTCAATGAGGATGCTGTTCGTTTTTATAATGAAGTGATTGATACCTTTTTAGCGGCCGGCATTCGTCCCGTTATGAATCTGCATCATTTTGATTTACCGGTTGAGCTGTATCATCAATATGGCGGCTGGGAGTCCAAGCATGTTGTGGATCTGTACGTGAAATTTGCGGAAAAATGCTTTGAATTGTTTGGAGATCGCGTCAAAGATTGGTTTACCCACAATGAACCGATCGTTGTTGTTGAAGGGGAATACTTGCATCAATTCCACTATCCCAAAATTATTGATGGAAAAAAAGCAGTCCAAGTAGCGTATAATTTGAATTTGGCTTCTGCTAAAGCGATTCAAGCCTTTAAACGCTTAGGAATGGCAGAGCAAGGCGGTAAAATTGGAATTATTTTGAATCTAACGCCAACCTATCCAAGATCAAACAGTGAAGAGGATTTAGCTGCCGCAAACCTTGCAGAGCTGTTTAACAATCGCATGTTCTTAGACACAGCGGTTCATGGGGAGTTCCCACAAGAATTGGTTGACTGGCTGGAAAAAGATGGCGTCCTTTGGGAAAGCACTCCGGAAGAACTAGCCATCATCAAGGAAAATACCATTGATGTATTAGGTGTAAACTTCTATCATCCAAATCGTGTGAAAGCACCGGATGTTGCACCAAACAGCGTAGGTGCATGGCTGCCAAATCGTTACTTTGATGAATACAATTTACCGGGTCGCCGCATGAATATCGATCGTGGCTGGGAAATTTATCCAAAAGCCTTGTATGATATTGCAATTAATATTCGCGATAATTATAATAATATTCCTTGGTTCGTTTCTGAAAACGGCATGGGAATTTCCGGTGAAGAACGCTTTATGGATGAAGCAGGCGTTGTACAGGATGATTATCGAATTGATTTTATTCGCGAGCATTTGGAATGGCTTCATCAAGGCATTGAAGAAGGCTCTAACTGCTTTGGCTATCATTTATGGACGCCAATTGACTGCTGGTCATGGGCCAACGCTTACAAAAATCGCTATGGCTTTATTTCAACAAACATCCATACTCAAATCAAAACCATTAAAAAATCCGGTCACTGGTTCAAGCAACTAGCGCAAACCAATAAACTGGAAAGTAAATAATCAAAAAAATGAGGTCGGGACAAACACCCATGAGGGCCATAGCCCTCACCAAACAGAATGAAAATAAAGTGTATAAAGTGATCGACCTACAAGCTATTACCTGGCATACT
>NZ_JBIYEU010000008.1:0-127360 GCF_044909655.1 Enterococcus sp. UD-01 | reverse complement strand
CCAATGCATAAAACGCATTGCTCGTCTTTTACTACAATTGCTTGAGCCTGAACGACATTTGCCTCAACCTTGATTAAACGGTGGTCAAATGTCAGACTCTTCGGCAATTTCATAAAATCCGCCAATGCATAAAACGCATTGCTCGTCTTTTACTACAATTGCTTGAGCCTGAACGACATTTGCCTCAACCTTGATTAAACGGTGGTCAAATGTCAGGCTCTTCGGCAATTTCATAAAATCCGCCAATGCATAAAACGCATTGCTCGTCTTTTACTCCAATTGCTTGAGCCTGAACGACATTTGCCTCAACCTCGATTAAACGGTGGTCAAATGTCAAGCTCTTCGGCAATTTCATAAAATCCGCCAATGCATAAAGCGCATTGCTCGTCTTTTACTCCAATTGCTTGAGCCTGAACGACATTTGCCTCAACCTCTTATTCATTTAAAGCTTCATTTACTTCTGGATCCCATTTACCTTTATTCCAAGTAGCTACACCTTTAAGCATATTTCCTGAACCGTTTGGATCTGGATAGTAGTAGTCCGCGGTAATATTTCTTCGATGTTGATCCAAAGGCATGTCCACCAGAAATGATTTTTCTGCTGTTGCTAATGGCATTGTGTAGGTTTTATAAAGATCGCCATCAATTTTAATATCAATTTTATTAACATTTCGATGATAAACCGTTAGACGTTTATTAACGACAGCTAGACGAACATATGCATTTCCATCTTCAATGACTGGATCAGGTTCATCTGAATCTTTATCATCATTTTTAGGCATTGGATTCCTCATTGCCACTTCAGCTGTTAGAATCCGTTGATTTTCAGGGATAAAATCACCAGCTACAAAAGGCTCTTCATCCGTAGAAAGTCCCTGCACCTTAACCACTGTATCAAACGTAGAAACGCCTTCTGAAGTATTGGCTACTGTGCTACTAAAGGTGAAAATAATTTCATCATCCACACGCAAATTTACTTTTCCTTTTTCGTTGGAAAGGATTCTAGAAACTTCATCGTATTCAACCTTCAGCTCACTTGCTTTATCTTCAGAATCAGTAATTTTTTTCTTTTTAAACGAATAGGTCAATGCATCGGCATTGAGTTCTTCCGGAATAGTAACCTGTGCCATAACAGCTTTGATAATTTTTTTAGAATCTGGATCGCTGTCCGCACTTCGAATTTTCCCAGTATAGGTTAAACGACTGCCAATTCTGGTAACATCAACCGTCATATTCGTTTTCGGGTCTGTTACTTTTGTACTGGAGGTTACACTTTCCGACATAATTTTCAACCCTTCAGGAACAATATCTTCAACTGTAAGCAGCACTGCCGGTTTAAACCGTTCATCCTTGCCGCTTGATTGTACTGCATCATGATAACCTTTGTACTCATCATAATCAATCGCAGTCGGCATCAGATTGCCCCACTGCTGATTTGGTTCTTGGCTGTGAGTGACTAGCTGATTCTTGTCCTGTAGATTACCTATGTCGCTCACATCTTTGGCATAGATTTCAATTGTTTCGTTAGCCTGAATGTAACGCGGTAAATTAAGCGTCCAATCGACAACGGAATCATCTTTTGTTTTACCATCACTTGTCACTTTCAAGATGGCGTCTTTAGCAAATTGATTATCGATTTTGGCAACGATATACACCTCATCGAGCAACTTATCGTCTCGTTCATCGTACATATCGATAGTTCCCTTGATTTGCTTCGTTGCGTTCGTGATTTTATCCTTTGCTGAGGATAATTCATCTTTTTTGACCGTCATTTTTAAAGGCGGAGTGACATCCACCGTAGTTACTGGCTTAACAAGTATGGTTTCTTTTTCTGTTTCACCAGCTTCTTCTTTCCGGCCTCTATTGGCACCAACGACCTCAACTACATCACCAGTCCGCAGAAAATCAGAAGTTTCCAAGACAAAAATTCCGCCTCTGGCTTGTTCCTCATCCCATTGTTGAACTCCTGGCAAATTATTATTGATTCCTTTGGTAGGAACTACTTTTTCCGTAATGGTTTTCCCATCACGTTTAATACGAACGGTTACCCAGACTTCTGTTTCCCAGGCATCCCGTAATTCCTCACCATAACCTACTTTAACACTTACATGTCCGTAAATCTTTTTATCTGCATTTGTCGGTACGCGCAGTTCATCGACTACCGGCTTGGAGCTGTTGCCGCTAATTCGAGCATACTTATCTGCACCTTTGTACGTGGAAGTATTAAATTCATTAGGAAAATCCGTACTGACGATTTTTTCAAAATTCGTCCCGGTCAGCTTATAGGAAATCGGCGCCCAATACACATCCGGATCCTTATCTAAATTAACCTTATTCTTGATTTCCCAAAGAGACAGATAGGATTTCTTCGCTTCAAAGGTACCGGAGCTTGAACCTGTTGAAAATACTTGCCCGCCATTCGGACGATTATTTCTTAAATCGTAAAAACGCGGTTGATCAATTTCAAAGTCTGCCTTGCCCGCTGATTGAACAATCCCTTTTTGCTGCGTTCTCGTTTGACCCTCTGCTCGAAAAATAGTGTCTTTTCCAATTAAAAAGTGCAGATTTCCACTTTGAGTCCACAAGGCCGGACCACTCATAGCCTTGATATACACTTCACTGCCCTTATCTTCTAAAGAAAAAATTGAAGTTCCGCTTCCATCTACCGGAAACTGAATCCCTTGTTTGCCTCCCGTATCTGCACCATCACTTGGATTATAAGAGTTTACACCATTACGAATATTCAGATTACCGCCAGACTGAACATAAAAATTGTTGTTGGTGCCATACATTCGAACAGCCGAAGCCTCTCCATTTTTCTTGGTAATAGTAACCTTGCCCTTATTTTTAAGGGTAAAGGTTTGACCGCCAACTAAGCGGAAACGCAGGGTTGCGCCAATATTATTGGCTTCGCCATTAGAGATTAGATTTAACTCTGAGCCTTCTCCATCCACATAAAATTGACTGTCTTTTACTTGATTAATCATTGCCGGCTGACCCTTATCACTTCCTACTAGACCTAAACTATGAACATTAAGCTTGGCACCCGAAGAAACCTTCGTGTAAGATTTAGTCGCTTCTGTTCGATTATCGGAAACACCGCAAAGAGAGATTGTCGCACCAACCGCACCAACCTCCTCTCCTCTGGAAGTTGCATTGATCACTGTATTTTCATCACGTGCTTCGAAATAGACACGATTTTGACTTCCTTCAACATTCGCATAAATGGCTTGTTTCAGAACACTATGAATGTTTAAAACCGAACCTTTTTCTACAACAAATGTCGTATTGATACTATTATCTCTCGGATATAAACGAAAAACCGTAGAAGTTCCCTCCATGTTAATTTTCGCGCCATCTGTAACCAGAACCTCTGTCGCATCAATCAAAATCGCCTCTTTAGGAGCATAATCTCTATTATCAGACTTCCAGTTAATTTCACCAGTCAACATCAATGAAGCACGTGGGGCATTAACAAGACTGCCATTTCGCGTATAACCCACACTAGTCCCCGGAACATTAATACTTGATACATTTTCAATTGAAATCAACCAGTTGTTATCATTTGAATATAAATCGTCGCTTTTGATCACTCCAGCGGGGCTCTTTAAAGATAGCTTCATATTTTTAAAGATAAAAGTATTTAATGTCTTCGTTTTTTCTAAAATAAAAACACTAAGCGAATTTGATGTCCAATTTGTGGAAAGTTCAAAATTTTTCCCATCGATCGTTAAAGAACGATTAATTTTTGGAAGTCCAGATGTATTGATCGAAATATTTGCCCCAAATTCAATTTCATCAACAGATGTATCCTTTATAGCAGCAATTAGCTCTTGTCCGTTGTACACAACCTTCTTATTGCTTGTTGTGACAGACGCTATTAAGCTAACCATAGGCAAGCGAAACATATCATAATTAGCTGCTCCACTCTTGACAGCTCCTGTAGTTGCGTAGAGCTTGTTGGCAGAGGATAGAGCAGTGTTCGTATTTTTTTGTTTTTTTGTCTGAGGCACTTTATAATTGACGGCCGTTGTTTTTATTTTACGACCATCACGATAAATTTCGATTTTATCTTTGGTATCTTTAGCAAGCGGCACAGGAATTTTTAACGTCATGTTTTTTGAGGTCGGTTTTATTTTAATTTTTACACCGTCAGAAGTTGACTCTGCCTCTGATACAACGCTCATTCCTGCTACTTTGACCGCTTCTAAGGCTTCCGGTGTAATCGTCTGCTTACTTTTGGATTTCAACAAAAGTGTCTCTTCTTTTGGCTCATCCACTTGAACATCTAAGAGTATGCCGATTTTTTCCTTTATTTCCGGCTGCACATAATCTTCCACGGTTACAGCATATTTATTTTTGCCAAAGTCCCGAATAAACCAGTACCCTTGATAGACAAGAACCAACAATAAAAGAACGCCGACACCAACAGCAACTAAAGACCATTTATTGCCTTTTACTCTTTTTTTCCTTTTTTTCATTCCAAGTCCTCCTCACAGAGCCTCTAGCCTACTTTTTTTCTTCTGCTATATTCAAATAATACAAATTAAATAGCAAGGTAGATTCAAATTTACTTTGACCGCCGTCATCTCCGTTAAAACTATAGCTGTAGTCTGTTACTTTGATAAAACGCTGATCATTTTCCAAAGCCTCCATAAATGCCAATAGTTCATTTTTGTTCGTCGCGCTGTAATCAAGAACAATTTTGCTGGAGTAGACCTTTTTCGTCGGATCACTTGGAGAAGAAAATAACAAAGTATCTTCTGCAGTAATTTGTTTTAGCTCGATTTTATTGTTCGTTACTTTTTCTTCTAAATTTGTTAAGTATCCTTGAATTTGAATTCCATTTGAAAAACGCGGCAACTCGTTCACTACACTTGAATCCAACAAATTTTTCTTATTGGCTAAGCCGAAGCTTTCCTGCTTCAATTTAACTAATTCACTTTCCAAACTCGTTAAGTTACTTTTAAACTCTTTAGCTTCTTTTTGCTTTCCTCCGATACCTGTAATCCAAATTCCGACGCTAAAAATAAGTAAAGCGAGGATCAATGCAACGGTCATCACGATGTGTTTTTTGGTAAAGATGATTGTCTTCATTTCTTCTCTCCTTCACGTTGAATTGCCGGTAATTTTTCTTTTAAGGCTTGTATTTGAATAATTGAATCATATTCTCCCGGTGCTTCTTCTGAAGAAGCAGAGGAAATGAACAACGCTTGATGCACCCACTTAATGTCATTCAACGCTTCCGTTAAAGCGCCGACATTAGCTAATTTAGGTCCTTTAATCGCTAATTCAATTGAAACCAATTCTCGACCGTCTTCCGTAAGTAATTCTGTTTCAGCATTAGCAGCGGCGGCTTCTTCGTCCCCTTCTTTTAAAGGGACCACAATTTGATACGTTTCAATCGTCTGATTGTGCGTTGTAACAACTGTATCTAATTGTTTCGCCATCTCTGTAAACAACACTTGCTGACCTTTTAATTCCGTCAGATATTTTTGGATCTCTTCGGATTGTTCTTTTTTCTGTTCATTGATTTTATTGGTTAGCTTGGCCTTTTCTACCTGCTTACCTTGAACCGTTTGCTGCAATGAATTGACATGAAAACGCGAAACAAAGTAAACCGTTGTTAAGCCGCTTCCCACAATGAAAAATGCAACGGCAAACGCAATAATCAACATCAGCGTCGCTTGGTTTTTATAAAACTTATCAGGTAATAAATTAATATTCATTCCGCTAGACTCCCTTCATAGCAAGTCCTGCAGCTAATAAATACTTCGAAGGAATGCCGTATCGTTTTTCTGTATTAATGGCTGCTACAGGAATTTCCGTTTTTGTTTCAATTATGGAAACAATCTCTTTAAACAGCAAAGGATTCTCACCAACAAGGTAAATTTTATCGATGCTTTTCCCATTCGATAATTTACTCGTATAATAATATAAAAGATTGTTTGTGATATCGCCTAGCTCATCCAACTCAGCCAATTCTTTCTCTTTGTTAAATTCGGCTTGATAGCTACCGTCTTCATTGATCACATTTTTCCAATTGGCACTGTTATAATCTTCATACTGCGTATAAATCGGGATATGATTTTCAAAGATTGTAAACATCGCCACTCCGCAGTCGATCTCGATCATCAATAAGCAATCGGACCATTTGATATGACGGTTAATCGCTCTACTATACGCGAGTGAGTTAATGTCCACAGCAGCGGGTACGCCACCGGCTTGCTGAATTTCATCCCCCAATGTTTCTAACGTTGTCTCCGAGGTTGCAACAAAATAAATTTCACCGTCCACGACCATCCGATCACGTTTGATCGTTTTCGCTTTTTTCTTCGCTGCCTGCCGTTTTACCTGTTTCTTTTCCCGTGCCTTTTGCTTTTCAAAAATCAATAGATCAAAAATTGGCTGTTCAAACGGAACAGAAATCGATTCCCCTAATTCCAAGAATAAATATTTTTTGACTTCCTTTTCGTTGCGCATACCATTTTCCGGAATACTTCTAATCAATATTTCGTGATTAAACGCTGAAAACACAACATAGGCATTTTTTATTCTATGTTCTTTAAAGAGCTGCTTTATCCCCTCAAGCAGCATATTTTTGTTGGCTAATTTTCCATTTTTTAAAATACTTGCCTTTAAAACCAACTCACCTTTTTTATGAATCACTAGTGGATTTGTACTTTTTAAAATCACAAAGCGCAGAACATTTTTTCTAATATCCAAACCAACAACTGTTTTTAAACTTTTCTTCAAAATAATCTTTTCCCCCATTCCCTCTTATTAACAATCCTTTATAACATTCTCAGCCGCCAACTAAAGTCATTAGATACTGGAACTGGCCTGTAGCATAGCCATAAACCAGCCAAGTACCTAAAGCAATAAACGGACCAAATGGAATATGCTTCCTCATTTTTTTCCTGACAATCATTTCACCAAGCGTATAAATCAGTGCCAAAAGACTGGCTAGAACCAATGTAATTAAGATATATATCGGTCCTAAAAAAACACCCAGCACTGTAAATAATTTAATATCTCCACCGGCCATGCCGCCTTTACTAAAGAAAGCCAGCAAAAACAGCACACCAAAGCCGACAGCACCGCCTAAAAACGGAAACCACCAGATAGATAGCTGCTGGATAAATAAGCGTTCAATAATTGCTAAAATAAAAAATGGCAGCAATACTTTATTCGGGATTTTTTGTGCTGTAATATCTGTCACCGTAATAATCAATAACAAGGACAGTAAAGTCCAAGCGACCAATGTTTCATTTGTTGTCCGTAATAAAAAAGCACTTAACGTAAATAAAATTCCCGCCAATAGCTCAAAGCCCAGATAAAGCGGACTGATTTTTTGCTGACAGTTCCGACATTTCCCGCGTAACACTAAATAAGAAAAGATGGGAACTAATTCCCAAAAGGCTAAAGTATGTTCACAATTTTCACAGTGAGAACGTTTTTTGACAATATCTTCTCCCTGCGGCAACCGTTGACCAATTAATAGAAAAAAAGAACCTAGACAAGCTCCCAGGATAAATATAAATATGTAAAAAAATAAGTATTCGTATGTAGATGGTGTTTCTAGAAATTGGTTATTCATTGTATTCTCCTTTTGTCAGGTTCATCATTTTGCGCTCTTTTTTAGAATAGAACTTTTAATCATAGATATACTACTGACTTGATACATATCGTCAAGTCAGTAGTAAGGATTGATCTAAATTTTTATGGAGTAGTTGTACCTATTCCATCTTCGAAAAATTGTTTTCTTGTCAATTTTGCAACTGTATCTTCTGACATATTATTCATAGGTTTATTTTGCTTGCTCCCTGCTTTAAATACATCGCCATCAACTGTAACTTTCAATTTGCCATCAACTACATTGAATACAATTTTTGCTGCTTGATTATCAGAAACTAAGCTTCCGATACTTGTAATAAATCCTTCATCTAAAAGTGTTTGTCCAGTAACCTTATTACCGGAAGCTGGAATTGATTTATCAGGATCACCAACATTAGAGGTTTGATATAAATTAGCTGCTGCTGTAAGATTTTGTAAACTACTAACTGCGGCATCCTCTCTATTTCTTTGAATAACTCCTGTAATAGCAACTGCTCCAATCCCAGCAATAACTGCCATGATTACCACAACAGCAAGTAACTCAACTAAAGAAAGTCCTCGCTCATCCTTCATAATTTTTTTAAACATTTTTTTGTTACTCCTCTCTTGTACATCTTATGTACGTTTTTTTATATGATTAACGTAAATAACAAGGTATTTACGTACAATCCAAATTTTAACCTTGAACCGCGCCATACATGGAGAACATTGGCAGCATAATCGCCGCAACAATCAGACCGACGATCGCACAAATAAGAATAATCGTAATCGGCTCCATGATTAATTTAATCCGTTCACCCAGCATAGCGACTTCCTCTTCAAACATATCGCTTAATTTTTTTAGCATGCTTTCCAGTGAACCTGTTGATTCACCAACCAATGTCATTTGTGTGACTAAGGTCGGGATAATTTTATCCTGACTAAAAACAGTGCTTAACGAGCCGCCCTTTTCCACTTCAGCCTGACAATTGGTAATTAATTGCTTAATATAGAGATTATCGACTGCATCTGCAGACATGCCCAAAGCTTTTGAAATAGAAACTGAGCTTTCCAACAAGGTGGATAGGGTGCTTAGCATGACATTTAAGTTGCTTTTTTGGACAAGCTCGCCAAAAACGGGCATTCGCAGTAAGAAAAGATGCCATTTGAACCTCATGTCATTATTACGTAGCAAAATTCTAAAACAAATCACTCCTCCGACTATTAGAAGTGCTAAGAGCCAGCCTTTGGTTTTTAAAAAATCACTAAGAGCAATCGTTCCCTTCGTAATCGCCGGCAGTTCAGCATCTAAGCCTTCAAATACCGTTACAAACATCGGCACAATACTCACAATCAAAAAGATCCCAACAGCCAATGATAAAATCAGCATAATGATCGGATAAATCATCGCTGTAATAATGCTTCCTTTGGTTTTGGCCTTTTTTTCGTAATATTTACTCATTCTAAGCAAGGTTGAATCCAAAGTACCTGACATTTCAGCTGCCCGCACAATACTCACCAGCATAGAAGGAAAGGCCTTGGGATGTCTGCTATAACAAGTAGAAAGTGCATCTCCGCCTTTAATTTCCTCACAAATTTGGAGTAGAATCTTTTTCAAATTTTTGTTTTGTTCTTGCTCTGCCAGCATTTCACAGGCATCTGTAATGGAAATGCCACAGTCAATTAGTGTAGAAAACTGCTGCAAATAGTCGGACAATAATTTTACGCTGACATTATTGAATAATTCAATTTCCTTATTCGCTAAGGTTTCTTCTTGCTCCACAAGAACCTTTGAACGCAAGCCACGTTTTTTTAGCATTTGCCCAGCTTCAAACGAACTATCGGCTCTTAAGCGACCTTTTTTGATATCTCCGCGGATGGTTTGTGCTTCGTAAGTATAAATAGCCATGCTTACTCACCTTCCCCTAGTAGAGCTTCCGCAGCATCCAGATCGACTTTTCCTGAATTCATTAATTGATGAACACAGCTTTCCATCGTATACATGCCTTCGCTTTTTCCTGTTTGAAGCATATTCGCAATTTGATGGGTTTTATTTCCCCGAATTAAATTAGCAATGGATTTATTATTCACCAGCATTTCAGTTGCTGCTACCCGCCCGTTAAAATCGTGCGTCGGCAACAATCGCTGAGCCAAAATCCCAACTAATGCTCCAGCCAACTGCGTTCGAATTTGCGATTGCTGTTCCGGTGAAAAGACGTCTACAATCCGTTCAATGGTGGCAGCGGCACTGGTTGTATGCAAGGTGCCTAAAACCAAGTGACCTGTTTCAGCAGCGGTTAACGCAATCGAAATTGTATCAAAATCCCGCAGCTCCCCGACCAGAATAATATCCGGATCCTGACGTAAGGACGCCCGCAGACCATTCGCAAAGGATTCAGTGTCTGCACCAACTTCACGCTGATCAATCACGCTCATATGATGGTTGTGGACATACTCAATCGGATCCTCCAAGGTAATAATGTGGGTCTTTTTCGTTTTATTTAAATAATCAATCATTGATGCTAAGGTAGTAGATTTCCCTGAACCAGTCGGTCCTGTGACTAAAAATAATCCTTGCTTCTTTTGAATCATCGATTTTAAAATATCCGGTACACCTAACGAGCTTAATTCAGGAATCTTCGTTGCAATAATCCGCAGCGCAATAGAAACATTCCCTTTTTGCTTAAAAATATTTACCCGAAAACGGCTGGCATCTGTCACTTCATAAGCCAAATCGACTTCACCGTTTTCTTTAAACTCCGCCCACTGTCCGGCATTGCACATCACACGAGCATACATGGAAATTGTCTTATTTTCTAAAACTTCTTCTGAAAGAACCTCATTTAATTCGCCATTCACCCGAAAGACAGGCGGCAACCCAACAGTCAAGTGAATATCAGAAGCTTTCTTGCGAAAAGATTCCCGTAATAGCTCATCAAATTGTTCTTTATACGGTCTTAATTTAGGGTTGATTTTTCCCGGACGTTCTTCTCTTCTTCTTGTTTCTGTTTCCAACGGCAACTTCAACTCCATTTCTTGACTCATTTGTCTCTCCTTTATTTCCTCATTTACTCACTGGAAGTGGCTTTTAGTACTTCCGCGATCGTAGTGTAGCCTCTGACAACCTTATCCAAGCCATCATCCAACAGCTTCTTCATGCCATCTTTTTTAGCAATTTTTTCCAAGTCATTGGCTTCCGCTTCTCTGGAAATCGCCAAACGTGCTTCCGGCGTAACAACAAATAGTTCCTGAATCGCCATTCGGCCTTTAAAGCCAGTCATATTACACTTTTTACAGCCTGTACTACTATATAGAGTATCCGTGTAGAGCTGATGTTTTTCCAAAAATTCTCTATCTTCGGTTGTGACCGGCGTTGCTGTTTTGCAGCTTGGACATAGCGTTCGTACGAGCCGCTGTGATAAAACACCTGTCAAAGCATTCGCTACTAAGAATGAATCCACGCCCATATCGACTAAACGGCTAACCGTTGCGATTGAATCGTTGGTATGTAGTGTACTTAATACTAAGTGCCCAGTCATAGATGCTCGAATAGCGATTTCAGCCGTCTCACCATCCCGAATTTCACCAACCATTACGATATTGGGATCCTGTCGTAAAATCGACCGCAGCCCTGCAGCAAAATCCAAACCAATATCACTATTTACCAACACCTGGTTTACACCATCCAGCTGATACTCAACCGGATCTTCAACCGTGATAATGTTGACATTCGGTGTATTCAGCTCATTTAAGGCCGCATACAATGTCGAAGATTTCCCCGAACCAGTCGGACCTGTAACTAAAAAGATCCCATGCGGCTGTTTTAGTAGATGCTTAATTTTTTTCAAGATATCCGGATCAAAATTAAATTCATCCAAGCCTCTTAATCCAGAAGACATATCAATAATCCGGATAACAATTTTTTCTCCGTAAATTGTCGGCAAAACAGACACCCGCAAATCCACCATCCGGCGACCATTTTGGATTCGAGCCCGACCATCTTGGGGCAGGCGTGTTTCGGTAATATCTAAAGAAGACATGATTTTGATTCTTGAGGTGACCGCTGATTGAACATTTTTCGGCAATTGATTTAAATCCATCAATTCTCCATCGACCCGAATTCTGACATTCAAACTCTTTTTTTGCGGATCAAAATGAATATCACTGGCCTTTTTATCCACAGCTGTTTGCAATAATGAATTCACCAGCTTAATAATTGGCGAATTATCTTCAGTGACGGTTTCAATGAGCGGCGCTTCTCCTGTCGCTAAATCTCCCGTTGCATCCTGCAACCATTCCTCCAGCATCAGATCTTCCGGATAATTGTCCGTAATCATCTGATTAATATCGGCTGTAAGAGCAAAATACGGTAGAACAGTCATGCCAGTTAATAAGCGCAGCTCATTAATCACGTCATAGTCCATAGGATTAACCATAGCGACCACTAAGCGGCCATTTTTACGTTTCACTGGAAATAATTGGTTTTTTTGCGCAAATTTTTTCGGAACGAGATTTAACACCTCGGTTTCTCTTTCCACATTAAACAAATCAATAATACGAATCCGTGATTGCTTACTGCGTAAAAGCATCCGTTCTTCTTCACTTAAATAATTGCTCTCTAATAAAAGCTGATCAACCGTTTTAACTGGGGTTGCCAGTGCTTCAATCTCATCAGCTTGTTCTTTGGTTATCATATTCTGGCGGACAGCCATGGTTAAAAGATCCGTTTTATTCATTACTTTTTTTTCAGAAGAACGTTCTGAATTTTCTTCAGATTCCATAGGGGAGCGCATGATTCTTTTTCTTCGTTTTCTTCGTTCCTCCACCACTTCTGACCTCCTTTTTTTCTTCTTTATTTCATTTCACTATGTTCAAATACTCGTTGTGTTACCCAGCCTGCAGTGGTATTGACCGGCACAGTTGGCGTAATAATCGTTACTTCGCCATTAACCGCATCTTTTTCATCTGTTTTCACCGAAACCTTTACTCCGGAAAGCTTTTTTAACGAATCATTTAACTTCGTCGCATCCTCTACAGTAGCTGGTTTTAAGATTAATTTTCCTTTAATCGATTCAGTACCAACTTTGAAGGCTTTTTCAATAAACGTTGTGTCAAAAAGCAATAGCTCAGGTAAAAGCTTCATGGTAAGAACCGTATCTTCTTCCATTTCTAAATTGAACGGCTCAACACCGGCTGTTCCAAGATCTAGATAGCTTTTCTCTTTTAAACGAATCGTATTCCAGTACTTGGAATTACTGTAGTAGCTACCTTTTTTCTTACTATCGGTTCTTTTTCTTGTTTTTGGCGCATCAATAAAACTCACACCATTTTCCACAACCATGGAAGTATTTTCACCTTCTAATTCCAGTAAAGAAGGCTGACGCGGCGTTGAACCGAAAATACCTCTATCGAAATAAGAAAGTGTCTCTTCTCCTTTGCCGTTTTCCATGGAAGCGCTGGTCAACATAAAGTTGCCGTCTTTTAAAATAATTTTTCTTTCATCTTCTTTGGTTGAAGGTTTTATATCGTCTAAATTCGGATCGTAATTTACTAACCCTCCAAGATGATCAATATTCATTTGATGTCGGATCGTAGGAGTTAAATAAACCGCTGAACCAGCCACCACAAATCCGCCATTCATAAAGGCAGCCCAATTTTGATCTTGTGGATTCAATGTCTTAGAGTCTTTGTCATATTCAGCAAAATTAATTTCTGAAGTGCTTGCTTCTTGTATAACGGTCCCTTTAGATAAATAAACACCAGAAGAAGTTCCAGCTGTATTTTTATTATTAGTCACACCCGAATGATTGATCAATAAATTGGGCGTTTTTATTTCTTTTCCAGCCTGATTCTGTATAACAAATTGATAATATTGTTCTTTCACTATTTGATCGATATAGATTCCTGTACCCGCCGTAACTGAAAGCTCATAAATTGAACCAACTCTATTCGGGTTATTAATATTACTTAAACCCAACATATTTTTAGTTGTTAATTGCCCATTTCCCTTCCCTTTTAAAAAGGGATTATTATAGATTAAAAAGGAGCCTTCAAATGTTAATGAGGAACTAATCGGATCAAGCTCTCTTCTATTCCAAAAATTGAGTATAGGTAAAGTATCCCGATCTTTATAATCTGATAAAAATTTGTAAGTATTATGATAACCGTAAGTAGTATCCTTTGTAGGATCGTACCAAGAAGTTTTATTTACATTAGACTGTCCCCAAGGAAACTCTTTCTTATCTGATTGATAATTATAAATTCGATCCATTTTACGAGTCCATGCATCCGCTGAAATCACTTCTTCGCCATTGGACAAGGGCGTATCATAATAGATATAGCGCCAGGTTTCCAGCTTTTGTGTTTCATTTTGGTTAGCTGTTTGTTTTCCGTTGCTTTGTGTCAGTTTTCTTTTCTCCCATTGAAACTCATAAACGTAATCCTCATGATCCGTTGTAATCATCGGAGAAGCATTCTTTTTATCTCGTGTTACTTTCACTTCTAAGGCAAAGGTCGTTTTCGTGTTAGTCACATCAGCAAATTCCTTTGTCGGACTGATTTTTATCCAGCCGTTTTCTCCAGTCGATTCATCTGAAACAAACTTATACACTTCATTTGTCGCTACGACCGTCGGCTCTGTAAGGATAGTAACTTCATAAGAAAAATCTTTGTTTTTTCCAATTCCTGTTTTTTTCAGTTTATCCTTTAATTCAGCAGCAACCTCAACCATACTTGGTTTTAGATACGCAACATCTTCTGCTTTACTTCTTCCTTTGCCAAGATTCTCATTAGCCGATACCTTTTCACGGATAGCTTTTTTCAATTTAGCAGAAGCGTCCTGCAAGGCATATTCTTTAATATCTTTCGTTTTAGTGATCTTATCAACTTCTGAAATTTGAACATAGTTATTTCTGGCATTCATAAAAATGCCCATCATCAGCAAACCTATAAGTATAATTACTCCCAGTGTATAAAGTAATGCATAACCCGCATCATCTTCTTTTAGCTTTTTACCAACGTCCTTCACCGGGAATCTCTCCTTTCGCTTTCTTCTCATCTCGATATGTTAACTCTGCATTTCTGATGTATAAGATTTTTTTCGCTTCTTTTTCTTCAATACCATTCGCTCCAGACAAATTGATTGTTTCTCCGTCAGCTTCTACATACTGATTAAAATCAATGTCTCCTTCATAAAAGAGAATCGTTACACTATTTTGAATCGTAAAAGTGTCACGATAATTTGGCGACTCAAATTGGGTTTTTAGTGATTCATTTTTATTTTTATGCTGGAAAATTTTCACTTTAGACTTGTGGTTTGGTAAACGATAAATTTTACCGTTACTTTTTGAAGCATCCAAAATATCCGTTATAGCAATTTTATTTGTACCAGGTTCTGTCCAGTCAAAGGTTTTTAAATCAGAACGATCAGGGTCAAAAACGACGACGACTTGGTCAGTCTGCCACGAGCTTTTTCCTGTAACACTATCCGTTTTAAATTTTCCTAAATAGCCGGCTTTTTCATAAATGCCTTCCTTATTAACAATGCCAATCATTTGGACGACCATGTCATTAGCCATTTGCTGAAGTTTAACCTGCCTACTTTGAATAGCGTAACCTTTACTAAGACTGCTCATAATCATTCCAAAAAAGAACAACACGACTAGAAACACAGCCAAAGTTGCAATCAGTTCTACTAAAGTTACACCTTGTTCATCTTTTAGAATGTTCTTCATGATTTACCCCTTCATTTAATAATCAGCAACCCATTTAAAAACAGTATCTGTCATAAATTTACCTGTATCTTCATCGTAAACTTCCAAGGTCAGTTCCAATCCTTCTTCACGATAATCTTTCGCGTTTGCTGCTTTGTCCGTTATTTTACATATGACTAAAAAAGAGTTCTTCGTTTCACTTCCTATGTATTTGCCTAAATAATTAGCCTCTTCAGTACTTTTACCGTGAGCATCCTTAAAACTGCTTGGTAAGGTACTCTCTTTATTTGAATACTTATATTCAATCTTTCTCTCTTTATTTTCACCACCTGGCGCACGATCTCCATAAACTATCGCTTGCTCTCCATAAAGTGTGGGAGAACCTGTATATGGACCTTTTTGTATGCCGGAATTATCCAGAATCAGATATTTAATTCGCGTCTGTTGCTTATCTGTCAGACTGTTATTCTTTTTAACACTGTGGATAAAAACATATTGATTTAAACCGGCTATATCCTGTGATTGCGCACGATACCCCATCCATTCTTTTATATCATCGCGAACATACTGCGCTTCTTTTACTTTTTCATTCAATGCAATGAACTTCTGATTTCTAACGATCATTGATGCAAAAAGCATAAATGTCGTGCCTAGTATGACGACTGATATTAAAACTTCTGCGAGAGTCATGCCATCTTCGTTTTGAAGCATCAACGATCTCTCCTTTAAGAATCATTTTTTCTCGATCTCAAAAACTTAACAGAAGTTAGTATATTACAAAAATAACATCTATTCAATATGGAAATAACAAAATACCAATTAAAATAAGCCTTGAATTAATTAAATAACCCAAAATAAAAACAGACCCAAACCAACAAATTATTTATACAAAAATAATAAATCGAAAAATCAAAAAAAGCCTTTATATAAAGCATATAATTATAATTTAGATATCTTTATTTCTATAAAATTATAAAATACACCCACTATTTTTCTATTTTTATAAATAAAACGTATTTTATCCAACCTTAATTAAATAACGTTAACAAACGATAAAATAACAGAGAAAAAACGTTAAATTCCACAAAAAAATAGTTGAAACTTCCTTTCTCAGGATGTTTCAACTATTTTTCGTATACTTATTTTACTATTAATAAAGCTCTAAATATTGTTCTCTTTCCCATTCAGAAACTGTTTGACGAAAGGCAGCCCATTCCATACGTTTCGCTTCCACAAAGTTCGCATAAATGTGACTCCCTAACGCATCAATCATAACTTCATCTTCACGCAGTTCTTTAATCGCATTATGCAGTGTAGAAGGCAAGTCGTAGATTTGCGCTTCTTTGCGCTCTTCTTCATTCATGACATAAATATTGCGATCAACAGCATCCGGTGGCGTAATCTCATTGCGAATTCCATCCAGTCCAGCCTGCAACAAGACAGCCATTGTCAAATATGGATTCGCTGAAGGATCAACCGAACGCAGTTCCAGACGAGTGGATACACCGCGCGATTCCGGTACGCGCACAAGCGGCGAACGATTGCGTCCACTCCAAGCCACATATACCGGCGCTTCATAGCCAGGCACTAAACGTTTATATGAATTAACAGTTGGATTGCAGACCGCTGTATAAGCACGTGCGTGTTTTAATAACCCACCTAGGAAATGATAGGCTGTTTGACTTAACTGCATTGCGCCATTTTCATCATAAAAGGCATTTTCTTCCTCTTTAAATAAAGACATATTGCAGTGCATACCTGAACCATTGATTCCATATAACGGTTTTGGCATAAATGTCGCATGCAGTCCGTGCTTTCTCGCAATTGTTTTTACAACAAGTTTAAAGGTTTGAATATTGTCACAAGCTTCAATGACATCCGCATACTTGAAATCAATTTCGTGCTGACCAGGCGCCACCTCATGATGCGAAGCTTCTACTTCAAAACCTAGACTTTCCAGCTCAAGAACGATATCTCTACGACAATTTTCACCCAAATCCGTCGGCGCAAAATCAAAGTAGCCGCCGCGATCATTCAAATCGGTCGTAATCTCCCCATCTTCATCTAATTTAAACAAGAAAAATTCAGGCTCTGGCCCAAGATTGAATGACGTAAACCCAAGCTCCTTCATATCTTCCAGCGCACGCTTTAAATTCCCGCGCGGATCACCAGCAAAAGGTTCGCCACTCGGATTGTAAATATCACAAATCAGACGCGCGACTTTCCCATGATCGCTTTCCCACGGAAAAATCATCCAAGTGGATAAATCAGGGTACAAATACATGTCACTTTCTTCAATACGGACAAAACCTTCAATAGAAGAACCATCAAACATCATTTTGTTGCTTAATACTTTATCCAGCTGGCTCACTGGCACCTCTACATTTTTGATTGTTCCCATAATGTCCGTGAACATTAATCGTAAAAATCGAACATTCTCTTCCTCTGCAATACGTTTGATATCTTCTACTGTGTTTTGTTTCTTTGTCATAGTCTTCTTTCACGTCCTTCATTTTTTGTGTAACTAATCAGTTATAACTTAGGCCCTTTTGATTGGAATGGATTCTGTTGAGTCAGTCCACCTTGAGAAATCAGTTCATCGTATAAGATCTTACGCACATCCTCATCTGTAAGCGGCTTGCTCGACTCCTGTGCATGCATTTGTTCTTCCAGCTTCATTTCATAGACACGCTTAATCCCGGCCATATTTAGACCATCAGATAAATAATCCTTGATTTCAAGCAACACATCAATATCATTCAGTGAATACATACGCCGATTGCCTTCACTTCTTTCTGGATGAATCAAATCCTGTTCCTCATAATAACGGATCTGACGCGCCGATAAATCCGTCAGCTTCATGACTGTACCAATTGGAAAAACTGACATCGATCTCCTCAGTTCTTTCTCTCTCATATCCACCCCCCTCTCTTAGTTAGATATAGAATAGCAATACTTTTTTCTCTTGTCAATGATTTATGTAAGGTTTTCTTACATAACTTTTGAAAATATTGAAAAATAGACCGCTTTTCACAAAAAAAGACCTACTTCGCAAGTCTAATACTTCTCACGAGCAGGTCAATTAATCGCCTAACGTAACAATAAAACAAACAATAAATGAATCACTGGTATAAAGCAACCATAAAAATATACATAAGCTTGCTGCTTCAATGTACATTTAGCAGTAAACTGCTGATAAAGTCGATAGAGAATAATAATTAAGAAAATAGAGGAACACATGAAGACTCTTGCTCCAGAGGCATACATGGTCGGTGAAAGCCACATAAGAACCGAAGCTAGCAAAGCAGCCATATAACTTAGACTTACAAAGATCTTTTCTTGTGTCACAGTTATTGACAACGCAATAATCAGTCCAAAAAAGAGCAGCCATAAGACATAAGGCGCAGCCGCATTCACTACTGGTCCGGCAAAAAAGCGACCTGCTTTTAAAGGCTCTACCCAGAGTCTTTCACTAATTAACCGAAAATTAGTAAACTTATCGGGAAAATTATACACCAATAAAAAGAAAAAAGTCAGATACCCACAGGTTATTTTTGCTAACACTTTTGAATGATCGATTAATAAGGACAGCACTAAAATTAATAAAAACGGCAATAGTAATTTTGTCTGCCAACCTTCAAATAGCCAGCTAGTTCCTCTCATTACTCTTGAAAAGATGCTTAACTTATGAAAATCTGGCATCCACATAGCGACTTCCTGCTCCATTCGCAACGCATTTCCCGGGGCAAAATACATCGTCAGAAGTCCAAATACAAAAAGGCCTGTCAACACAAGTAAGCTGTGATTGTGTGGACGTTTTTTAAAGAGCATTGCACCATGATAAACCAGCGCAATGCCAACCACACAAACAATCAACTGCTCATTGGAAAATGCGAACAGCAATGCAGGAAGTATATAAGGCCAGATCGCTGTTTTTTTCTCTCTAAAAAAACTATCTGCATAGGGAATTAAAGCGAATACGCCTAGAGCCAATGGCCATAAATAATTTGTCGCACCGGTCAGCCAAAAAAGAGCATCCTTCATAATCGTTACATGAATAAATCCCAACGAAAAAAAAGCCAATAAAAATTTTTTACGACTCACTTGCTGATGAAATAGACGCACAAAGGAAAAACTATATAAAAACCAAGCACATGCACTAATGAAATGATGCACAAATAATGGCACTAAAAAAATCAAATACAACATCGTTTCTGGAAATAAACGCGCAGACCAGTTCGCATAACGCCACTTTAAAAATTCCAGCAAATTATATTCTTTAGAAATCATCATAAACCAGCCATCATCTGTTTTCATGTCCATTTTAAAATTTCCAAGATACAATAACGTCACTATGAATAAACCGCCATAAAACAAAAGATTCTTTTTATTTCTTTTAACAAACATTTGCACAATAAAATACCGCCTTAAAAACCTATTTTTACTTAGTATATCATTCTAAAATGCGAATAACTACCTGAAATAAAAAACAAATGAACAAGGAAGCTGAATTCCTTTGTTCATTTGTTTTCGTTTAAGCATCAGCTAGCAGCCATTTAGAACCACTTTTAGCAAAACCTTTTACATGATACGCATTCTGCTCTTCATCAAACTGCTCTGATAATAACAAGGTGTGGCGTTTTAGTTCACTTAATGTGTGCCCTGCAGCAGCGGAAATGAAAAATTCATACGGAACCAACAACTCCATTAATTGTTCACGAACAGCTTTGGTCAACGCCTCTTTAGCGTTGGGGCTTTTGGCAGACACCAGCACATTCGGAAACAGTGTAGGAATAAAGTCTTCATTATCCAGCTGATCACTTTTATTATAAACGGTCAAAACCGGGAGCTTTTCTAAATCCAGCTCATTTAACAGCTCCACTACTGTCTGCTCATGTGCTAAACGATCTTCAGCACTGGCATCCACCACATGTATTAAAAGATCCATACTGCGGCTTTCCTCTAAGGTTGACTGGAAAGCTTCAATCAGCTGCGTCGGTAATTCTTGAATAAAGCCAACAGTATCTGTAAGGGTCACGATCATCCCTTGGGGCAGCTGCCATTTTTTAGTTAAAGGGTCCAAGGTAGCAAAAAGCTGATCCTGAGAATAAGCTTCCGCAGCGGTTAAAACATTTAAAATCGTTGATTTCCCTGCATTGGTATAGCCGATTAAGCCAATTTGAAATAGATCAGATGATTGTCTTTTTTGTCGGCTTCGTTCCCGATGAGCCGTTACTTCTTTTAACTCTCGCTTAATTGCTGTAATCTTGTTGCGAATATGACGCCGATCAGATTCCAGCTTTGTTTCTCCAGGACCTCTTGTACCAATCCCGCCGCCTAGACGTGACAGCTGTTTTCCTTGTCCAACTAAACGTGGCAAAAGGTAATTCAGCTGCGCCAATTCCACCTGTAGTTTCCCTTCTTTAGAACGAGCACGCATAGCAAAAATATCCAAAATGAGCTGAACGCGATCAATCACTTTTACACCTAAAGCTTCGACGATTAACTGATTCTGTCTTGGAGATAGTTCATGATTGAAGATAACCAAATCGGCTTCATAAGCATCTGTTAATTGTGCTAGCTCCAGCATTTTACCTTTGCCAATAACGGTTTGTCGATCGACTCTTGCCCGTTTTTGCGTGACGGTAAAGACCACTTCTCCTTGTGCAGTTGTGGTTAAATTGGCCAATTCCTTCATTGAACTTTCAAAATGAGGAAAATTATCTTCTGTCTCTACACCGACTAAAATAACTTTTTCTATTGTTTTTTCCATTATTTATCCTTTCGAAGAAGCAAGCCATTCCGTTATCCTCTGTTCCAATACAGGAAGGGTTTCAGGATGCTGAACTAAATCCCACCAGCTGGCTTGCATTCGGTTTTTAAACCAGGTTAACTGGCGTTTGGCATATCTTCTTGAGTTTTGCTTTACCTGCGCAACGGCAGCTTCTAAGGATTCATCTCCGGCAAAATAAGGGAAAAACTCTTTATAACCAATCCCCTGAACAGACTGCTCCGGCTGCAGTTGATAAAGTAATTCGGCTTCTTTTAAAAGACCCTCCTGCAGCATGGCATCCACCCTTGTATTGATCCGATCATATAAAAGCGCACGCTCTGTTTCTAACCCGATCAAAAAATAATCATATAGCTGTTTAGGTGTTTCCTTAGGTGCTAGAATGCTATGGCCTGTTTTGTCAAACACCTCTAAAGCACGAATGACCTTTTTTCGATTATTAAAATGAATGCTGGCAGCTGCTTTCGGATCTTTTTCTTCCAACAATGTCCATAAGCGCTGATTACCATGTTCTTCAGCAAATGTTTCATAGGTCTGGCGAATTTCCGAGGATTCGTCTTTTGAGCCTAATTCAAAATCATACAACAATGCCTGAATGTACAAACCAGTACCGCCCACCACAATCGGCAGCTTTCCTTTAGTATGAATCGCTTCAATCGCCTGCCGTCCTTCTTTTTGAAAATCAGCAACAGAATAAGTTTCTGATAATTCCCGACAATCGATTAAATAATGCGGAATCCCCGCACGCTCCTGTTCAGTGGCTTTTGCTGTGCCAATATCCAGCTGCTTATACACCTGCATAGAATCGCCACTGATAATTTCTCCATTTAATTTTTTAGCCAGCTCCACACTTAAAGCCGTTTTGCCTACAGCAGTAGGGCCGGCAATTACTAATACTTTTTTCACATTTTTCATCCTTCATCTACTAATAACTTACGAAGCTTTACTGCTTTTTCCGGAAAGTCAGTATGAAATCCCGCGAGTTGATAGCTTAAAATAAGCTTCATTTGTTCTATTTCATTTACTGTCCAGGGACGAATGCTTTTAGGATATTTCCTTACCTCATCCAAATGTGTCAATACCCATTGAATATTAGGATGAATCCCTTCAATAAAGGAAGCTTGATACGCTTGCTGTTCATCCTCAGCAGCGGTTCTAAAAACAGAAGCAAGCCTACTCTTTCTGTCTATTTCATGAATTTTTTCCAAACTTTTGAAATAAAAGCTGGAATACATATAATCAAATGCCCACTGATTAGTGTTCATTAGTGTCACGACTCGTTGTTCAATTCCCTCATAATGCACCTTATCTGTTTTTAGCTCAATATTTAAAAAGCCCTGAAACTTTTCCTGCACTAAGAGCGCCAATACTTCCTCTAGCGTAGGAATCTCTTGAACTAGTGGATTTTCAATAAACCAAGTACCTGCATCCAATTGTTTTATTTCTGCTAAAGTTGATTCCCCAACAGCACCTTGACCATTGGTTGTGCGTTCAAGCGTTTCATCATGGATCACGACTAACTGATGATCTTTTGTTTGCTGTACATCCAGCTCAATACCGTCTGCTCCAACGCGAATAGCCTCCTTAAAAGCCGCTAAAGTATTTTCCGGATGGGTACCTTTACTTCCTCTATGGGCAATTATGTCTGTCACTTCCGTCACTCCAATCGAGGCTATTGTAACATTCTTATACCAACGGGGCAAACACTTCTGATTTTATAAAGGATCAATAAACGTTTGTAAAAAAACAGACGGCACAAGTTAAGCCATCTGTCTTTACTTTTGGTCAGCATTAGTTCATTTCATAATCCACATATTTTTTAAGACCTGATTTAATTGTATATTGCGGCTCGTAACCAATCGTTTTCAATTTGGAAATATCTGCAAGTGAATGCTTAATATCTCCAGAGCGCTCTTTTTGAAAATCAATTGGTAATTGAACATTTAAAAGTTCATCTAAGGTTTGTGTTAGTTCATTTAAATCAATCTCTGTTCCTGTCCCAACGTTATAAACTTCACCTAGGGTTTGTTCAGAAACGGCGACAAGTTTCAACGCTTGAATAACGTCTTCAATAAAGACAAAATCTCTTGACTGACTACCGTCGCCAAACATTGTAAATACAGCTTCCTTGCCGGCTATCAGCTTTTTATAACGATCCATCATAATAGAAATGACACCGGAATAAGGTGATTTTGGATTTTGCTTTGGTCCATAAACATTGAAAAAACGCACCGCACTTGTAGGAACACCATATAGATGATAATAGTCTACCACGTATTTTTCAGCTGCAAATTTGTCAATTGCATAAGGAGTTAACGGGCGAATCACAGACTCTTCTTGTTTTGGCAGTGTAGGCTCATCTCCGTAAACTGCTGCTGAAGATGCAAAAATTAAGCGTTTTAACCCTTTTTGTTTTCTCGCTAACTCTAGTAAATAAAAGGCACTGTCAAAATTTACTTGATGGGTCTCTAACGGCCGTTCTACAGAGTCCGCAACACTAGCGACAGCAGCTAAGTGAAAAATGTAGTCGAAGTGATGTTCTTCAAACAACTGTCCAACTAAATTTTTATCTGTAACACTTCCTTTGATAAAACAAACATTTTCAGAATGATCTAGGTTGGCTTTATTTCCCATAGACAAATCATCCACTACAACAACCTTATGATCTTTGCTGTAAAAATTTGCTAAAGTTGAACCTATAAACCCGGCTCCTCCAGTGATTAAAATTCGTTCCAAACTTTTCACTCCAATACTTTTATCCTGCAGCAAATTATTTCCTTTGTAAGTGTATCATGTATAAGTCGCAAATGCTATTGTAAAAAAACTAGCTATCCTCGCTTGACAGCTAGTTCAACTCGATGATCAATCACAAAGTTTTCATTGTTACCTTTACATAGTTAATTATTTTTAGCAATTTCAACAATTGTTTTGTTTTCTTTTTTGGCTTTTTTGAGTAAGGCTATAATTTCATTATCATGCATTTTGTCAGCATCAATTCCTGCATTTAACAACTCTTTTCTTGCTTGTTTAATTTCATTATCGTCTGTTTTTTTGTCTGTCTGATTTTTTAAATAGTCAGAAACTGATTGATGACTTTCAGAAAGCTCATCAGCCATTTTTTGGATTTCCTGATCATTGAACAAAGTACTGTCATAACCGGCTTTTTCAATCTGCTCACGATAATTCGTTAACTCTTGTGTAGACAATTCCACATGTTCACGACTATAAGAGGTTTCGCTCACACTTGAATATTGGATCACGGATGATTCGGACGATTCCTTTGTTTCAGTTGAATGAAAAGGATTAGCCGTATTTTGACTCTTCCGATTCGTCAAATTAAAAATAAAATAGCTTCCGACAATTAAAACGATCACACACAATAGAAGTAATGGCTTTTTCGACTTCATCTTCAATTCCTCATTTTCTATTTATCAATAGTCACAGCCATCTTGTTAGGACTGTAAGAAAGAGCGACTGTATTTTCACTTGCTTGCAGTTTTCCGTAAATAGGATCAGCTACATAAAAGGTATTTCCATCAAAGCCAGTAATTAACCATACATGCAAGTTCTCTACTTTCCAAGAACCGTAATAGGTACTATAGACTTTTGGCGGAGCTAAATATGGATACGTTCCCCAAACGACAATAGGATTACCTTTTAAGAGCTCTTCTTTGAATTTATCTGTGCCAACACCGCTGATGTCCTTTGAGTTAGGTGCATAGCGCTTGGCGTATGGAGTAAAAGCTTTCGGATAAATCGTGTGAAAACCACCTGATTGCTTCGGATCACCGTTAAATCCGTCATTGGGATTGCCCCAAGAAGCTACCTTAGGCACAGCGTTGGTCACTTGGTGAATCGTTTGATTTTTGGTTGCGCCTAAATAGGACAATGCCATATATAGTGAGAATTCCTCACAACCATTAGGATAACCATAAGACATTTGATTATAATAAGGAACGTCCATGTAAGTCCTCTGACCTTTTGCCGTTGAAGCCACGATCTTTTTATTGGCAGTAATATAACCATATGGCGTTTCTAATAAAGGGTAACCATTTTTATCGATTACTCGACGCTTGACATTAATCACCGTACCGGCAGCTATCGTATTTCCTTTACTTAACGCACGATTTGTATAGTAATGTTTGGTTTTCACCTCTACCCGCTTCGGCGCTGTCAAATAGTAATTTTTGATATCAGCCGGTGCTTTTTTGTAAGAAGCAGATAAAGCTGGCGCCTGCTTCCCTTTTCTAACAATCAGCATTTCCACTCCTTCTAATCTAAAGCTGTACGCTGATGTTCCACTTATACTCCCATTTTTACCCCAGCCCAGCCAGCCAAAAAATTCTGTGTGGGCACGATAATACACGTCAAAATGTTTAGCCAATTCGCCGGTCAATTTTATATCAAAAGCTTCAATTCGTTTTGATTGACCAACGGTTCCGCTGACTTGATTATTTGAAACCTTGTTTTGCCAGCCGATATTTTGAACATGACTGCGATAGCTGATGCCTCCTGAAACGGGTGCATTCTCTATTTTTATTTTCAAGGCTTCCACTCGCTTGCCTTTACCAACGGTTCCACTTGTTTTACCATCTTTTTTTGCTGCTTGCCAGCCGATATCTTGAACATGACTTTGATAAACAATATTCGGCTGTTTAAATTGAACAAAGTATTTTTCAGTTGCGCCTTTAAAAACGCTATCCTTTTGAACGAGTTGCGCTTCAATTGCTTCAATTTGATAGCTAAAGCCAGCCGTTCCTGCATTTTGACCATTTTTAGCCCAATCTAGCCACCCAAAATTCTTTGCATGAACCCGGTAATAAATGTCAAAGTGTTGTGCGAGTTCACCTGTTAAACGAAGTGTAACAGCTTCAGCTTGTTTCTTTTGACCAACCGTTCCACTGACAGCATTATTTGCCACATAGTTTTGCCAGCCAATATTTTGAACATGACTGCGGTATTCAATACCGCCAGCAACAGGTGCGTTCGTTATCTGAAATTTCAGTGCTTCTATTCGTTTATCTTCTCCAGTAGTTCCGCTCATTTGGCCATTCGATTTACTTGCTTGCCAGCCAATGTTTTTTATATGGCTTTGATAATTAATCGTTGGCTTTTTATATTGCACGACCGGACGTTTGGTTTCGCCTGGTGCCTTATCACTTTTGGCTACTAGTTGGATTTGAATTCCTTCTATAAAATATGTAAAGCCCAATGTGCCTGCTGTCTGACCATTTTTGCCCCAGTCCAGCCAACCAAACCCTTTCGCTTTGACCCGATAATAAAGATCATGGGTATTTTTAAGATTTCCAGTTAATTGCATTTCCACGGCTTCTATTGTTTGCCCAACCACACCGCTTTGCTCATTTGCTTGAACGAAATTTTGCCAACCAACCTTGGATACGTGCGTACGATACTGAATCCCTTCTGTCTGCTCTGTTCCATTAATGCTAATTTTCAAGGCCTCAATACCTTCATTAGAAAATTCGCTGACCTCACCATTTTTATGTTCCGGCTGCCAGCCTTGTTGACTGTTAAAAATAGCATAGGTTATTGCTGGCATATTTGTTGGAGCCTCTTGGGTCGCTTCCGTTGTTTCCACCACTTCTGTTGTGGACTGGGTTTCTTCTTTCGTTTCACTACTTTCAGTTGTAGAAGCTATACTTTCTACAGTAGTACTCTCTTGTAAAATAGCTGTATCACTTGTTGCTTCTTTTGTCCCCTGTACCTTTTCTTCTGCAATTGCTAATGTTGGCGCTACCAAAAAAACAATCGCACAAACCACCGCTAAATAACCAAACTTCTTTTTCAATTATTCTCCTCCTTAAGTTTATACAAATTGTAGCAAAGTTCATTATTTTTGTCTATCAAAGGAACATTTACTAAGCAACTAAAAAATCCTGAATTTGCCGAGAAACCGGACTTTTTATTCCCCTGTCTTATCTATTCCTAATTAAAAGCCGGAACAAAACTATTTTTAGTTTTATCCCGGCTTTTAATTCGATTAATTACACTATTATTCGCTTTTCAATAAATTTTTAAATTCTTTAAAACTACGAATTATCGTTCTGTTATTTAGCAATATATAGAGCAGATAGCAGCCTCCATAAACCGCAGTACTCAGGAAGCTTCCATTAAAGAACAAATTACTTAAGATAAATAGAATCGTCAATAGGGTTTCAAAAATCATCGTTTTGCTAAACCGTATATCCATTATTTTGCACAAGAAAAACTCGGCAAAATTGCATCGGAAAGCCAAGCTAATCAAGATTAATCCTACTGCCCAAGTTAAGTTGCCAAAACCGAAAATAATTGTAATAGATAAAATTAACGATAACGTCAATGTAGTAACATTGACAAGCAAAATGGTTTTCTCCTTACGTAACGCTTTTAAATACGTATTGATCAATAAGGACATGCGGCCTTCGTAAATAACAATGGGAAATAGAATGCCCATAAATTTTAAACTTTCAGCGTATTCCGGCAGCCAAAGAGAGAGAATATATTTGGCAGGTACATAAAATAATAGAATCGCATAAGTGATTGGTACAAAGAGATCTCTCAGTGTTTTAAACAATGCAGGGAGCTTCTCCTGATTAGTACGCCGTAATAGCGGAAACATAACCACGCCTACTGCATTTACAAAGGTTAAAAACATGTTTGAGATACTCAAGGTGAATGAAAGCTTACCAAACGTTTCAATGGTCCATTTCTTTTGAACGAAGAAACGAATAGTTCCAATGATCAGCATGCTTGCAACACTGCTAAGCATAAGCTTACTGCCTATATTGATATTATCCAGAATTTCCGGAAATAGTTTTTTCAGACTGACTAATTTACAGGTTAGCATATCTTTGATCCGATACATGCCCCAAAGTGTCATAATCAATTTAGATAAAATATCAAGAACAATCAACCAGAAAAAGCTGCGGCCGCCTATGAGAAAATACACACCGATAAAGGCCACATATAAATAGCGATCGCTTCGGGACAATTGTGCATATTCCTTAATACGATTCGTCGATTGGAATATATACAGAATAAACGTCTTGGCAATGGTTATTAACGAGACAACTGCTGTAAGCATTAAGATGACAGATTTATTGCTCGGTGGCAAGAAAAAGGCTGCCCATAGGATTAATGCAATAGACACGACTGTTTCAAAAATACCCAGATACCAAAATTGAGACCCTAAGTCTTCTTTTTCAAGATCTTCGTATTCTTCACCGCCGATTTTCAGATAGATACCGTCAATCCAGCCTAGATGTAAAAAGCCTACGTAGGATGAGTAAAAAACATACAGCTGCCAATAGCTGTACTCTGTAACTCCAAGTAGTTTAGGAACGACCAGACTTAGCAGAGTGGAAATACCCAGAGTCGCAAAATTCGCAGCAACGGTATAATATAGATTTTTTATGACTGCCTTCGCTTTTTCGTTCAATTCTATGCCCTCATTCTTTTCCTAAACTTAATTTCATCATATGATAAATATCCGCAAAATAATCAAACGGCTTGCTATAAACATTAAAAGAAAAGATAATCTTTCCAATTTTTTTTCTTTCCAATAATTGTACTCTGTCTGTATTTTCCTGCATCATTTGATGAATGATTTTTTCTTTTTGCTCTTTGTTTGCTACGTCCTTATCCAATAGGACGAACTCCTTTAATGAGTTTAAACGTTCATTATATCTATTCAGCATATTAATTCTATATTGATACTTGCTTGCTTTTTCGGATTTCACCATCTCTTTTTTGAACGTACTATTGCCATGTTTTCTAAAAGTAATGGTCGCTTCATTTAATAAATATAACCGATCAACCGCAAGCGCACTTGCCCACAAAGCAAGATCATGTGCCGAATTTAATGCTTGGTTAAAATACTCGACTGCTTTGGGAATAAAATCCTTTCTAACAGCATATACACAGCCAGGTCGCTTCAAAATAACATTGTCACGTACGAAAACAACTTTTTCATCAGTGCCAACTTGCTTTGTTTTTAAAGTTCTTAGCTTAGAAGAATGTCCGCCTTCTTCGATTTTTTCCTCATAGTTGGAAACTAAAACAGCGATATCTGCATTATTGGCCATTTTAGTACTCATTTTTTCAATTTTATCTATATGCCAAATATCATCTTGATCACATGGAAAAACATAAGTACCTTGAGCTTGAACAAGCAAATCTATAAAATTTTGACGCCAGCCTTTGTTCACAGGGTTGACCGTTACTTTCCAATTCTCTAAATGATGTTCATCTATATACTTTTGAATAATTTCTACTGTCTGGTCTGTTGAGCCATCATCACATATAAGCAACTCATCAATCAGACATGTTTGATTTTTGAGAGAATCCAGTTGTTCAATTATATTACGTTCACCATTGTAGGTAGCCATAACAACAGAAACAGTAAAATTTTTTTTCATTAAGCTATCCTCCCGTTACTTGGCTTATTTCCAATAAAATGTATATGGATGGTGGGTTATTCTTTCATGCTCTGGCGGCAGTTCCATGTAGTTCCCATAGCGTAACGTTAAAAACTTATCACGATCTTTTATTGCTCGAACTTTTTTTCCGGCAAAAATGATATCTTCATAATGCTCAAACCACTCTGTTGGGAAAATTCCCCATTCCTCATCAAAAAACTCAATATACCCGCATACAGAAGTTTCTTCAATAGGATATTTAATTGTTTCCTTCATAAACAGTTCTTTCCAATGAGCGTAACCGCCTTGCTTTACCAGCTTACGATGCTTGGGATAAAATAGTACTCTTTTTCCGTAAGCTTTCCACCAAGTGCGCGAAATTGCGTATGAGGCATTTAAGGAAGCAAGCATGTTATAACGATACAATTCACATCGATTACCGAATTCTGTTCTGACAGCAACATCTGCAGGAAATCCATCAATCGGAAAAATATCAACGAATACACCTAGTTCAGGATCTTCACTATGGTAGAACTGCGTTGTTTTCACAGATGTCCGTCGATCTACTAATTTAGCAAAGGTATAGCGATAATTTTCTCTTGTTTCCAAACTCAAAAGTAAATAAGTTGATTCTTTTGCCAAAATATTAATCAGACGATCATAGTTTGGGCGTGTCAAAACGATATCTAAATCATCGTCCCATGGAATATATCCTTGGTGTCTTTCAGCACCAATCAGACTTCCATAAAAAACCGAATACTCAATATTATGCTTTCTACAAATAGTATCAATATAAACCAAAATTTCAACACTTGTTTCTTGAATTTCATTAATACTTAATTCTTTCATTATTTATTCACTCGTTTCTTGTTCATTTTTTGAATTCAAATTCCCTAAGTATAGAAAGAACAACATCGAGCCCAGCTTGTTTACTAAAACAACATCTGTAATTAAGCATGCAGAAATCAAGATGGTCAAAACAATCAAACTTTGGTATAAATACTCCTTATATTCAACGATATCAATTTTAAACAAATGAAGCAATGCTTTAATCATACTAAATACAATGAAAAGCACAAATGGAATCGTGCCAATTAGCCCTGTAGTGGCTAATAGATAAAAAACAAAATTATGGGGAGTTTGTTCTTTTTCTGCGATCCAAGTCTTAGGCAGATGCTCTTGAGCATACGGAACCATATTTTTAGGCGCCGTTCCTACTAGCGGTGTTGATTCAAAAATTTCAAAAGCACTGCGCCAAAGCTTAAATCGACTATTAGAAACATCGGCATTTTCACCTACATCTTTACGTTCTAAGGAAACTTTTGATTCATCTTTTTTGATAACAATAACTTTTTCTACTGCAGTCGCTGAAGCCACAGAGACTTTTTGAGTTAGATTCATCGCTAGATAAATTCCCGCAACAACGATGATCCCTGCTATAAATGAATAGGACAGTTTCTTTATAAGTGAATGATTTCTTTGCATATAGTAGCAGTAAAAGAAGGTGCCAGCTAGCGTGATGGCCATAACCTCAATAAACGCAGTACGTGAACCTGACAAAACAACATACAAGAATTCAAAAAGAATACTAATGATTAAAAACGCTTTGTATAATTTATTCTTAGCTTGTTGAAACAAGTGAAATGAAAAGCAAATCGCTACTACTGAAATAGTTGCTCCATAGTTTGGATCCACAAAAACTCCGTACAAACGATTTTCAACAAAGCCCATACGAATACCGTAATAAAGCTTATCTAACGGCGCAGTATAACTAAATTGTACAAAAAACATACCTAGAGAAATGACAATCAAGATGAACCAAACAAATACTAATAGTTTTTCTACTAATCTAAATAAACGCCCATCATTTTTTTTGCCAATTTCATAAACAACAAAGAAAAATAACGCTTGCCATATAATCAATTTAAAATTAGCGATCATCCCGGCTGATCCATTCAAAATGGAACTAATAATTAAAGCAATAGTAAACAAAATCAGTAAAATACTTAGCTTTCGCTTTTTTTGCAGCCATTGTAGACCATTTCTTAAAAGGAGCATGCCCCCTACCAACGAAATAAGCGCAAAAATAAGACTATCGACTTTTGAAGGAATAATACTGTATGTGCTTATCATTCGTATAATTAACATAAATTCCCAAAATAGTATAAAAGGAAGCTCAGCTTTCGTGAGTACTTCATCTATTTTTTTTAACATCAAGCTTTTCTCCTTACCCAAATAAAACTATTTATTTTTTTTCTTAACTACTTTATTTTCAAAACGAGATAATTGTTTATAAAAATAAGTATGAATACTCAATGCAATCATTGCAATTTTTCTTTGTTTAGTAAAGTATTGATTTTTAAGAACAAATAGAGAATTTTTACGTAAAAAGCGGATAATTTCTTTTTGAGTTACCAGATCCTCTTTTTCTATTTGACTATTCATCATTTTATCTAAAACTATAAAATATGCCCAACAAACACGTGTGTGGACAAGGTCTTTTAATTCCGGGTAATTTTCTAAAACATGTTTTTCATTGTCTTCCCAAGCTTTGATTGTATCAAGGTCTTTTTTTGAGAAATGATTACTGGAAATACTATTTTCCCGATGATAATAATAATATTTCTGGCTGGTATCAATAACCACTTTCGTCGTTTGCTCAAGTACCTTTAAAATAACCGCTGCATCTTCAGTAATTCTTCCTTCTGGATAGCGAACGTGCTCAAAGATTTCTTTTTTGTATAATTTATTGTAGGCATTTACGGAAACCAGCTTGCCTTCTAAAATAATTTTCGCAGCGCCAAGCATGTCTGTCACAATATATTCATGTTTTTTTATTTCAGGCTCTTTTCCTGCATATAAATCAAAAAGCCCTACAATTGACAAATCAGCCGCTTCTTTTTTCAGATTAGTGTATAACAGCTCATACATGTCTGTTTCAATATAATCGTCACTGTCTACAAAGCCAAGATAACGCCCGCGAGCTATTTCTATTCCTGCATTTCTTGCAGCGCTCAGTCCGCCGTTTTCTTTGTGGACAACAACAATTCGGTCATCAATTTCAGCATAGGCATCACACATCGCGCCACAATTATCCGGTGAACCATCATCTACAAGAATTAATTCAAAATCTTTAAATGTTTGATTTAAAATTGATTTTACACATTTATCTAAATACTTTTCAACGCCATATACAGGGACTATGATACTTATCTCTGGCACCACGTGTTCACTCCTCAGTTTTCATAATCTTCATCACTTGATTTAAGCTATCATTCAAAGAGTAAATAGGCTGCCAGCCTAATTGTTGAATTTTTGCAATATCTAGAATTGCTGTAGTAGCCTTTGAATAACCTAAAGCTTCTGATTGTTCCGGCAAATCAAATCTCACTTTGGTTCCCGCAAGATCCGCCAGCTTATTGGCTAAATCTTTTAATGTTAAATCCAGCGCAGGATTAGCGATATTGTATGCTTCACCGCTTTGCCCTTTCTGTAATAAGAAAAGTAACCCATAAACCGCATCAGCCACGTAACAATAAGAAAAATACTGATTGCCAGCGCTTTTTAAAACAATATCCTCATTATTTATTGCATTCAAAATGAATTGAGAGGAAGCTTTTGAATCATCTTTTAACATTGTTGGTCCAAAAATTCGACTTAATCTTGGGATGACAATATCTAAATTGTATTGTTGAATATAAGCTTGACAAAGCGCTTCACTCGCTCTTTTTCCTTCCGGATAGCCCGCTCTTAATGTATTACAGTCAATATAGCCGCAATACTTTTCATCGAAGGAGTCAATATCACCTCGATTTTCGCCGTAGACTTCAACAGTTGATAAAAATAAGACTTTAGTTCCCGGAATCTCCTTTGCAAAATCCAAGACCTGCTGGGTTCCTTTTATATTCGTCATAATCGTGCCAATCGGATCGCTTGAATAGGCTTTTGGATGAGTATTGCTCGCGCCATGAATAATGTAGTCAACGGGTACATCAAGTGTAATTGCTTCTGTCACATCTCCAGCATGAATATGAAAATTTGCATGTTCGCTATATTCTGAATAACGCTCTGCTAATTTCTGGTGACTTCTGCCCATTGCGTAGATAGTTATATTCGAATTGTAGTCAATATTTTGTTTCATTAGACAATCAATTAAAAATGTACCTAGCATGCCTGAAGCACCGATCACAAGAAAGGCTTTGTCTTGAAATTTTTGCCAATCAATATCGGCAGAAATGACTTTTTGAAGATCGGCCTGATAGTATGCATTGTTTGAAAACATAATGCTCCTCCTAGTCCTCTTTCATACGTAGATAGCCTTTGAATAATTGAAGGTCATCTTGAGTAGTTAGTTTGATATTTTTATCAGAGCCTAATGCAAAGTACAGTGTTTCACCTAGATCAACCATCATTGTGTTTGTGTATGAGGACTCAGAAATCCCAATATTTTCTCTAAACGCTTTTTCATAGGCCCATGCTAATTTGCCATATTTGTAAGCTTGAGGTGTAGAAACTCTGCGCAATGTTTCTCTGTTAATATATTGTTTGGTTGTTTCTTCTGTTTCTTTTACAAAAATTTGTTCATTGTAAGGTAATGAAGTTACCGCATTACCGAATTCCTTACTTTTAACAACAACATCAGATAAGACAATTTCATCCACTAATGGACGAATACCATCATGAATAACAACAATATCCTCTTCATCCGAATGCTCTTTTAGAAAATCTACACCATTTCTAATAGATTCTTGTCCGCTGTTGCCACCTTCGATAATCCAATTCAATTTATCAATATTATATTCTTTTGCATATGCCAGTAAAGTATCTTCCCAGCCTTTTTTACAAACCACTAAAATTCTGTCAATCATCGGGTGTTTTTGAAAAGACTCTAATGTGTAGATAATAATCGGCTTATCTTCCACCATGATAAATTGTTTTGGGATATCCTGCCCCATTCTTTTGCCTACGCCGCCAGCAATAATCAACGCTGTAATCATCTCTTACTCCTCCTCTATACTATTCGTACAATAGTATATTCCTTTGTATTTTTTATAAGAATGCTCTGTATCAATATAAACTGCATCATGATGCGAAACACGATCTTTTTCAGGCGGCAATTCCATATAATTACCAAAAACTTGCGTTAAATAACGATCATAGCCGACTGGTACCGGCATTTTAGTATCTTCAAAAGGTAAAAAAACAGCTTTTTCAAAGTCCGTTCTTTTATATAAATTCCCCATGTATTTAGGACCAACACAAAGTTCAGTGACATATTCAGAAGTGTTGAAATCATATTTAGTCATTTGTTTTTGAGCCAGTGACCAAATTCTATAACGACCTTTTTTAGTTGGAATGAGCTTTAATAAAATCCTACTGCCTAACGCCATAATTCCTCCATGCTTTTCCGGAACAACCTGAGAACAAAATAATGCATAAATAAGTGCCCAGATCTTTTGAATTTTTCTTTTAATTGTTGAATCAGGAGCCCCATCTAAAGGAAAAATATCGATAGGCAAGCCATGAGGAATATCTAAATCTTTTTGATATGGCTTAATGAAAGTGGTATCAGTTTCTCTAATTGTTGTGAAAGAATTATGATCAATATAAGTTGCTGAAGGTCTTAAAATCGGATATTTTTGCAGATCAGCTTCATTTATCCACAAATCATAAAGCTTTTCATAATCCTCACGCGGCATAAAAAAATCTAAGTCATCATCCCAAGGGATAAATCCTTGATTTCGCACTGTTCCTATACAGCCTCCGCCGCAAAAATAACAAGTCAATTGGTGTTGTTCACAGAATCGGACGAAGTATTTGGCCATTTCTAAATTGACTTTTTGAATCTTCTTGATTTGCTCTGTTTCTGCTTGTTCATTCATGATTAACGATTAAACTCCTCAAGACAATCATTTTTTTCGAAATTACATCTTTTCCATTTTCTCATATCTACTAAAAACTTTCAACAAGTTGCCTAATATCTTAATATAACTGTAACGGACACTCCGCAGATCAAAACATACAAAATAAAAAAAGGGCTGGGACGTCCCAGCCTCTAAATGTATTAATATACTTTTTTAGTTTCTATTTTATGATCTTCATTCTCTTTTTTTAGCAGTAAACCGATAGCCAAAACAGCTGGAATGAAAATGCCCATGGCATATCTCGGACTAGCTTCCCAAAGAAGTAAAAAGGCAAAATAACCGGTAATGTAAATACTATTAAAAAAGATGAACAGATTCATTTTTTTAAAATACTTGATTGCTGCAAAAACAATGCCAAAATAAATGATATATTGAATCACCATCATTAACGCATACAGAATTAATCCGCTGACATTATTTTCAAAAACCCACATTTTGTCTTTTTTGCGACCCGTACTTAAAAAGATTTCAAAAGAAGATTTTAAGTCGCCAGAACTCCAAGTAACTGCGACCTTAGTATTGAGAGCTTTTATAAGCTGTCTTAAATTCATATTGTTCAAACGTTCTTTAATCACCTTAAGATGTTCTTTTTGAATTTTATCTTTTGGTAATCGTTCAGTTAAAAACATGTTCCAAGTAAATTTTTGATCGGCAGAAGAATAAGTACCCACAGACCATCTATACGTATCTTTTTTTGATAAATCCTCCGGAATCGGCGTTCCGTTTAACCCCATCATAATATAATGAGTATTCGGTTGCCCATAGTTATTATCCGGAAACAACTGCTGAGAATGAATAAATTGATTCCAAAAAAAACTGCTTACTAATAAGACCAGAAAAGGCAAAACGCCCATCGCTCTTCGTTTTCCAGTATTTTTCAACAGTAAAAATAAGGCTAGCGCAATGATCAGCACCAAAACTGTACCTTTACTGATATATCCTATTGCACAAAATATCATGGTCAAAAGAATGACTACTTTTTTATGTGCAACATCCTCTTTTAGATATTTAGTAAGGAAAAACATTGTTAGTGCAATAAAAAATAGCGACAAAATATCTGTATAAGCTACAGGGACATGGAGCGTAACTTGAAAGGCAAATATCAAAACCTGAATAGATATCAACGCAGGCAAATTACCAACATTTAACTGTTTCATTGAAAAAAAGGTTAAGACTATCGTACAAACATGCATAAGACTAAAAATGATGATAATTGCATAATAATTTGTACCAAAGAAGAACTGAATAATAGAAAAAATATACATAAGCAGCAAATTTTGAGGATTAGAATACATATAATTAAATCCCCAAGATTCCCCTTGAGATAACTGCTGTAAATACTTCAAAGTAAATGCTGTATCATCCACAGGCTGATTGAAACCGATAAATTTAAGAAATATCAGTAATGACACAAAATAAATGATAAGTTCAGCGATAAGTATACCATAGGCTGTTTTGTTGCTTAATTTCCAACTTTGTCGCTTTCGTTTTAAACTATATGAAATAAACGCATACAAGCCTAAAGCAAAAAGTAAGCAAAGTATATTAATAGCTATAACTGTACGATAGGAATGCGTGTTTCTAAACAATGAATAAATTTCCCCAATCCTAGGTGCAAAAATAGTTGTAAAAATTGCCCACATCATCGTTAAAATTGCTGTCACTAAGAAAAATTTATAAACATACTTTATGTACTTGTTCATTTTCAACCTCTTTATAATGTTTTATAGTTCCTAATTAAATATAACATATTTTTCCTCTAAAAAATTGATTAACGTTAAAAAGTGACTGGAATATAACCTTGCAAGTTATATCCCAGTCACACATAGCGTCCCACTAAAAAGCAAAATCAGAAACGGCCTCAGACTAATTGTATTATCCATTTTCCTCATCTGACTTTGCTCTGATTAAGGAATTAAATCGAAGCCTTTAGCATCCATCCAACCGATGACTTTGCCGTTTAGTTTGAATTGATACCAGGTAGCTTTTACTGTTTTTGCTTCTTTTACAATTTCAACAGTTTTATTTTCATAAGCAGGGCTGCTGGCTAATCTTGGATTATTGCCTTGAGTATAATAGATTTTACCATAGATACCATGATTCATTCCGGTCTTAATTTTTCCTTTAAGAGACACAGTTTTTTCATATTCAATCGCATCATAATTATCGAAACCTTTGGCATCCATCCAGCCAATTACTTTACCGTCTAACTTAAATTGATACCAGGTAGCTTTCACTGTTTTTGCTTCTTTTACAATCTCTACTTCTTTTCCTTCATAGGTCGGACTGCTCGCTAATCGTGGATTATTGCTGTCCGTATAATAAATTTTGCCATAAATTCCATGATTCTGATTCAATTGAACCTTAGCTCTGAAGCTTACTGCTTTTTCATATTCGATTGCATCATATTTATCAAAACCTTTGGCATCCATCCAACCGATGACTTTGCCATTTAGTTTGAATTGATACCATGTGGCTTTTACTGTTTTTGCTTCTTTTACAATCTCTACTGTTTTACCTTCGTAAGCCGGACTGCTCGCTAATCGCGGATTGTTGCCCTCTGTATAGTAGATTTTGCCGTAAATTCCGTGATTTTGTGCAGTCTGGATCTTAGCCTTAAAGCTTACTGCTTTTTCATACTCAACCGCATCATACTTATCAAAGCCCTTAGCATCCATCCAGCCAATTACTTTACCATCTAACTTGAATTGATACCAGGTAGCTTTTACTGTTTTCGCTTCTTTTACTACTTCTACGTCTTTTCCTTCATAGGCAGGACTGCTTGCCAATCTTGGATTGTTTCCTTCTGTGTAGTAGATTTTGCCGTAAATCCCGTGGTTCTGTTTGGTTTGAATCTTAGCTTTGAAATTTACTGCTTTTTCGTATTCAATCGTATCATAATTTTCAAAACCTTTGGCATCCATCCAGCCAATTATTTTACCGTCTAACTTGAATTGATACCATGTAGCTTTCACTGTTTTCGCTTCTTTTACGATTTCTACATCTTTTCCTTCATAAGCTGTACTACTCGCTAATCTTGGGTTATTTCCTTCTGTGTAGTAGATTTTACCGTAAATTCCGTGATTTTGTCCCGCTTTTACTTTTGCTTTTATACTTACTGCTTCTTCATATTGTATTTCGTCATAACTGTCAAATCCTGAAGCATCCATCCAGCCTACTAATTGTCCATTTACCTTAAATTGATACCACGTTGCTCTGGCTGTTTTTGCTTCTTTCACGATTTCAACATCTTTTCCTTCATAGGCAGGGCTGCTAGCCAATCTTGGGTTGTCGCCTTCGGTATTATAGATTTTGCCGTAAATTCCATGATTCATTCCTGTTTTCACTTTTGCTTTGAAATTAACTGCTTTTTCATATTGAATCACATCATAAGAATCATTCGCTGATAAAAATAAATTATTGTATGCAATATTAACATCAAATCTGCCGCCGATTCCTGTATTTACACTTGGAAAAGTGACCTCTGAAGACCATTGCCATGCAGCATAATTAGTGTGCAATAAATTAGAATTGAGCGGATTATACGGATATTGAGCGACCCAACTATTCTGAAGACCTAATACATCTGTATTCAAAATTTTCCTATTAAACCAATCAAACATTGAATAATGGGCGACTCTATTAAAACCTAAACTGTTTAATCTATTTTTAAAAACAACAGAATTTGATGTAACATTTCCTTGAGTCATATCAACCTGTTCAGCATCATTAACCATCACAGTGTTTTTAGAAAGCCCAAGTTTTACTGCTTGAGCAGCAAAAAAATCTGCTTCTGCCTCTGCCATTGCTGGGGTTGAAAACCAGCTATAATGATACACCGATACAGCTAAGCCAGCTTTTTTTGCATTTTCTATTTGTGATTTTGCGTAGGGATTGACGTACGTTGTATACTCTGTCAACTTTACAACGACTCCTTTTACGCCATAATTTTTCATATTATTATAATCACTTACTGAAATTTCACCATTATGAGAAGAAACATCGATAAAGCTAATAGCGGGACGTGTTTTGTCATTAGCAGAAATATAAGCTTCTAAACTAGAAAAAGTACTCGCCCGCGAAGTTATTGCTAAATCAGAACGTCTATTCGGATCAAAAGTTATAAATTCTGATTCTTTTTTTGCTTCTTTTCCCATCTGAGCATTATTGCTTTCAGTTATTTTAATTTCTTTAGAAGATGAAGTCGCAGTTCCTTGTTCCGTACTATTTTCAGTTTTTGTTGTACTGTTTGTAGGTACTGATTCGCTTGTTTCACTGACACTTGTTTGTTCTACTGTACTCGATTCTTGGACTTGGGAGTCAGTAGCTAAAGCTACAGCACTATGATAGCCAAAAACCGTAGCCATTCCAACCAAAATAAAAATTTTTTTCATTAACTTAACCTCTCTTATTCTAAATTTCTATCGACAATTTTATATTTATACATTAAAGCTATAGTCTTTCTATTGTCTAAATGGGTAACTTTTATAGCAACACTTCAATGTGCTATTATTAATTCTCTTTGTTTTTATATGTATATCCTAAAGAATGAAAAACAAAATATGTGATGAAATGGTTTCAAGTTCCTTATAAATGTGAATTACAAGGAACTTCTTTACCTAAATTATTCCTCTAAATAAATTATTTCCTCAATTGTTTTTGATAAATTGAACCTCGTACTTTATTTGGCATTAAGCTAATAACAGTATGCGCCAATGAAACAAATAAGAAGTCATTGATTTTTCCCAGACCTTCCTGATAAATAATCCAGCGAGCCTTTAAGCCGGGCAGCAGATAAGCCAATCCGCCTCTTCTAGCATACATATCCACGCCAGTTCTAGCATATACTAATACCTCTGACATGTTTAATCCAAGATAATTTTGCTTTAATAATCGAACCCATAAATAATAATCTTCAAATCCTTTTAGTGGTTGATAATTGCCAACCGCTTCTACCGCCGCTTTTTTATACATAACAGTCATGTGATTAAATGGATTACGTTTTTTAGAAAATTGCTTAATTTCTTCATTACTTTGCGGCATATTCTTTCTAGCCAAGATATTCTCAATACTGCCTTCAAATTCAATGATATTCGATCCGATAATCGCTAGCTCCTCATTTTTCAAAAAGGCTTCGTATTGCTTTTGTAATCGTTGCTCAACCATAACATCATCCGTATCCATCCGCGCAATCAACTGGTTACGACAACGTTTAACACCAATTGCTAGTGCTGTTCCCAATCCTTGATTTTCTTCTAATGCGACAATCGTCAGCTGCCTGCCTAGCTTTGCTTGATATTCCTGAATAATGGTCGTTAATTCTAACGTTAGAGGTCCATCTTCAACTAGTAGAATTTCATCAGGCTGCTGGGTTTGTTTAATGATACTTTCCATTGCCTGATGGAAATACTCTGGTTTTTCTTTGCTGTAGATAGACATTAAAACACTAACAGGGATTGTTTCCATACTATTCACTCGCCTTATCTAAATAAATCAATATTGTGTTCTTCTAAAAAAGAAAGAGGTTTTTTACTGCGTTCTACCTCTTCAACTCCTTGAGAGGAAACCTTATCAAATAAAATTTTAATGGTTTGCAGTAAAATTTTTAAATCCAGCATTAAAGAATAGTTTTTAATATACAATAAATCGAAGTTTAATTTGCTATTATAATCTGAAGCGTATTTACCATAAACCTGTGCATAACCTGTAATCCCGGCTCTTACATTGTGCCGTAAATAATATTGCGGGTTTTCACTGTTGAATTGATCAACAAAAAATGGACGTTCCGGTCTTGGACCGACAATTGCCATATCACCGCGAATAACATTAATCAGCTGTGGCAACTCATCAATTCTTAAAGCCCGCAAATACTTACCAACTGTCGTCACTCGACTATCATTGCTAGTTGAAAGAACAGGACCAGATTTCGCCTCTGCGGTAGCTGACATTGTTCTGAATTTTAGAATAGAAAATTCTTTTTGGTCCAGCGTAATCCGTGTTTGCTTATAAATAACAGGACCCGGTGACGTTACTTTGACTAAAACGGCAGCAATTATCATCAACGGAGAGGCAATAACCAATAACACAAACGATAATAAAACATCAAACAAACGTTTGACAAAATTATCTTCGGCTTTAATTCTAAAATCAGATACTTCTATAATACTTTCATCTTCAAAGTTCATCATATTTGGTTTTAACATAATTAGATTTTCAAAACTAGTGTTCAAAAACAGCTTTTTCTCAGCTTTAGTTACAAGTTTATAAATTTTGAATTTCTCATTTTCATCAATATGACTAGCAATATAAACGATATCAATCTCTGCTAAAACTTGTACAAGATTTTCATAATAATGATCGATGATGACTTTTGTTACTTGATGTTTTTTATTTTTGTGACTAATAAAATTTTGAGCTGCAGAAACGACACTTTCCTGCGTGCCGATGATTACAACCTTTTTAACAGCACTAACTTTTAAATAAAGCAGATACACTACAATTCGCCACAAACTTAACAGAATAACTCCTACAATAAATGAATATACTAATACGGATCTTGGAAAAGTAAACCATCTGCCGGCAAAAGTAATACTCATAATAACAAGCGTTGTTAGAATTTGACCGATAACTGTAACAAATACGATATCATTGATGGTTCGGTTATAAAAAACGTACGCGCCTAATAATAAATTCAAAAGAACAAAAAATAACGAAATGTAAATAGCTGATTTTTCATAGGATACAAAATTATATGAAGGAATGTTAAATCCAAACTTAATCCAAAACCCCACCAATACAGAAAAATTGAAGACTAAAACATCTATAATAATAAGCGCAATCCGCTTCGCATTATTCCATTCACTTTTAGTTGTCATGTGTACCTTCCTTCCTAATCGCAAACTTCAACAGAAATAGGCCTGTCAATGTCTGAAGCAAAACTTCAATGTTCATGTTAACATAATAAGCTTCAAAAACAAATAGCAATTATCGTTCGCTTTCTTCTTCAAATAAAAGAAACCAAAAAGCTTCCCACTTTTTCCCAACGTTTTTAAACGAAAGAAAATGATCCAAAAAACATAAATTTTCGTCTTTTAATACTCTCCGTTAATTTGAGCCCGAGTTTTGTCCCTGCTCTGTTTTTTGTATTGCTAATCCAATAAATGAATAAACAATCGGAATCCAATAATTTGCTAATAAAGTTTCTTCCATGGTTGATTGAATGCAGATGGCTAAAAAGCCGAAAAATAAACTAATTTGGAAGAAAGACAATCTTCTTTTTTGAATTATTCCTATGCTTAATAATCCAAGCAGCACAGAAAACAATAAGATATATCCAATAATCCCGTAGCTACCCAGCGCATAAAGATAGCTGTTGTGCGTTCCCAGATTTTTCCAGGATGCCGTAAAAGGCGCCATTCCGATCAGCATATTTTGAGTATCAGCAAACCATTTATCAAAAAACTCTGCCCAGATTCTTTCTCTGCCTGTAAACAAATTTAAGGTTGCCGACTTTGAAAAGGCATGAAAGATAAATGGTCCAGCAGCAAAAATCGCGCCAAACCCAAGCGTCAGCAGATAATTATTTTGCAAAAGCTTTTTAGGAATCAGATTATCAACAAAAATGAACAGGAGCAATGCTCCTAAGGAAGCTTTCGACTGACACACCCAAATTCCCGCTAATCCGACAGCATAAATCGGTAAAACCAATAGTTTTGCATAGCCAATACTAAAGGATTTGATCAAAATACTCAACATAATCACCGACAGCAGCAGGGTCATGCCGATTGTATTTGTGTTGATCCAAATGGCTTCCAGTTTGTTGCTGCTTTTCCAAATCTCTGCCTTAGGAACCAACTTAGGTAATTCCGTATAAATTCTATACAGCGTGACTCCTAAAGCAGCTCCGGTAATTCCGGTTAGCAGCCCAAAGTCTATTTTAGTAAAGCGCGTGTTTTTGAAGCAAATCAAAAATAGAATAATCAAAGGAATTGAGGCGTTGATAAATCGATTACTGTGCCGCATAGAAGAAGTTGCAGTATAAAAAAGCATAATGCCTACTGCTAAACCGATCAACAGCCAATCCGCTTTTTTTAATTCCTTGATTCTCAACACGAGGACGACAGCAATCGCTGCTGCTAAAAGATAAACACTATTTTGATAGATAAACCCTGTTGCTTTGGTACCGATACCTGCTACCCACATTAGGTAAGAAGCAGCTATAGTAAGTAGTAACACAAGATTACTTATTTTATTTAGTATTTTGTCCATACTAACATCCTTTCAACAGCTCTTAATAGAGAACTTGATAAATATAGGCGCTGTTTGTATCTGGTCCGTATAATTGTTTTAACTGGATCGATTCTGTTGCCAGCTTATCAATATTTTCATAAGTAACCAAATATTTAATCTGGTATTTTTTCAAATCCTCAAGACTTAGGAAAACCTTAAATGCATCTGCATTCAAAAGCTCAAACTGCGGTTGCTTATCGCCAATTTCCACATAAATATGTGAATAACGGTTATAAACTTTTTCGTATTTCCCCGTTGGATCGATTGGCTTCCAAGAATCCAGATTAGGTGTAAATGCCGTTCCGTTGAACGTATGTACACCCAGCATTGGTAAAAATTGATGCATCATGCGTTCACCAGCCCATAATTGACCCGGATCTGCTTTTTCAAGTGCCATTACCTGCTGCGCAATTTTTTTCTCATAGACCGCGTTGATACCCTTTGCCAACGGATTAACCGTCAACCCGCCAACTAATACCACACCTAAAAGAACAATTGAAAAGAGATATTTCCGCTTATTCAGTAATAAAGTGATAAGCAAAGCTGCAACAGCTAAAATCAGTAAAATATCCTGTCTGCTTAAATACAATCTTAAATTTCCTGTGTACAATGCGTAAAAGTATAATCCTATATTACCAACGATAAGTCTAGCCTGAGCGACCCATGGCAATCTTTTGTGCTCCCATATATATTGAATAAACCAAATACTCAATAAAATAGCTGCAAAGCTAAAAGCCAGATATGCACGTTCTTCTGGTACGTAAGACCAAAGCGTCAGCTTGGCAAAAAGGGTCGGAAAACGAACGCTCATCCATAACAAATTGAAAATACAAAATATCAATAGGAAGAAGCCATACATATTTTCCTTAATTTTTTTATAAAACAGCCAAGGTGAAATGAAAAGAATCACGAAAAAGAAATGGTAAAAGCTGCTTAGCTCTGAATTATTTTCATAAACAACATCTTGAAAAGACATCTTCCAGTTAGTCAAAAACAGAAAAATATCCTTTTTAGCAAAGTCCCCACCAACGGATACACGATTGCCGGGATAAATAGTGTGCAATACACGAATTAATGAATCCCACGAGGTAATCAGTGAAACTCCTACAATGATGGCCGTTAGCCCGATAGCTAAGCCAATCGCGCCAATATCGAACTTATCGAACTTAATTTTATGCTTGAACTCAAAGAAAAAGCCAAGTAAAAAGAGTAGAATCAAATAGCCGAAAGGCACCTGAAGCGCTGGATACAATACGAGGACAAAACCGGAAGCACAAATGGCCGTCATTAATGAAAACAGCCAGCGCCAGCGTTTATTTTGATGGTAGTAAAAATAGTTATAGATACCCGCTAAAAAACCAAAGGTGAAAAAGACCAGATCGCCTACTGGTGAAACAAACCACCATTGAATCGCTGCAGAAAAAGGAAGCCAGACGCTAGTCAATAAAGCCAGATACTTATTTCGCTTTGTCAGTATCAACCCAATTTCAAATGACAATAACATCAGTCCAATTAATTTAAGTCCCCAATACCATGATAGACCGCGCTCTTTTCCCAGCAGAACATAACCCCAAGTAAACGGTTTTGCTAAGGTAGCCAAATTTAAGGCTGGCGAATTATAACCAATAACCATATCCTGTCCATCAACCGTTATTACTTCATTATGATTTTTTAAGCCTGTCTGTGTTTGCGACAAACTGTATGGCGTTTGTACCATCCATTCATCCGATCTGATCGGTCTGGCTTTACCCCAAATCACATTTTGCGTATCTGCTCCTTCCGCATAATCGGACACGTAATTGTCCCACATACTGATTGAGCTGCCATGTAATTTGAAAATTAGAATGAAACAAAACACGAGTAAAGCCAGCCAAAAGCGAGCCTTAATCAGTTTGTCAAAAATGACTAAAAGATTATTTTTCTTTAAACTTTTTTTTTCAGTTGCTACTTGATTGATTTCCATTGCAAACTCCATTCATCTTTATAACAAATACTTAATCCCGGTACGAAAAATTTGGTATGTCTCTCGTGAGATTAGGGTTGTAAAATGGATCATCGGCGATCAAGCTGGCCCATTTATTTTCCATCATTGCTTTTTCTTTTTCAAACCGTTTTTTCTTTTTCCCTTTATCATCATAGCCTCTAGTTTGTGATTCAAAATGATAAAGCTCAGCTTCATGAAGCCAGACATTGTCCCGGCCTAGTGCTTTAACCTTTAAGCATAAATCAACATCATTAAAAGCCACTGTAAACTCTTCGTCAAAACCTGAAACAGCCTCAAAATCAGCTTTTTTCATCAAAAGACAAGCCGCAGTTACTGCCAAATAATCCACATTTAATGCCAATTTACCAAAATAGCCCAAATCTCCATGGGGATAGCCATAATGACCATGTCCTGCAACACCGCCCAGTCCTAAAATTACACCAGCATGCTGAATCGTATTATTTGGATATAAAAGCTTCGCTCCGACACAGCCAATACGTTCCTGTTGACCAAAAGAAACCATTAGCTTTAGCCAGTCGCCGTTGATGACTTCTGTATCGTTGTTTAAAAACAACAAATATTTCCCCTGTGCGCTCTTTGCAGCAATATTATTAATTTTGGAAAAATTAAAAGGAATATCAATCGTTAAGACACGAAAACGGTCGTTTAATTGTTCTTGATAAGAAGCATATAATTCCTGCATTTTTTCGTCCGTGCTGCCATTATCCGCAATGATAATCTCGTAATTTTGATAAGTAGTTTTTTCGAGGATCGATGACACACAGCGCTGAATATCCTTGTAGCCATTTTTGGTTGGGATAATAATGGAGACTAATTCTTCCTTCTCGACCTCATAGTACACATCGTATAACCCATTCGCCCGACCATGTGTGGCATAGCCTTTGATGCCGCGGCGCACAAGAGCATCCTGCACAGCTTTCAACCCAGCTTCAAAAGCATAGCCTTTAGAGGATTGATCGACTGCCGTTGAGGTTGGCAGCATGCGCCAATGATATAAAACTTTAGGAATATGCTTTATTCTTTCTGCCGTCGTTTTCTCAGTAAAACGAAGCACCAAATCATAGTCCTGAGAACCTTCATAGCCTTTTCTAAAACCGCCGATTTCTTCTAAAATCGTTTTTCTGTAAACACCTAAATGAGAAATATAGTTGGTTCCCAACAATAAATCAGGAGACCAGTCCGGCTTAAACGAAGGATCTGAACGATTGCCGTCCATATCAATCTTATCCTCATCACTGTAAAGTAAATCTAGCTCAGGATTTTCATTTAATGCTTTTACAACTTCATAAAAAGCAATTCTCGGCAGCTCATCATCATTATCCAGCAAAGCGACAAATTCTCCAGTGGCTAATGCCAGCGCAGAATTAGTGGCTTCACTAATATGACCGTTAACCTTTCGATAGACAACTTTGATTCGTTCATCTAATTGTTGGTATTCTTCTAAAAGCTCTTTTACCTTGGGATCAGTAGAAGCATCATCCGCCATACAAAGCTCCCAATTAGGATAATCCTGAATCAAGATCGAATCAATGCAGCGGCGCAGCCATTTTTCTTCTACATTATAAACTGGCATAGCAATCGAAATTTTAGGCCGATAGTCAAAAGCAGCAATTTCCGCTTTAATCTGTTCAAAATCAAATTGTTCATTACGCTCCAGCCAACTTGGATAAGAAGACTGTCTGCGAATTTTTTCGATTTTAACGCGCTGAATCGTTCCTTTAATGCCATTTCGTTTTAGATAGCTAATCCCTTTATGTACGTTAATCATCAAGCGAGATAATTTGTCTTCCGTTCCGGGAACCAAGGGATGCTTTTTGCCTAAATTAATCCACTCAGACTGTTCTGTATGACTATCCTCTGAAATAAAACGAAGTTCCAGCTGATCTTTTTTCAATAAACCAACCAATTTGATTTCAAAGCCGGCCATAACAGCTGGTTCAGTTTCGTAGATTTGGTTAACATCTTCTCTAAGCACACGTTTGATTTCGTAAGAAGCTACCTGCTCTTGATTGTTGACCAAAATTTCTGGACTGGACTTGGCAGCAATTGCCAAAGCCCAGCCAGTAATTGTTAAGTTGTTGGTTTCTTTCTCTCGATAGATACTATCAATAATGATCTTGATCTCATCGCTCATTGTTTGTTCTCCTTATACTTAAAGGTCTACTTTTATAAATGCTTTGGATTCTTGTAAGCATCTTTTAATTCCTGCTCTGTCCAGCGATTCATCAGTTCTTTAAAATTACCCTTTTTAGCAGTATTTTTATTTTTTTCTTCTGATTTGAAAACAGCATATGAACAGTAAATGATAGTTTTATTTAATTTATTTGCAAACTGCAGTGATAAATCAGTTCCCATCAAATCGCTGCCTAGCCCCTCATCCAGTCCAGCTACAGCCAGATAATCTGCTTTTCTAAACGCCATACATCTTTCAGAAGCAGCCTGAATATTTCTTGGCAACGCAATTCGATAATAATAGCCCAAGCTCTTACCCGGTGTTCCTTCTTCTGGATATAATACTCTTTTCTTCTCTGTATCTACAGACATACCTACATTTTCAATGCGGTAGCGATAATCCACAATTCGACCAGTCACAATACCTGATTGAGGTTGTTGTGCCATGTTCAGCATTTCCATTAACCAATTGCTCTTTGTTGGCACTAATCCTGCTTCTAAAAGAACGATATATTCACCTGCAGCGGCTTTAATCATAGCATCTCTCGTTGTGCCATCACTGAATACAAGCTTATTGGTTGTTAACTGAACATCCGTTTTCAATGACGTTGGTAAAACAATTTCATAATTCTCATAAATTGTTTTTTCCAGAATTTTTTTCAAGTAGTCGTTGATATCCGCCGCACCATCTGTAATAATCAATGAAACTTTCGGCACCACGTCATAGATATAATTTATTTTATAAGAACCATAAAACTCTGCAATTTCAACGTTCGCTTTAATCCCACGACGATCCATTGCTGCCTGTAGTGCTTTTTGACCCGCTACATAGGCATAGCCTTTGCTTTCAGGGTTTAAGGCTGTCGAGGATTCGATCGCCCGCCAATGATACATCATGCCGGGAATATGCGCGATATTTTCAGCATTTTCCGTCGCCCGTAAAACAAAATCGTAATCCTGTGCACCATTGAACTCCGTTTTTAAGCCGCCAGTTTTTTCCAGCACGGAACGTTTCACCACAACAAAGTGAGTGATGTAATTGTGATTTAAAATCAGCTCTGGATTCCATTTTGATTTATAAAAAGCGTTAAATCGCTTGCCGCTTTCTGTTACTTTATCTTCATCGGTATAAATAAAATCAATCGTCTGATCCTCATTCAACGCCTTAACAACTTCATATAAAGCCTGTGGCGCCAACTCATCGTCATTGTCCATAAAGCCGATATATTCACCTGTAGCAATACTTAAGGCAGAATTGGTTGCTTCAGAAATATGACCATTTTCCTCACGATAAATCACTTTGATGCGATCATCTGCATCTGCATATTTTTTCAGCAGCGGTTTAATATAGGCGCTTGGCGAAGCATCATCTGCTAGACAAAGCTCCCAGTTTTCATAATACTGGTTTTGTAAGGAAGTCACGCAGGCATCCAGCCACTTTTCTTCTACATTATAAACCGGCACAGCAACAGAGATTTTCGGCTTAAAGGTGAAGGTTTCAATGTCAGCTAAAATCGCTGTAGCATCTACTGGTGTTTCCTGTTGTTCTTGTCGTTTGAAATACCATTTCATAGAGCCGACAAGTCCGCGCGTTTGTACAGAACGCCACGCTCGCTGAAATTTTCCGCCAGGTTGAACCATATTTGGTTTTTCTAAACGATATTGTAATTTTCGACCATTATGCGCCGCTACATTCAGCGTATATGCTGGCAAATCACCTGGATCGCTAACTTCGATGACAAAGCCGTAATCTTGGTCGCCCTTTAATTCAAACATGTCAATGACATCACGTCGATATTCTTTGGCAGTGGTATAATCAATGTCTCCTTCTGCAGTCACATCGAAGGTCACTGGCAGCTTGTCTTCTCGAGAATAAGCCCAGCCGCGAATCACCGTTTTTTGCTCTTCTACATGACGAACGATATCGTCAATATTCAGTGAAATATAGGAATCAAATTTATTGATCGATACTTTTTTGTATTTTGTCATTTGCTTGCCACGCACCATCGATTTTTTATTGTTTAAGGCATTGGCGAAATCCCGCTTTTCAACTGCATAGTCAATCAGCTCATGAACAATTTCTGAAAATTCGCCTTCATACTGATAATCAGCAGTTACAGTCAAGGTTTTGCCAGCCATTTTTTTATCGTTAAATTCTATCACCGGTACTTGCTTGTCAGAGAAAAAATAATGTTTTTTCTGATTATATACAGCATTTGATGCACTTGCTCTTAACAGTGTTCCATCAAGCTCTACACTTAGGTCAAGCACGACACCGGTCATGCTTGGGAAAATTTTCAGCATTTGGATGTTTTGTGGAATATCCAGAGTAAACGTCTTATTTTCACCGGTGACTGTATTTAATTGAACATCAAATTCTTTTTGATCTTCTTCACCACAGTCGTATAAAAAATGAATATTTTTAACATAGCTGGAATTTTCAGGAACAACCCGAACAGGATTTGCAACCGGGCTAGTCGTCAACGCATAAAAATACTGATAGACTTCCCCAAATGGACGTGCTTTAAACGCGGCACGTGCTTCCACCGGCAAGTCTTCATACGTTGCTTCAAGTTCATTATAGCCGACCTGATTGATCGTAAAATCTTCTTTCGCGATAAATAAACCGACTCTGTCAAAAACTTTTTCAAAGCCGCTTTGAACAAAGAAGGATTTGTGGGTTGCATCCAGCAAGCCGGTTTCACGCCAATCCAGCTTATTGTTAAATAATTCAATTAAGACAGAATTGTGTGCGATATTTGGAAAGGTAATTAAAATCTGTCCTGCTTCGCTTAAAAATGGCTTTACTTTTTTTAAGGCACTTTCAGGATCCATTAAATGCTCCAATACATCTGCAAAGACAATATAGTCAAAGGTTTGTCCGGCAAAATAATTAGTCCAGGCTTCTTCGTCAATATTACCGTAAAAAGCATCGGTTGAAAATTCACTTACATGATCGTACAATTCCTTGTCCAATTCAACAATAGCTACGGTACAATTCTTTTCTTCCATCAAATATTTTGTCATTCGGCCGTTTCCAGGTCCAAATTCTAAAACCCGACTATTTTCCTTGATTTGAGCGACGATTTTTCCCACACTGGTACTTTCATCGACTTCCATTTCAAAATCATACTTCATCTTTAATAGTATCCTTCCATTCATGATCTAAAATGACAATGCCTTCGCCTGCATAGCGACCAGTAATAAACATGTTCAGGTATTTCGTTTTATACACTAAAGGTACCGTAGCGTGCTCTTCAAAGAACGCAATATCAAAATAATATTCACCGGTTAACAGTGACATTTTTCCATATTCCAAATAAAAGACGTTCTTGCCCTTTTTCCAAGGAATTTCCACTTGATCCAACAAGGTATTGAGTCCGCAGACATAATTATTGTCCACTGTTCGAATAGCCACACCGCAAACGGGTGATTTGATTGTATCGTTTTTTACAGTATATTCCAGTTTCAGAATAACCTTTTCATCCTGATTAACCATTTCCAGCGGCTCTAAGGCATAGTTCAACAAAGTAGCTTTTTCTACTTCAATAATATCCGGTACAGTTTCTTCATTTTTGATTGTTTTTTCACGGTCGACTGTTTTGATTGATTTCTTCTTTAAAAAGTTTTCGTAGTTTGTCGTGACATCCATCGTATCGCCCGCTTCAACAACTTCACCGTTTTTCAGCCAAAATGTTCGATCACAGAAGCGACGAATGGAATTGACGTCATGGGAAACAAACAAGATAGTTTTGCCGGAATTTTTAATTTCAGTGAATTTTTCCATACATTTTAATTGGAATTCCAAATCACCGACCGCCAACGCTTCATCAACGATCAATATATCCGGATCAACGTTGATCGCCACCGCAAATGCTAGACGGACAAACATCCCGCTCGAATAAGTTTTTACTGGCTGATACAGATGATCGCCAATATCAGCAAAATCAATCACATCTTGAACTCGTTCCTGCATTTCCTCTCTGGAAAAGCCCAGCACCATACCGTTTAAAAAGATATTTTCATAGCCGGAATATTCAGGATTAAAGCCGGAGCCTAATTCCAGTAAAGCAGAAATTTTTCCGTCAATGGTCATGGTACCGGAAGTAGGAGTTAAGACCCCAGTAATAATTTTTAAAATTGTTGATTTTCCTGAACCATTTTCACCGACAAATCCAATCATTTCACCTTTTTTAATTTGTAGAGTTACATCTTTTAATGCATAAAATAGGTCATGATAGTTTTTCTTTAAGGGATTTAGCGCTTCTTTAAAACGATCCGAAGGCTTTTTGTACATGTTATATGTTTTGGTAATATTCTTTATATCAATTGCATACTCTGACATTGTTTACTCTCCTTGTCCGTGTCCAGCCACAGCCGACCGACAGTGCACTCGTTTTTATAATACATCTGAAAAATGTGGTTTTAAGCGTTTGAAAACGCCTGTACCGATTAATAACAGAATACCTGTAAAGACCCAAAAGTATAAGCCATAGCGCCAATGCTCCCAGAACCAAGCTCCGTTTGTGAAGGAATCCCGATAGCCTTGAACAATGTAGTACAGCGGATTGATTTTTAAAATCTGCATAATTCTGGCACTAGGTACCCAAATAACTGGTAATGTCCACATAATTGTTTGCATTGCAACATTAATAAACTGCATGATATCCGGTAAAAAAGGCTGCGTTGATGCAGTGATCCACGTTAAGCCAGTTAAGAAAACAATCAGACAGAATAAATAATAGATCAATTGTAGTGCTTTTAACGTAGGCCATACGCCACTTGCAGAAGTCACTACAAAGCCAATTACGATAAAGAAAAGATGTGTATATAAACTTGACAAAATCTTAGATGTTGGCAGAATTTGCACATTAAAAACAACTTTTTTAACTAAATAGCTGTATTCTCGAAAAACACTTGTAGCAGAAATTAGAGAATCAGAGAAAAAGAACCATGGAATCAACCCAGTAACCAAATAAACGATAAACGGATAGGTTAGACTTGAATCAGCAGAGCGGATTTGCGAAAAGACAAACCAGTAGGTCAAAACGGTCACAAGAGGAGTAATAAACGCCCACACAATCCCCAGTGCAGAACCTGCATATTTTGCTTTAAAATCATTAAATGAAAACTGCAATAACAGTTTTCTATTTTCAACTATATTTTTAAAAATAGATAGTGTAGATCGTATCATTGACTCTTTCCTTTCTTGTTTCCATTACTTAAATGGTGGCCGCATAACGCATCGTCAGCCATTAGACTACAAACATCTTCTTGCATAACATTACTAGTTTAAAGAATATGCGCTTTTTTTTCAAGTTATGTAAGTATTTTCTTAATATTCTGCTGCATAGGACAGGACCGCTTTACTTATTTCGCTAACTGAATAATCACAATCCCTAAAATAATCACGCCCGTACCAATCACCGTGCCCAGCGATACCTGTTCCTGCAAAATCAGCTTAGATCCCAATAAAACAGCAATATTGGTACAAGCAACGCCCAAGGGCACGATATAGGAAACCTCTGATTTACTTACGATGACCATCCACAGTACGAAGCTAAACAAATAGCAGACAAAACCGATAATCGAGGTAAGTGACATGGAAAAAGAAAAAACAGCATTGGTAAAATGAATGGCTGTTGCCTGTGAACCAAGCTTGACTAAAATCAAACCGGAAGTAGACAAAACAACATATAATAAAAACAATAGCATTATTCTTTCTCCTTTTTATTTTTCAATATTGAAATTTCTTGAATCAGTAATTTGATTTGATTTTGCTGCTTGGATAATAAGGCCGAATTTTTAATTTCTATAAATAACAAGACAAATATGGCTGCAATCAATAAAAAGTTTGAAGTCGTTTCAAAGCCAAGTTTGTGCCCCAGCCATTCCGGTAAATTTGGAAAAACCGCCACGATGACCAGTCCGACAGCAATAATTAACCAGCGAATAGCGTTTTTAAGCAGAAAAACGTTCTTGTTGATCGAACGAACAATATACCCCAAAAAAATCAGAGAAAACAACAGCATCTCTATTCTTAAAATTCCGCTCATTTATTTCCCTCCCGCATAAAGCTTGCCACTAAAATTGCTATGCTGACTTCAAACATGTATTTTACTGAAGTAAAGGCACGAATAGAAGACTGACCACCGGCACGCTCCATCATATTTACGGCTACTTCTTTAATCTTAAATTTCTGCTTTAATAGATGAACAGTCGATTCCGGCTCAGGATAGCTTGTCGGATATTTTTCTGCAAAATAAGCAAGAATTTCATGATTGCAGGCGCGATAGCCGGAAGTAACATCGTAAACCTTAACGCCTGTTGATAAATAGGTCAGAAATGATAATATTTTTATCCCTACCCGGCGCATAAAAGTCGTTTGAAAAGCGGCTTTTTCATTAGGTAAAAATCTGGAACCAATGACAAAAGCGGCTTGTTGTTTGAGAATAGGTTGTACCACCGCATCCAAACTATGTATATCGTGTTGTCCGTCGCCATCAAACTGAACCGCAATATCGTAGCCGTTTTCCTTGGCATAGCGATAGCCGGTCTGAACCGCTCCGCCAATCCCCAAATTAACGACTAAATGAACCGCATTGATTTGCTGCTCCTGCAAAATTTTGGCCGTTTGATCCACTGAACCGTCATTAATCACAACATAATCAATAACATATGCTCCAGAATCATGCTGTTTTTTATACGTTTCTATAGAGGTGATTGTATTTAAAATGTTTGCTTCTTCATTATAAGCCGGGATAATTAAAAGAACGCGCAAAATAATTCTCCTCTACTTTCTTTGTTTGATTTTTACAAATACAATGCTGCAACTAATTTGGTCTTTTTATGTGCTGACTGAGATATCGTTATCAAAACGGTACCTCAGTCGTAGCAAGTGTTACTTTTGTTCTTTGGCAACTTGTACTAATAATTGTTCTAAGGCTTGTTCCCAAGTTGGGATGGTAAAGCCTAATGCTTCTGCTTTGGATAGATCCATGACAGAATATTTGGGACGCGTCGCTTTTTGCGGATATTGACTGGAGTCCACCGGTAAAACTTCGACATCTGTATCTTTTAAGATTTCTTTGGCAAACTGATACCAGCTGCAGCTGTTTTCGTTCGATAAATGATACACACCAAACGGCGCTTTTTCTTTCACTACAAATGTCATAAATTCTGCTAAGGTTCTTGTCCAGGTCGGACGGCCAAATTGATCATCCACTACCGTAATTTGCTTGTGCGTTTGCGCTAAACGCTGCATCGTAAAGACAAAATTATGCCCATATTGTCCAAATACCCATGATGTACGGATAATGTAATACTTCTCTAAAATTTCTTGAACAACCTGCTCGCCCAATAACTTAGTCCGACCGTATTCATTTTGCGCATTTGTTTGATCATCTACTTTGTAAAGCTCATCCTTTTTGGTACCATCAAATACATAATCGGTACTGATATAAATTAAGGTAGCATCCACTGCTTTTGCTGCTAACGCTACATTTTTTGTCCCGTCAACGTTGATTTTTTCATTTAATTCCTTGCCTTCATCTTCCGCTTTGTCTACTGCCGTATAGGCTGCACAATGATAAATGATTTCAGGCTTTAGCTCTGTAATAAATTTCATTGTTTGTTCCGCGTCCGTAATATCCATATCATTTGAATCTGTCGAAACATATTTTAAGCCCTGCTCATCAAGCAAATGACGTAACTCTGTTCCAAGCTGACCATTTCCGCCAGTTAAAAGTATCATCTCTGTTTCCTCCTTTAATGAATCAGTTCTTCTTTTTCAGCTACTCGCATTTAAAGTGACTGGGACATAACTCTGCGAGTCATATCCCAGTCACACGGTATCTGAATAAACAGTAAGAATAAAGTCTTGCTTTCGAAATAAAGCGTCTACTTCTCTTATCTTTTCAAAAGCCATTAATTTTACCCGAACTGATTTTTTATCAGCTGTATGCTATTGATTGACTATTGGTTATTGACCATTTTTGGCATAGTTCGCTTCAACAGCTTCTTTATCTGCTGCCCACCACTCTTGGTTGTCTGTATACCATTGAATCGTATCCGCTAAGCCATCGCGGAAATTTGTAAACTCAGGTGTCCAGCCTAATTCTTCCCGGAGCTTCGTTGAATCAATCGCGTAACGCAAGTCATGTCCCGGACGGTCATTGACATGCTCATAAGCATCTTTGGGCTGTCCCATTAATTCTAAAATCAGTTCCATTACTGTTTTGTTATCCTCTTCGCCATCAGCACCGATCAAGTAGGTTTCACCAATGCGGCCTTTGGTTAAAATAGCCCAAACTGCAGAAGAATGATCATTGGTATGAATCCAGTCACGCACATTTTTACCTGCGCCATACAGCTTAGGTGTAATGCCGCTCAAAATATTAGTGATTTGGCGCGGAATAAATTTCTCAATATGCTGATAAGGGCCATAGTTGTTTGAGCAATTGGAAATTGTTGCTTTCAAGCCGAATGAACGTCCCCAAGCTTTTACCAGCAAGTCTGAGCCTGCTTTGGTGGAAGAATACGGACTTGACGGATTGTAAGGCGTTTCTGCTGTAAATTTCTCACCGGCACCTTCTCCATGTCCAGGCAAATCTTCACGCAACGGTAAATCGCCATAAACTTCATCCGTTGATACATGGTGATAACGAACATCATGTTTGCGGCAAGCTTCAATTAAAGTATACGTGCCGATAATGTTGGTTTGGACAAACGGAAAAGGATCGTTTAGTGAATTATCGTTATGAGATTCAGCCGCGTAATGTACGACAGCATCGGTTTCTTTCACTAACCGTTCGACCAATTCAGCGTCTGCGATGTCACCAACGACCAATTCAACGCGATCTTTGGGCAGGCCTTCAAGATTTTTTTTATTTCCTGCATAAGTTAGTTTGTCTAATACAGTCACATGAACTTCTGGATGATTGTTCACCACATAATGAACAAAATTTGAACCGATAAACCCGGCTCCACCCGTTACAATGATGTTTTTCATCTTAATAGTCTCCTCTAAATTGCACTAAATTTCTCCATAAACAAATGGATTTTCAGCTTCAAATTCCTTTAATGTCGGATGCTTTCTGTCCTTTTCAGAAGTAATCGCCTTGTCGATACTAATCGGCCAGTCAATTGCCAAATCCGGATCATCGAAAGCAATACCGCCGTCAGCCGCCGCATTATAGTAATTATCGCATTTATACATAAAATTAACGTTCGGCGTCAATGTCACAAAACCATGCGCATAGCCTTTTGGCACCAATAGTTGACGATGATTATGTTCAGACAAAATATAGCCTTCCCATTGTCCATAGGTTGGGCTGCCTTTACGAATATCAACAATTACATCCAAAACCGCACCAGTCACTACACGAATCAGCTTTGTTTGAGCAGCTTCGCCTTTTTGGAAATGCAGGCCTCTCACCACGCCGGCTTCGCTTGAGAGAGAGTGATTGTCTTGAACAAAATCAAAATCTAAGCCCTGTGCGGCAAATTTTTCTTTAGAATAGCTTTCTGTAAAAAAACCACGGTGGTCGCCAAAAACGTCCATTTCGATGATTTTTACATCCTGCAGCTTTGTATCAATTACTTTCATTATCTCTTCGCTCCTACTCTGCTTCTGCTAATCTTAATAAGTATTGTCCATAACCATTTTTCTTCAACGGCTGTGCCAGTTCAACCAGCTGTTCTTTAGTGATATAGCCCATGCGATAAGCAATTTCTTCTAAACATGCCACTTTTAGGTTTTGGCGTTTTTCAATGGTTTCAATAAATGTAGAGGCTTCTAAAAGCGATTCATGGGTTCCAGTGTCTAGCCAAGCAAAACCACGTCCCATTACTTCTACGGATAATTTATTTCTTTCCAAATAGACCTTGTTCACATCAGTGATTTCAAGTTCGCCACGTGCAGAAGGTTGAATATTTTTAGCGATGTCAACTACATCATTATCATAGAAATAAAGACCTGTTACTGCATAATTAGATTTAGGCTGTTCAGGTTTTTCTTCAATTGAAAGAGCCTGCATGTCGTGATCAAATTCAACCACACCAAAACGTTCCGGATCATTTACGTGATAGCCAAAAACAGTCGCTCCCTGATCTTTAGACGCCGCCCGCTGCAATAGTTTGGATAAGCCGCCGCCATAATAAATATTATCGCCAAGTACCAAGCAAACACTATCGTCTCCGATAAACTCTTCGCCAATAATAAATGCCTGCGCCAAGCCGTCCGGACTTTCCTGCACCGCATATTCAATATGAATTCCTAAATCATCGCCGCAGCCAAACAAGCTTTCAAAACGCGGCGTGTCTTCCGGCGTAGAAATAATCAAGATTTCTGTAATTCCAGCCAACATCAATGTAGACATTGGATAATAAATCATCGGCTTGTCATAAATCGGCATTAGCTGTTTTGAGGTGGCCTTTGTTAACGGGTATAGTCTAGTTCCGCTACCGCCGGCTAAAATAATCCCTTTCATGGAAAAACTCCTTCAATCGTCATTTATTTTACATTACATTAACTAACGTTACTAAATGTTATTATTGCATTATTACTAATCGTTGTCATTCATTTTGAGAATATTTTACAAAACTGTAAAATAGCAGCGCCCTACAGCTTCAAAAACAAGCGTTTAAACAAAACATAGCTTAAATCACATCGCCATTTCAGCTGCTGCCAAAAAGACGCTTTCGTCTGAATTTCACTTGCATTGCCGCCATGTCGGCGGTACAAAGTAAGCGGCTGCGCGACTAATGCACTTTTCTTTTTATAAGCCGCAATCAGCCCCAGCCACATATCATGCATCGGTACTTTGGCAGGAATCGGCAGAATTTTTTCTTTTAAATGACTGCGAAACGCCATACCGGCGCCAATATATTTATTTTTCACAATATTGTGTAAAAAGCCCAGCTTTACGTTACGATAATTAAAATAAGAAGGCTCAATAACTTCCAGCTGTTCATCCACAATGACTAAATCACTGACGACTAAATCAATTGTCGGATGTGCAGCAAAATAGGCCAGCATTGTAGCTACTTTTTCAGGAAGCCAGACATCATCCTGATCGGCCAAAAAAATCAAGTCTCCTGCTGCCTGCGTAATTGCAAATTCAAAATTGGCAATCACTCCCCGCCCGGGTCCTTCAAAGAACTTGATGCGCGTATCGTTAGCTGCGTAGTCAGCAATAATTGATACTGTCCCATCTGTCGAACCATCATCTGAGATAATCAGCTCATCATCGGCACCAATCTGAGGCAGGATACTATCCAGCTGTTCTTTTAAATATTTCTCTCCATTAAATGTCGCAATACAAACTGAAATCATTTAGCGTCCTTTCATTAGTAGTCGATATTCTGACCAAGTGCGCCGCCAGATGCTGCGGTTTCTCACACGTAAGAATTGTTTAATTGTTCGTAAAAAAAGCTGTCTTTTGTGAGCGCTGAGTTTTTCTCGATCATACTCTTGATAAAACAACGTTTCTGCCTGAATAATAGATTCATACCGTTTTATCGATACCTTTTCATAATCCAAGACAGATAAATCATGGGTCAAGCGCTCTGGCAGCACCTTCACTTTGATCCCCATTTGATATAGGGCAAAAAAAAGCCAGTGATCTAAAAAATCCAAGGGAAAATCTACGTTAAAAGAACCCAGTTTTATTAAAGCCTCTTTTGTCAAAACAGTTCCCGAATTAATTGCCATTAGTCTTTCTTTGTAAACACCAGCGACAGGTAATGCAGAAGCTCGGCCAACATATTGATCTGAAAAAACTGGCGAAATTTGCCGTTCTCCTGAATAAATTAGCGGAACATAGGAGCCAATCTCTTGATTCAGCGGTTCTTCTATTATTGTATCTAAATAGGCAGCTGAAAGAGCCGTATCTTGATCCAACAACAGCAGCAAACTTGCCGCCTGTTCTTTTAACAACTGCAGACCAGTATTGTAAGCCTTAGCCAAACCAGAATTTGTTGGATCATGGTGATAATAAACATTCGGTAAATCAAATAGCTCATCCTTTTGAGCAGTAAGACTATTATCATAGACCAGCAAAAAAAGCTGCTGTTGTTGAAGTCGCTCTTTCAACAGCTGATAGCTGGCACTTTGCGAGAACTTGGTTTGATATAAGACAATCGTAATCACCAGCTTATTCATCACTAGAAAAACCTCCAGCCCCACTTATTAAAGAACTTCGCCATAGATTGTAAAAAGATTTTAAATAACTTTTGATTCTTATGAGCCCCTTTTTCATAGAGGTGAATCACCGTTTCAAAAGGCGTATATAAAATCTTGTAGCCCTTTTTGCCAAAGCTTAAGCAAAGATCATTATCTTCAAAATACATAAAGTAGCGTTCATCAAAACCACCGACTTCACGAAACTTCTCTATATCAATCATCATAAAACAGCCCGAGCCCATCTTAATAAAAGAAGTCTGATCATCCGGCAAATCCCGACATTCAAAATAACTGAGCCGTTTATCAAACAGTTTTTTGACAAACTGAAAAGGAATAAACCGCAGCATATAGTCAAAAACATCCAGCTTGCGCCGTACTAAATATTGAGTCGTGCCATCCGGATTCAATACTTTAGGACAAACCGCTGCGACCTGTTCTTCCTTTAAACGCTGAAGCATTTGATCCAAATCTTTTTTTTCAACCGTAATATCCGGATTAAAAATGATGCCGTATTTTGAAGTAGATTGTTCAAAAACTTGGTTATGCCCATAGCCGAATCCTTTATTTTCAGAAGAGCGATGAAGGGTGATCAGTGAACTATAGTCTTCCAACCTTTTTAAATACTCTTCTTTTGAGGCATTATCAAATAGATGGATGTCATAATTTGAATTTGCTCCCAACTCTTTTTTTAAATGATCGAGCACATCAAAAATATGACGGCTATTATGAGTAACAATGGATATCGTTATTCTTTCGTTCACGTGTCTTTTTACACCTCGTTTACAACCGGATGAATCTCCCCTCATCCTAAATAGCACCGAAACTTCTTGTGCTTAAGTGAAACTCATTTTAAAATACGTGTTCATTCGTGTTCATTTCTGTTGAACAAATTATAACATACTCTCTAAGCGCTCTATATCTTTCTATTAGGAATTTACTTTTTTTTAGAATGTTTCCCTAAACGTTTTTCTAATTGCTGATGGCGGAATTCTCGATTGCCGAACATACGCAAAATATACATCAACGGCTGATGATCCTCACCAACCAAACCAATCATTTCAATAAACAACTCTAAGCCAATCGCACTAAATACAATCAACAGAATTGAGCCAACATTGCTGGCATAGCTAATTAACAACGCCACAAAAGAAAACACTAATGCTAAGCCATAAATCGTCATTACTGCACCCTTATGCGTAAAACCTAACGATAACAAGCGATGATGCAAGTGCATTTTATCAGCGGATGAAATTGGTTTCTTGTTCATTACCCTACGAATAATTGCGTATACCGTATCTGTGATCGGCACACCTAAAATGATCATCGGTGTAACTACTGTAATAAACGTTGCGTTTTTCAACCCTTGTAAGGATAATACTGCAATCATAAAGCCCAAAAACAAGGCACCGGTATCTCCTAAAAATATTTTTGCAGGATAAAAATTATACGGAAAAAAACCAGCAATACTGGCAACCAGTATAAAAATGACGATCGGGATAAAAACTGTTTTAGCGTGCAGGAAAAAATACCCAATCACACCAATCGTTGCCAAGCTTATAATCGATACTCCAGAAGCCAAACCGTCCAAGCCGTCAATTAAATTGACCGCATTAGTAATTGCTAAAATCCAGAATAACGTCAACGGCAAACTTGCCCAGCGCAAATCAATATGACCTAAAAGAGGCAAAGTGACTGCATCGATGCGAATCTTAGCCACAAAGTAAATCACTAAAGCACCCAGTAAAATGCCTACCGTCTTTTTTTTCGGCGAAAGCTCATAAATATCATCTAATAAACCTGTAGCAACTACAATTCCCGCTCCTAAAAGAATCGGTAAAATATACGCTCTCGGTATAATGGACTGAAATAAGACTAAACAGGAAAAAGCAAAAACAAAATAAATACCTAAACCGCCGGCTGTCGGCATATTTTTAACATTAATTCTTCGTTCCCCCGGAGCATCAAAAGCGCCAATTCTAAACGCCAGCAACTTGATAATCGGTGTTACAATCAACGATAAAATAAACGTCAAGAAAAGACGAATAACAATTTCATAAATAAACATCGACATAGCGGAACCTACTTTCTTAATACACAAGGTATATTATACCGAATCATCCTACTTTTACAAGTTGGAACAGGTGTTTCCACCTATGAAACAGCCTTGTTAAACAGACGAAATTCCTGCCTTATGCAGAGGTAGAAAGAGCAAGTCCAATTGACTTCATTCTCCCTAGTTCTTTTCAGCAGGAAATCATTTTTTAAATTTTTCTTTTATTTTATCCATCAAGCGATTGAGAACACCGTAACGATGCTCGATTTTTTCGTGAGAAAAATATTCCTTCACAACTGCATTAATAATACCGCCTAAAATAATAATAGTAGCAGCAAAATTCAGCCACAGCATCAACACAATAAAGCTTCCAATAATCTGATAGCTGGCAATTTTAGAACTGAAATACTTAATGTATAACCCAAAAGCTTGCGACAATAGCATCCAACCTGCCGTTGCAAAAATTGCCCCTGGAATAATCGAACGAAAATTCAGTCTCGCATTCGGCACCACCCGATAAATTAAACACATAATAACCAAAAGAACCAGTGAAGTCAGCGGCCATTTTAAGGCTTGGAAGGTGTCAATAAAATCCGTGGAAAAATGCAAAATTGGTTGTAAAAGATCCAAAATCGTTTTCCCCAGACCTAAAACTCCGACAACCCCGACGACTGCGGTTAACAGTAGCACAATAACAAACAAAGACATTAACCGAACTATAATGAAGTTTTTCCGCTGCTCTACACCAAAAGCCTTATTCATCGCGATCTGCAGTGCATTAATACTTTGACTGGCACTCCACAAAGCGGCCAACGCTGAGATAGAGAGCAAACCGCCGGATCTTTGGGTCAAAAGCGACTGAATTGCAGATTTCAAATCATTAAAGATAGATTTAGGAATCGCTTCAGCAATATAGGGCAACACCGCATTGGGATCAATATGTAAATACGGCAGGATATTTCCTACCGCTATCAATAGAGGGAATAAGGACAAGAGCAAATAATACGCAACCACCACTGAGGTATTGCCAATTTCTGAATCAACCATTCGCCGCTGCGTGGTTTCGATAAAACGCATCAGACTTTCATTGTTTTTCACCTTGTCCACCAGTTTCATAAAATTCTCCTCTAATTAAGTTCATTATTACTGTGCATTTTTACAGTTTAATAGGTTAATTCTTCCCCTTGAGAGGTCAAAATTTTCGGCCCTTCTTTCGTTACCGCCAACGTATGTTCAAATTGACAGCTAAGACCACCGTCCAAAGTATACGCCGTCCAGCCGTTCGGATCCATTTTCATGCGCCAGGTTCCTGTATTAACCATCGGCTCAATGGTAATGACCATGCCTTCTTTTAAACGCAGCCCTTTACCGGCTTCCCCATAATGAGGAATTAACGGACTTTCGTGAATCGTAGGACCCACACCATGACCAACAAAATCGCGAACCACTGACAAGTTTTCACTTTCAACATAAGTTTGAATGGCATGACCGATGTCGCCAATGCGATTACCGACTTTCGCCTGTTCAATCCCTAGATATAAAGCTTTTCTTGTCACTTCCATTAAATGATCCAATTCAGGAGTGGATTGCCCTACTACATATGACCAACAAGAATCTGAGATGCCGCCTTTTAAATCAATACACATATCCACTTTGATTAAATCGCCGTCTTTTAACGGCTTTTTACGTGGAAACCCGTGACAAATTTCATCATTAATACTGCAGCAAGTAGCGTACTTATAATCTTCAAAGCCAATTTGCGCAGCGATTCCACCATGACTTTCAATAAAATTTCTCACAAAAACTTCTATGTCCCAGCTGGTAATCCCAGGTTTAATAAAGCTTCTTAATTGACGGTGAACCTCTGCCAACAAAGCGCCGGACTCATCCATCATTTCAATTTCTCTCGGTGATTTTAAGGTAATCATTTCATTATCGTCTCCTAATCTTAATACTAAGAGTATTTTATCATAATTTATGAAAATTACACTGAAAAGTAGCCGCAAAAGGCAAATTCCTTTTATTTATAAGATAGGAATGAAAAAATCCAGAGAAAAACTGCTCATTTTTCTTTTTTTCATTCGCTAGTTTTCAAGAGAAACCTTGATTTTGCAATTTACATTCCTTTTATACTTCTGATATAATCAAGATTGAATTATTTGAAGGAGGAAATCCAATGACCTTAGCTAAGATTGTTTATGCAAGCATGACTGGAAATACAGAAGAAATCGCAGATATCGTAGCGGAAGCTCTTGAAAATTTAGATGTTGACGTTGAAATGAATGAATGCACTCAAGTTGATCCTGAAGACTTCGAAGATGCTGATATCTGCATCGTTGCCACGTATACATACGGAGACGGCGAATTGCCTGATGAAATCGTTGATTTTTATGAAGAATTACAAGAAATTGATTTATCCGGAAAAATTTACGGAGTTTGTGGTTCCGGTGATACCTTCTATGATGATTTTTGTAAATCGGTTGATGACTTTGAGGCTGCTTTTGCAAAAATCGGTGCTTCAAAAGGTGCGGACAGCGTTAAAGTTGATTTAGCCGCTGAAGAAGAAGATATTCAAAATCTTGAAGCTTTTGCTAAAAAATTAGTAGAAGCAGCTCAATAAAATGACAAAGACGGAACAGCTTATTCATTAACGCAGTTCCGTCTTTTTTCTAATTATCAATATCAATCGGCTTGTCTTGCTTCGAAATTTGATCAATCGAATTTTGCATTAGCTCTTCAATCTGCTCATCAGTCGGATGAATAATACCGGATGTCATTAAAGCAGCGATCCCTGTCGCTACAATCCACGTACCCATGTGAAGAGAATTAATTTTAGCGTCATCTAAATCCGCATAGGTCGGATCTTTTTTTACAGCATTTGTGAAGTAATTATAAGAAAACTGCTGCATCCGCTCACCACCGCCATATTCTTCCAAATACAGCGCGCGATATAATTTACTTTCATTATTGGCGAAGTGAATATAATTTAAAGCTAAATCAACGATGGTGTTGCCGGTATGTTCAACAGGAAATACTTCAGTTGCTAAATACTGATGGATTTTTTCAAATAATTCTTCTTTCAGATCATCCATGTTTTTAAATTCTAAATAAATAGGTTGTGTCGAGCATTTCATTTTGGTTGCAATGTTTCTTGCAGTGAATTTCGAAAATCCTTCTGTGGCCACTACTTCGTATGCAGCATTTAAAATCTGATCTTTAGTAATTGTTTTTTTTCTTGCCATAATTCTTCAATCCCCTCTACCTATCCTTAACAACGCTTCCACATCAATACTATAGTTATTGTAACACGATTTGATATTTCTGCAAAATACTACTCTCTCTTCTTTGCGTTCATCAACAAATGGATAAGATAGCTGTTTTCTCTCCTTTTTACGTGAATTAAATAATCATAAAGCTCCGCTTGATCGTTTGAGCTCATTGACTTTACGTGTTATGATATTAGCGATTATATCCGCACAAATCAGGAGGTTATTTTATGACATTACCAAATTTTGATGAGTTATTAAAAAAATATGCACGCTTAATTGTGGAAACAGGCATCAACGTGCAAAAAGGTCAAAGCGTGGTCTTACAGATCAGCGTGGATCAAGCGCCATTAGCTCGCTATATTACGCAAGAAGCCTACAAGCTTGGCGCAGGCGAAGTGATTGTACAATGGAATGATGATATTATCCAACGTGAATTTTTACAGCATGCTGATGAAAAGTATCTAAACAATATTCCTCCATATAAAGTGGATCAAACAAACGATTGGGTGGAAAAAGGCGCCAGCCGCATTAGTGTGGTTTCAGCCAACCCTGATGCTTTAGCCGGTGTTGATGCTGATAGAGTAGCCGCTTTTCAAAGCGCCTCTGGCAAGGCTTTGGCAAGTTTAAGAAAAGCCACTCAAGCGAACAAAGTCAGTTGGACAGTTGTTGCCGCTGCCGGTAAAGAATGGGCAGCCAAAGTCTTTCCTGAATTACCGGAAACGGAACAAGTAGAAGCTTTATGGGATCAAATTTTTAAAACAACACGGATTTATGAATCCGATCCTGTAGCAGCATGGCAAGCACATGATGAAAAATTAGCTGCAAAAGCTGAAGAATTAAATAAAGAGCAGTTCAGTGCCTTACATTATACAGCGCCCGGCACAGATCTGATTGTTGGATTGCCAAAAAATCATTTGTGGGAAGGCGCCGGTAGTGATAATGCCCGCAAGGAAAAATTCATGGCCAACATGCCAACAGAAGAAGTTTTTACAGCACCTGACAGCCGCCGTGTTGACGGTACAGTTGCAAGCACAAAACCACTCAGCTATGCCGGTACAACCATTTCAGGCATGCGCTTTACCTTTAAGGATGGAAAAGTCGTTGATTTTTCTGCAGAACAAGGAGAAGAAGTCTTAGGTAAATTGCTGGAAACAGATGAGGGTGCCCGCCGTTTAGGAGAAGTTGCTTTAGTTCCTGATCCTTCACCAATTTCTCAATCTGGCATCACCTTTTACAATACTTTATTTGATGAAAACGCGTCAAATCACTTAGCCTTCGGTTCTGCTTATGCATTTAATTTACAAGGCGGAACGGAAATGAGCGAAGAAGAATTGATTGAGGCCGGACTTAATCGCAGTCACACACACGTTGATTTTATGATCGGCTCTGATCAAATGAACATTGACGGCATTCGTGAAGATGGAACACGCGTACCGATTTTCCGCAACGGTGACTGGGCTTAGTACTTCTAAAAGAGGTTGGCTGGAATTTTGATCACTAGTTATTCGTAAGTAGTGGGCGGAACAAAACTAAAAAACAGTTTTGTTCCGCCCACTCTTCTTTTTTATTTTACAGCACGTGATAGTTTCTAAGTACACGGACTTTAGGCTATACTAATAGTATAAAGTGAAGTCAAGTATAAGGAGCTGTTTTAGTTGAACTATCCCAAAGAATTAGTTAAAAAGGTAGAGAAGGAATTAGCTGGTCATCAATTAGAAGGCTTTTTATCTGGTCAAGGGCCTAAAAATGCTGTTCTAATGTTAATCGGTGAGGCGCCCGGCAAAACGGAAGTCGACACAAATATTCCCTTTAGCGGTAGAGCAGGCAAAAAGCTAGACGGCTGGCTGGAACTCGCAGGCTTAAATCGTTCAGATATCTATATTACCAGTGCTGTTCGTAGTCGCCCTTTTCACATAAAGAAGTACCAAAGTAAAACAGGAATCATCGAAACAAAATATCCCAATCGAACGCCTACACAAAAAGAAGTAACAGCTTTTGCGCCTCTTTTGGACTTTGAGATCGAAACGATTCAGCCTGAAATTTTGGTTCCAATGGGCAATATCGGTTTGCAGCGATTATTAGGAAAAAGCTACACTATTTCTGCGTATCATGGGAAAAGTTTGAACTTACCAATCCTTCATTTTGATTCTATCCAACAAAAATTAATTGCAACGTCCAATCGTTTTACTTTATTTCCTTTGTATCATCCAGCTGCTGTTTTCTATAATCAAACACTTGAAAAAACAATTCAAGAAGATTGGTTAAAGCTAGCTGCATTGATTCAGAATAAAAATTACTAGCAAAGAAGAGATTAAGCCAAATGTCGTTTAGGTTCAAGCAATTGGAGCAAAAAACGAACGATATGTTTTTATATTGATCGAATTTTATGAAATTGCCGCAGAACCTGACTTTTGGCCACCGTTTATTCGTAAGTAGTGGGCGAGACAAAACTGTTTTTTAGTTTTGTCTCGCCCACTACTTTTAGTATGTTTTTTTATTTATTAATAAGGTCCAAATAATTCAGCTGAATAGCCAATCGTTTTCAGCCCTTGGGTAATCCGATACGTTTTAACATAAATTGTTTTACGATATGGATCATTTAATTCTGCATCCACAAATTTCTTTAATGATTTTGTATCCTTAAATAACTTTAGTCCATTTTTTAGATAAGAATTTGGAACACCCAATTTTTTAGGATCTAATTCGCCTGCATAGGTTTTCTTTTCTCTAAATGAAACTTTCGATGAATAATTAACAGTTGTGTAATTCTTTTTAGGTACTAATTTTACTTCAATAGCTTCTAGGCGATAAGCATACTTAGCTGTTCCAGCTGGCAGTCCGCCTTTTTCCCAGCCCATCCAACCGAAGTTTTGCGCATGAACACGGTAAAATACATCATATTTTTTCCCAAGCTCACCTGTCAATTTAATTTGGATTGCTTCTAAACGTTTGGATTGCCCAGAGGTTCCAGAAGTCTGTCCATTCTTTTTCCAACTTTGCCAGCCAATATTTTGGATATGCGTACGATATTGAATGTCGCCTTTATAAGGTGAATTTTGAACTTTCAGCTGAATTGCTTCTAAACGCTTGGATTGCCCAGAGGTTCCGGAAGCTTTCCCGTTCTGTTTCCAACCTTGCCAACCGATTTTTTGAATATGCGTACGATACGTAACTGTTGGTGCCGACGCAGCATAAGGTGTAGCAGCGGCTTCTTCCGTTCCAGAGTCTTGAAGAACACTTTCATCACCAAAACCAGCTTCCGGCGTTACAGAAATTTGTTCTGCTGCATTAGCTGTTGTCCCTAACGTTAATGCTGTAAATGCAAAAACTAAAAATAAACTAACCTTTTTCATTTTCTCACTTTCCTTTCTTAATAACACAATAATTATATAATATGCCCAAGTTGCTTTACAATAGTAAATGCAAAAATATTATCATTTTGAAAATAATTTTTTTAAAAATATGACCAAAAACATACAAAATGATTTTTTTTAATACCAAAACAACATATAGCGGCTCTTTCTGATATTTATATTCCTTTTGTACCGATTTTAAAAAAAATCTTTTAGAGCAATTAATTCTATCCAAACAGCGTATTTAATATTAACGTAATATTACAAAACAAGATGAAAAGCTTTATTTAATCATTATCTTGCTTAAAAAAACCTTAAGTTTCTAATTACATTTGAATATCTATTGTTTTTTATTGAATGTATGTTACATTATAGTTACAAATGTTACAAAAGGAGTTTGAGGGGAAGATGTTGGCGAGGCGTTCTAATATTGAATTGATCAGGATTATCAGTATGCTAATGATTGTTTTTCATCATTATGCAGTACATAGCAAGTGGGTATTTTCTGAAGTATATTCTAATAGGCAGTATTTCATCGAAGTTATCGGAAGTTTCGGAAAAATTGGCGTAATTTTGTTTGTTTTAATTACTGGCTATTTTTTAACAGATTCTACGTGGAAACCTAAGAAATTAAGCAAGTTGTGGGGTTTAGTCACTTTTTATTCACTATCCATCTACTTACTTTTTCTTTTTTTAGGTAAGATTCAATTAAGTAAATACGGATGGGGCTATCTTTTTCCAATCCCCCTATCCCTTTATTGGTTTCCAACGTATTTTTTCTTTTTATATTTATTGCTACCAATGCTTAAAACATTTGTAGCAGCCGTTGATAATAAAAAAATCTTGTCTTCACTGATATTTTTTATTTGTGCTGCTCGACTGTCTGCCGTGTTAAAAAACGTAACAGATTATGGTACTAGTTTTTCACTGGATAAATTATTTTTAATGATCATTTTTGTTCTGATCGGCTATTTAATCAAAGAATACGAAGATCAAATAATAGAAAGACATACAGCATTGCTGCTTATTCTTGGCATTTTTTCATTTGCATTAATCATAGCGGGACCAAAGCTGATAAACAGCTTGAACGATTCCTTTGCTTTGCATTTTTCACATTATTTCCTAGCTGAATTAAACAGCTTGACTGCGTTAGTCTTTTCAGTTTGCCTCTTTATCTTGTTGTTAAAGGTGAACATCCAGAGCCTTCTAGCAAAGCTTTTAGGGTCATGTATGTTTGCAGTGCTCCTAATTCATGATAATCCCATTGTTCGAGATACATTATGGGTTCAAACCTTTAAAAATGCAGAACACTTTTTAGATCCTTGGCCACAATTTATCTTACGTGCAGTAGCTGAGCCATTGCTTGTATTTTTTCTGTGCGTACTTATTGAATTAGCAAGAAAAACAATCCTTAAATTCCTAAGACGCTTTCGTTCAACTGAACTAGCCAAAAATCCCACTTGAAGAGTTGAGTAATACAGCTTACTGAAATTGCATGTTGATCTACTTCAAAAATAAAAAAACTTTAAGCCAACGACTTAAAGTTTTTTTTACGTTCCCGACTGGAATCGAACCAGCGACCTATCGCTTAGGAGGCGATTGCTCTATCCTACTGAGCTACGAGAACATACTCAATTATTTTAAATTTCTTTTAACTATGTGTCAACCTCAAACAAAACATCCAGAGCCACTAGGTTGACTCAATAAAGCAATTTTTTTGATTCCCTGTGACTTTTCATAAAATACTAAGTCAGTATAACGCATTTCACAAATCGTTTATGTTTGCTTGACTGTGCACAAAAAAAGAGTGCTTATCAACACTCTTAATAAGATTCTTCAATCATTTGTAGCATTTTTTTAAATTGACGCTTTTTAAAATACATTAAAATCGTTCCTAAAATAGCATCGTTCATTTTTTGTAAAAAACCAAAGGATTCCATTTTTTCTTGATAATGAATTTCGCAGGATTTCTCATCAATCGGAACAATATCATAAGCTACTGAAAAATCATTTTTAGTTGTGGAGGTTCTAAAGTGGTAAGCAGTGTTATCGACAACCTTTTCGACTTTAATTTTGGCCCGACTGTTTTTAGAAAATGATTTTACATATTCAAAATTGTTCAATTGTTTTTTTGTCAAACTTTTCCCGGTGTGCTTGCGAATATCAAAAAGAACAGAATCAATCACTTTTTCATAAAAGTAAGGCGCCGGAATGTTTAATTTTTTAGTAATTTCCATTATTTCTTCACCTCTTGCTGTTTCTTCTCTTTATTTTCTTCATTTTTCTTTCCTTTGAAAAAGATATAGCCACCGGCCACAACTAAAAAGAAACCAGTTGTCATGCTTAACAAATCATAGGTCATTGTAACAGGATTCAACGTAAATAAAATTATCAAAAAACCAATACTGCACATAAATAAGCCGTTTCTTACCATTTTACATCCATCCAATCTTTTTTAAACTGCCGCTGCTTGGAAAAATAATACGCTGCCCCAAGATTGTTCTTTAATTAATGCTTTCGCTTTGGCCGCCGCTTCCTGTGGCTCACCCGTTACTTCAAAAAATAATTTGATTCCTTGTTTTTTTGAGAACTTGTATGTAAAATCACCGCCGTCATAGCTTTCTAATAACTTCTTGATTTCTTCCTGCTGCATTGCACTTGCAATTGTAATCATTGTTTTTGCTCCTTCACTTATAAAGCCGTTGCTTTCACCTTTAGATGAAAGCAACCTGCTTCATTTTTTATTGTTTATTCAAAATCAGTTGGTTCCATTTTATTCGCTGCAATCACGAAAGGTGTCCAAATAAAGAATGTGACAACCATGCACACTAGCGTAACAATCGGTGCACGCCAGTCAGCTCCTGTCGCTAAGAATGAAAGCAATAGCGGTGGAACAACCCACGTTACTTGTTGAGAAACCGGGGCAACTAAACCGAAGTAGGTTGCCAACCAGCCAATCGTTGTTGCTACTACTGGAGCAACCAAGAACGGTACAAACATAATCGCGTTTAATACGATTGGTAGACCAAACATAATTGGTTCATTAATGTTAAAGATACCAGGTCCTAATGACAATTTACCAACCGTTAGATAGTCTGCTCGTTTAGAGAACAGTAAGATGGCAATAATCAATACAATCGTACCACCTGAACCGCCAAACCAGGCAAAGGCATCAAATGAACCACGAACCCACATATAAGCTTTGCCGTCTTCAATTGCTTTTAAAACGGCTGGTGTACCAGTCAAGCCTTTGTAGCCTTTTTGGAAAATATCAATGTTGATTAATTGCGCTTGGCCCCAAATACCTTCTAAAACAGGCGCTAATACGTTTGGCCCATGAATACCAAAGAACCAGAAGATCTGTACAAAAATTGTAACGATTAGTACTGCACCGATACCTTGAGATAAGCCCAAGAATGGTTCTGCAATATATTTTTGAACAAGATCAATAATTAATTGGCCATCTGCGATTTTACCAACAACAAAATTAATAATTGCAATAACGTATAACGCAATAGTCGCTGGTAAGATCGCAGCGAACGCTTTTGATACTGCTGGCGGAACGGAGTCCGGCATTTTGATTGTGATGTTTGCCAACATTAACTTACAGAAAATGATAACAGAAATTGCACCCATAATCATAACAGTAAAATACGCATTACCATTTAAATGATCCAGTTTCAACCAGCCCCAGCCGCCTGCAGTTAAGCCTTGTGCTGTTGCTGTCCAGCCTGAATCGGCAGAACCGGCATTGATTGTATTAACTAACTCTTTTGGAACAGCTGTTTCTAATGTATTAGAATAAGAAAAAGCGATTCCTTGAATTAATGTAGCAACCCCAACAATACCACCGGCTAAATCATTGACTTTATACGCTCTAGCTAAATTATAGCCCCAAGAAAAGGCAAAAACTAAGCCGGCAATTGCCAACGTACCGTTCCAAACAAATCCATTAATCCCAATAATAACGTTGATAACTGCAAAGATTCCTTTGTCGGCAGCAAGGTTTGCTGCATAATCAGAAAAGAACTGCTGAGGCAAGTCACGAATAATCGCGTTGATCATTACTGCGATTGATCCGGCCATTGTCGCTGGCATCGTGCCGATAAAAGCATCACGTAGTGCGACCAAGTGTTTCTGCGCACCAATTTTGCCAGCCACCGGCAGAATGTACTTTTCCATCCAGGCTGTTAATCCATCCATTTTTTAATTCCCCCTATAAGTATTATTTATTTAAAAAGCGCGTGCTTTTTAAAACACAGGTGATTAAAGTTCCGTTCAAAAAACTTTAATGATTTCTTCCGTTCAAAAAAGAAATAAGTCTACCTATTCATTGCTGATACGACGATACAAATCAATAATTTCTTTCGCCAAATCAGTAAAAGCAATTGAAGTCATCAGATGATCCTGACTGTGAACAGTCAATAACGTAACTTCCATATGATTTCCTTGTGCTTCTTGTGTCAGCATTCCTGTTTGTGCATGGTGCGCCTGTACTAAGGATTCTTCTGCATCAACGATTTTTTGGTCTGCCAATTCGAAGTCGCCTGCCTTAGCTGCGGCAATTGCTTCCATTGCATCGCTTTTCGCATTACCGCCATACATAATCAAGCCCATAACTGCTTCTAAATTTTGTTGGTCTCCCACGATTATTGCTCCGTTCTTGTGTATTTATTTGTCCATTAACGCGATTGCTTGATCCAATACTTTTTCACCATTCATCATGCCGTAGTCTGACATATTAATAACATCCAACGGGATGCCTTTTGGTGCTAGTTTTTGTTCAAATTGTGATTTCATAAATCGAACTTGTGGGCCTAAAAGTAAAACGTTTACATCTTTTGCCTCTAAATTATTGTCCGCATCAGATGCTGACACTGCAAAGATATCGGTATCCATGCCGCGTTCTTCTGCTGCTTTTTGCATTTTTGTTACTAATAAACTTGTACTCATTCCTGCCGAACAAACTAACATAATTGTTTTTTTAGCCACTTTTGCTCACTCCTAAAATTTTATTTGTTTTACATTTTAATATAAAGCAAGAAGCGTGCCAAAAATTTGTATAGACCAAATCCCTTTAAATCAAGGTTTTGGTCTATACATTTTGTGTACACACTAGTAAAAATTCATTACACACATCAATTTGTGTGCGTTTTCTTTGTTGATATAACGGTATTAATCATTTTTACACATTGATGCACTATCTAAAACTTATAGCTATTGCAAATGGTTTTTAGAGCTAAAAAACTCTTCCATGGCTGAGCCGTAGGAAGAGTCTATGATTTATTCTGTTACTTGAGCAGCTTCTTGTTTCAAGAATTGATCTGTTGCTACTTTTACAAATGGTAGGTAAATTAATACAGAAACAATTAGGTTTACTGCGGCAAGCACACCACCGGCAATACTTTTTGTTGCTAAGAATCCGCCGATAATTGGTGGTGTTACCCAAGGTGGCATAAAGGTTGCTCCTGGCACAAGACCGGTAGCTGTCGCTACATAAGCAATGGTAACTAGAACCATTGGTGTAATAATGAATGGAATAAACATGATTGGGTTTAACACAATCGGCAAACCAAACATTACGGGTTCATTAATATTGAAAAGCCCTGGTGCTAAACTTAAGTTAGTAATCACTTTGTAGGGTTTGTTTTTACGACCTACGATAAAGATTGCAATCAATAGACCTAAAGTAGCTCCTGTTCCGCCTAAGTTAACAAATGAATCGAAGAACGGTTTGTTGACAATATACGGAATTTGTTTACCTGCTTCTAGTGCTTTGATATTAGCGTCAATTGCTGGCACATTGATTGTTTGCATCAATGGATCAACCATGTTGGCACCGTGTAATCCGAAGAACCATAAGAACGGTGTAATAAAGGCTAATAATAAAGCTGAAGGGTAGCTGTTCGCTAAGCCCATAAATGGTTTTTGAACTGCTTCATAGAATGAAACAACGATATTGTCAATTCCGAAGCCAAATAAAATAGACGTAATTAAACTAAATAAGCTGATGGTAATCATTGCTGGTAATAATGCCGCAAAAGATTTTGCAACTGCCGGTGGAACGCCATCTGGCATTTTAATTACTAATTTTTCATTACCAACTAATCTTTGGAAAATTTCTCCTGAAATAAGTGCAATAACTAATGCAATAAATAATCCTGTTGCGTCCATACCGCTAAGTCCTCCAACAGCAAAGAATGAAGCGACAGATACAGTTCCTGCTGCAATCCCGTCTTTTCCATAAGATTTAACTAAGTTATAAGCAACTAAAAAGGCAATTAATACTGAAAAGATCGCAAAGGTACCGTTCCAGATATTTCCGCCAAAGCTTTTCCAGATTGGTGCATCATTGACGATTTTTGGAAATAGCTTGTCCATCAAATCTGCGAATCCCGGAATCGGCAGATTGTTGATTAAAACTGCCAGCGCTCCTAAAATCATTAACGGCATCGTTACAACAAACGCATCACGAATTGCCACTAAGTGCCGTTGAGCTGCAATAACTGAAGCTTTCGGCATAAAATACTTTTCCATCCACTGAACAAATTTGTCCATTTTGTATTTCCTCCCATACAATATTTATTTAAAAAGCGTAATGCTTTTCAAAACACTCCTTGTTAAAGTTCCGTTCAAAAAACTTCAACCTGATTAGTTGCTCTCAATACGACGATACAAATCGATGATTTCTTTCGCCAAATCAGTGAAAGCAATTGATGTCATTAAATGATCTTGACTGTGTACAGTCAATAACGTAACTTCCATATGATTTCCTTGTGCTTCTTGTGTTAACATTCCTGTTTGCGCATGATGTGCCTGTACTAAGGATTCCTCTGCGTCAGCGATTTTTTGATCTGCTAATTCGAAGTCACCAGCTTTAGCTGCAGCAATCGCTTCCATTGCATCACTTTTGGCATTACCGCCGTACATAATTAACCCCATAACTGCTTCTAAGTTTTGTTGTTCCATTGTCATAACTCCCTCTTTATTTTATTTGTTTTCGATTAATGAGATTGCTTGATCCAATACTTTTTCACCGTTCATCATGCCGTAGTCTGACATATTAATAACATCCAACGGAATGCCTTTTGGTGCCAGTTTTTGTTCAAATTGTGATTTCATGAATCGAACTTGCGGGCCTAAAAGTAATACGTTTACATCTTTGGCTTCTAAGTTGTTGTCTGCATCAGAGGCTGATACTGCAAAGATATCGGTATCCATCCCGCGTTCTTCTGCTGCTTTTTGCATTTTTGTTACTAATAAGCTTGTGCTCATTCCTGCTGAACATACTAACATGATTGTTTTTTTAGCCATTGTTCTCCACTCCCTGAATTTAAATTGTTTTACATCTTTATATAAAGCAAGAAGTGTGCCAAAAAAAATGTATAGACCAAACCCTGCTACAGCAAGGTTTTGGTCTATACGTTTTGTGTACACACTAGCATAAAAAAGAGTTACACACTAATTTGACGGTGTATATTCGCTGGTGGATTTAATTTTATTTTCTAAAAACATCTGTGTTAAATGCGCAATGTCTGATTCAGTAAAGGTTAAACGGTAAGCTTTTTCGATCACCATTAGATTCGTTCTGGCTACATCCGTTTCCAAACGGTTCTTTTTCATAAACTCAGCTAAATCAGGAAATTCCTTGGTCTTTTCCCCTTTTAGAATGGCTTCAACTAAAAAGGCTAAATGAATCACAATACCGGCATCCACTCCCGGTTCAACGATAATATGCATGTCTGTTTGTATTTGGTGAACAGTTTTTTGCAGCATCATGATCAGTTTGTGAATAGAATCCACTGCAGTAATCGTTCCCGCTAATGACTTCACGATTTTTTCTGTCGGTACTTCGTCTCCGGCAATGCGTTTTAAAACATTCAGCTTTTCATCATCGAAGATATCATAGGCAGAAAAGAAGGGAATATTTTGGTACTCCACATCGACGGTTCCAGCAATGGCTTTGATTTCGTATTCTTCCATTAAACTATCAATATGCTTTTTAAAGGCTTCCCGCTCCAAAAACTGCATTTGAATAATTTCAACCTTGTTTTCATCAATGACCGGTAGAATACGCTGATAAAGCTTCGCAGCAACACCTTCCCCAGTAAAACAAGTTACGACGACTGCTTTTTTCACTTCCTCCCGGTTTTGAGGACTCGTCCGAAATTGTTCTCTAATAATACTTTCAAATGACATCTGAATATTTTGGTAAATATCTTCTAAACTGCGGCCCACGCTGGCCATCCGAATCGCTTCCAGTACAATCATCGTACTCGTCATCGTAATCGCTTTGGTGCGCACGCCTGTTTCTTCAAAGATCAAGCCGCCGAATGAATTTAATGAGCCCATATCCGTCAATAGCAGCATCCCATTAACTAATTGTTTTTGATGCTCTACAACAAACGCTTTTAGCTTTTCGTACATCGTCTGCACTTCCATGGTTAACGGCATATTCATGGCGACACCAGTTTGGGTGCCTAAAAGCTCCTGCGCTGTTTTTAACATACTAGAAGCCGTGGAATCACCGTGCATTAAGACGACTACGCCAACATTGTTTTCATGAATTTTTTCTTTGCTGCCGACATTAATGGAAAGAAACATACTGATAAAGCCGATTTCATCAAACGGAATTTCAATATTATTTTCTTCTTCAATAATCGCAGATAAATCCATAGCCACTTGAAATTCTTTTTTCATTTTTTTGCGGACATTATTAAGATCAGGATGAACGATGACATGACCTTCTTTAACACGATCAATGGTACTTTGCAAATGCAAGGCAAAGGCAAAACGCGCTTTTTCATTATAGGTACGCTCTAATCTTTGTTCCGCGATATCATACAGATGATTGGTCAGCTTCCAGATCGGTTCCGGCAGCAGCTCTTTATGCACTGGATTTTGTGTCAATTCATCCACGTAATTTTGAAAATAAGTATCCATATCGCTGGAAATTAACTGTTCCAAATCAACATTTTCCAGTTCATTAGCAGATAGATTCGCTACTTTTTCTTCAATTTCGTTATATACCTGCATGTCACGCGCAGGATCCTGCGACCAGACGACTTCATTTGTACCAGGCTCAAAGGAAAGATAATTGCTTTTACTGTCGACAAAGCGATCCAAACGGTCAGATACTTCTTTAATTTTTAATAAGCCTTTTTGCACTTGCAACGGCAGATCACGTTTTCTAATGACTAAACTAGATTCATTGTGCGTCCGATAGTGTAAAAAGGATTTCGCACAGACCAATTTAAGATCACGTTTAACCTGACCAATATTGCCTTCTGCATCGTACAGCATAAACGCTAAAATCGCCTCTCTTTTAATATCAATACGCTGATTTAAACGATTGGCTTCTTGCTTAATAAACAAAGAAATAATTTCATAGCGTTCATCTAATGAACGAGCATCTAGAGACGGCAAGGTAATCGCCATCGGGATGCGGCGGTTAAAGGTTGTCAAAAAGCTTTCAGAGGATTCCGTAGTGGCACCGATAATCTGTACAGAAGCTTCATAGGTTTTACTACTCTCACCTAAAGGCCGGTAAATACCTTTATCAATAAACGTAAACAGCATTTCCTGACCTTCTGGAGGCAAGCGATGAATTTCATCAAGGAATAAAATACCGCCGTCAGCTTCCGACATCAGGCCGGGGCTATCCTCATTTGCTCCAGTATAAGCGCCTTTTTTTACACCGAAAATATGACCAAACAGTAATTGCGGATTCTGCGCATAATCCGCACAATTAAAGGAGACAAAGGGCGCATTTGCTGCTAAGGCTTTCGCTTCGACTGCAAAATGATACATACATTCCGCAAAAAGTGATTTTCCTGTTCCTGTTTCACCGAAGATAATTGTATGTAAGCCGCGCGGCGGATATAAAATTGCCGCTTTTGCCTGTTGAATACTGACCTTTAAGGAGTCGTGTGCTCCAACTAAGTTTTCAAAAGTTATTTCACTTGAACTATCGACATGAACTTTGTCTTCTTCAGGAATAGCGGAATAAATTACTGGTCGACCTTCACTTTTGATGATACGGCGCTCTTTAAAAAGTTCACTTAAATAACGGCTGGCATTGCTGCGGTCAATAGCTAATTCCGCTGCAACATCCGCTGCAGTCATTCCTGTTTTTTTCGCTTCTAATACGGCTAAAATCTCGTCTTTTCTCGATTTCATGGATAAGCCTCCTTCAATCATGACGTTTTGCTTTGGTTCTTGTTAGTAGACGTTTTTCGTCTGGCACCTTTGTTTTTACTATTCTTAGTTCTTTTTTTCGGTTTGTTTTTTTCCTTTTGAACGGGCTGCTTTACAGGCGTCTTTTTTTCAACGGGCTGTGCGGCAGGCTTTTCAACTGCTTGCTTTTCTTTTCTGACTAACTGTAGCTCACCGTCGTAAAGGAAGATTTCCTGATAAGGGATATCTAGCTTTTTCATTAGCCGCTGGTAATCTCTTTTGGTGGCATCATTCACAAACGTAATGACTTTTCCCGAAGCCCCCATTCGCCCAACTCGACCGGAACGATGAATATAGCTTTCTTCTGACAAGGGCACTTCTGTGTTAACGACATAAGGTACAGCTTCAAAGTCCAAGCCTCTGGCCGCTATATCCGTAGTTAGGAAAAGGGACGCACGCCGTTTTGAAAAAAGATCAATCGCCAGCTTACGCAAATCCTTACTTTGATCCGAGGCTAAACCAGTAACCGGTAAGCCAGCATAAATCAATTTTTCTTCAATTGTGCCAAGCTCTGCGACCTGATTAAAGAAGATCATTCCTCTGAAGTTTGGTGTATGGGCTAAACTTCTAAGATAGTCACTTTTCTTTCGTGGGGAAAGCATCATAAAGAAATGCTCAACCTTCCCTTTTGAACAATCCTGCTCAGTCACATCCAGTACATCTAGCTTTGAAGTTAATGTTTCAGCTTCTTGTACAACACGATCTGCTGTTGCAGAATAAAAAACTAGTTGGAACTCTTTTGGCGCACTCGTAATTATTTGTTTCGTTAAATTCATTTCTTTTTCATGAAACAGCTGGTCCACTTCATCAAGTACGATCGTCTGCAGTGTATGGCTTTTAATTTTCTTAGCTTTGATCAGCTCTAAAACTCGACCCGGAGTTCCCACAAGCACTTCAGGCTTTTTCTTTAACTTTTCTATTTGGCGGCTAACATTAGCTCCGCCAATTAAGGGTTGGGTTTTTATCTGGATTAAGGCAGCCCAAGCTTTGACCACTTGGCTGATCTGCACCGCTAATTCTTGTGAAGGCGCCAAAATCAACAGCTGACTTCCCTGATCTTTTTCCACTTTTAAAAGCAGCGGCAATACGTATGCTAAGGTCTTACCAGATCCTGTTGGTGAAATACCTAAAATATTCTGTCCTTCTATTAAAGGAGTAAAGCTTTTTTCCTGAATGACAGAAGGCTCGCTAAAACCAGAAGCCTGCCACTTTTTTTGCCAAGCTTCTGGTAATTGTTTAATAAATGTCATAATATTCCCTTCTTCAATAAAACCGTTCATTCTTTGTCTGCATCAAAGACGATGCCGGCACTTTTTCTTAATTGTGTTAGTACTTGATTGACATTGCGTGAAAGCTCCACCCACTCTTCATAACGGGCACCCCACAATGGATCATTAGGATTTTCCAAAACATCAGCAAAGTCATGGGCTTCTTCAATCATTGGGTTTTCTTCTGCTGTAACAGGGATCAGTTCGCGTTCTTGATGATTGCGATCATGAAATTCAGCTTTGGAAATAGCATTTACACTATCTAAAACCAATGTACCGCCGTCAAAGTAAATTTCTGAATCTAAGAAGGCATCCGCATTTTTCCCAGTTTGTAAGGTCACGTCAAACAAATCATAGCGTAAAATCGCTGTTCCCATACCGTCAACGCCCGTTGGCAGCTTGCGGGCAAAATAGTGGCTTTCATTCGGCAAACCAAACCAGCCAACTGCGGCATAAACTAAATACACACCTAAATCAGCAATTGCACCCCCAGAAAAATGAGGAGAAAAAATATTCGGCTCTTCTCCATTCAATACTTGATCATAACGAGAAGAATATTTCATATAAGTAAAATTCGCTCCGAGAATTTGATTTTTTAGCGGAAGCAAATCAGCAATCGTTTTAAAGCTTTTTTCATGAATATTGCGTGCTGCTTCAAAGAAATACACTTGCTGTTGGTTTGTCAGCTCAATGATTTCAGCCATTTCCTCCGGCGTAGAGAAAGCCGGCTTTTCAACAATCACATTTTTGCCTGCTAGAATCGCTTGCTTAGCTTGTTCAAAATGCAGTGAATTGGGTGAAGCAATATAGACAGTATCCATGTGCTCAATGCCGAAAAAGGTTTTTAAATCAGTGGCATACTCAACATCGCCGTATTCTGAGCCGAATTTTTGAGCTGTTTCCAGCTTTCTTGAATAAACCGCCGTTAGATCGTAGCGCTTCGTTTTTAGTGCCGCTTTAACAAATTGATGACTAATCCAGTTGGTTCCAATAACTCCTAAGTGAATCATCTTTATCCTCACCTTTCTAAATTGGGATCCTCGAACATTGTCGTAACATCAAAAGGAACCTGATGTTCTATCTCTATTGTAGCAGGAGTGACCTGACAATTGTAAGCAAGGACACTTAAGCCTTGTTGTTGCCCTAAGGTAATCATTTCTGCCAGCTGCGGCTGCATTTGTGTATGAATGGTTGCTATTTTGACCGCAGCAAACTGAACCACAAATAATAAATAGCTTTGGTAGCCTTGTGCGGCTGCGTCAATCAGCTCGGTTACATGCTTTAAGCCGCGTAAGGTTGGTGCATCAGGAAAAGCGCCAATTTGTTGATTTTCTAAAGTCATTCCTTTAACTTCTACAAAAGCCTGCTGGCCGGTATCCGTTTCAATCAAAATATCAAACTGTGATTGCCCAAACCGCTTTTCCCGTTTCAGTGAAACAATACTGCCGTTCAGTTGCGGCAATACAATATCTCCCGCCAAAATTGCCTGACTAGCTAACGCATTGGGAACCTGACTATCAATATTGATCCAGTTCTCTGCTTTTTTTACAGCAATCAGATCATAAGCGGTTTTTCTTTTTGGCGAAGGCTGATAAGACAACGCGACCTCGACACCCGGCGCAAATAATTCTTTGCAGCGACCGGTATTTTTCACATGAACGGTGACGATTTCAGCTGTATCTTGTAATTTACATTGCGCAATAAAGCGGTTAGGTCTATTGATAAAATAGGCTAACTGCACATTTGGATAGGTAATCATTGTAACATCCTTTCCTCAAAACAATACCATATTTTCACTGAAAAAGCACCGCCAAACTTCGCTTCTGCACTTTCTTTTATTTGTATAAGCGATCATGTAAAATCGTAAGTAGCAGACTCATTTAAAAAATAACTTAAGTTTTTTTGTATTCTAAGATTTTGGAATAGTCTGTTTTTTTATTTCATGCTATGATGATAGTCAAAGGGGATTGATAGTATGAAAAAACATTGGTCATTTTTCTTAGGTGCTTCCGTTCTTACAGGGATTGCTGGTTCTTTATTTTTAAAAAGAAAGCAAACGAAACAATCCGATGCACTTGTGCCTAATTTATATAAAACCTACATTGGCAGCTGGTGGTTCGTCAACAAGCAAAAAGCGACACAGCATACCTTAAAAATCACGGATGATTTACAGATTATTATTGATGACAAAAAGCTGTCCTATGCTTTAATTGAGTTAACGAATAAACGTTTGGTTGCGCAGGATGAATATGGCTATCATTTAATTATTCAATGCCTTCAGGAGAAACCCGCTTCATTATACGATGAAGCAGACGATACAACCTATTTATTAGAAGAAATAAAACCATTAGATGATCTGCATCCGGATGCATAATTCGCTGCAGCAAAAGAAGAAGACGGAACAAAACTAAAAAACAGTTTTGTTCCGTCTTTTTACTACGAATAAACGGTGGCCAAATCTCAAGCCCTTCGGCAATTTCATAAAATCCGCCAATGCAAAAAGCGCATTCGTCGTCTTTTACTCCATTTGCTCGAGCCTGTACGACTTTTGGCTCAGCCTCTTTAATTAAAGCTCATCAATCTGCTGGCGTTCCTGTGTTTTGCTCAGTTTTCCTTCGCGTTTTTCCAGCTCAGCATTAATGTCTGCTAAAGAAACACCTTGTTCTGCCAATAAGACCAGCACGTGATACAAAAGATCTGCTGTTTCATAGACAAGCTCTTCCTGATTGTTTTTGGCGGCAATGATGACTTCTGTTGCTTCCTCACCCACCTTTTTCAAAATTTTATCGAGTCCTTTTTCAAACAAATAGTTTGTATAAGAACCTTCTTTTGGTGTCTGTTTTCGGTCGTTTATTTCTTCATATAAGCGTTCCAGCATGACATTCCCTTCTTTCATTTAAATGATTTGATTGAAAAAGCAGCTATGTTTTCCTGTATGACAAGCAGGCCCGGTCTGCTCAACTGTAATCAGCAACGTATCCTGATCACAATCCAGCACAAGCTTTTTCACTTTTTGCGTGTGTCCGCTGGTTTCACCCTTATGCCAAAGCTGCTGTCTTGAACGAGAATAAAACCAGGTTGAGCGTGTTGCCAGTGTTTTTGCGTAGCTTTCTTCATTCATATAAGCCAGCATGAGAACCTCGTTAGTTTTTTCTTCTATTATAATAGCCGGCAATAAGCCTTTGGAAAAATCTGGTTTCATAAGCGCACCTCGATTTCATTTGCTTTCAACGTTCGTTTTAATTCAGGAATTTTGACCTCGCCATAATGAAAAATACTGGCGGCCAGTGCCGCAGAAACCGGCGTCTGTTCAAACACTTTCTGAATATCCGCACAGCTGCCGCAGCCACCCGAAGCAATAACCGGCACTGTTACATCTGCACAAATGGCCTGATTTAACGCTAGATCATAGCCTTTTTTAGTTCCATCCGCATCCATGCTAGTCAGTAAAATTTCGCCTGCCCCTAAACGTACCGCTTCCCGTGCCCAAGCGATCGCATCCATACCTGTATCTTCCCGACCGCCTTTGATAAACACATGCCAGCTGCTGCCTACTTTTTTAGCATCAATGGCAATCACGATACATTGGGCACCAAATTTCTCTGCGCCGTCTTGAATCAGCTGCGGATTTTTTACTGCGGCTGAATTAAGTGAGATTTTATCCGCTCCTGCAGCCAAAATCCGTTTCATATCGGCAATCGTTTGAATACCACCGCCAACAGTTAAGGGAATAAAAACTTTTTCTGCTGTTTTTTCGATTACGTCAACCATCGTTTGGCGTTCGTCACTAGTCGCAGTGATATCTAAAAAGACTAGCTCATCTGCGCCCTGCTCATTATAAAATTCAGCAATTGCCACTGGATCGCCGACATCCTGCAAATCTACGAAATTAACACCTTTAACGACACGTCCGGCCGTCACATCCAAGCAAGGAATGATTCGTTTAGTCAGCATCGGCTTCTACCTCCAGCATTTCTGCTAATGAAATAGCGCCGTTATAATAAGCTTTGCCTACAATCGCTCCATAAATACCGATAGCGGCCAGCTGCTGCAAATCCTTCCGACTGCTTACGCCACCGGAAGCGATAATTTGAATATCCGGCACGGCCTTCAATAATTGCTCATACTGTGAAAAATTAGGTCCGGTTAACGTACCGTCTTTGGCAATATCCGTATAAATAATGGTTTTCACTCCGATTGCCGCCATTTCTTTCGCCATCTGTAAATAATCCGTTTCACTGACATCCAGCCAGCCGCTCACAGCCACCTTATCATTTTTAGCATCTATGCCGACAGCAATCTTTTCCCCATATTTTTGTACAGCCGCTTTAACTAATTCGGGATTTTTTAAAGCAGCTGAACCGATGATTACTCGTTCAATGCCTAATGCAAGATAGGCATCTATTTGTTCCATCGTACGAATCCCGCCGCCGACTTCAATGTTTAATCCTGTTGCCTGCAACTGTTCAATTAATTCGGCGTTTGCTGCTTTGCCCAATAAAGCTCCGTCCAAATCAACGACATGAATCATTTGAATGCCGTTGCGCTGAAACTCTTGCGCTTGGGCCAATGGATCGTCATTAACAACTGATTTTTGCTTAAAATCTCCCTGAACCAAACGAACTGCTTTGCCCTCTTGCAGATCAATTGCCGGAAATACGCGCATGTTCAACTACCTCCTTGAAATTTTTTAAAATCGTTAGTCCCGCATCGCTGCTTTTTTCGGGATGAAATTGTGTGCCGTAAATATTCCCTTTAGAAATCATTGCAGGAACTTTTATTGAATATTGTGCTAAAGCATCAATCGCTTCAAGCTCACAATCCGCATAATAGGAATGAACAAAATAAACATATTCGTCTGCTACAGCCTTTGTCAATGGTGTTTCCTTCGTTATCAGCAGCTGATTCCAGCCCATATGGGGAACCGGAAACGCAGCTTCTTCCGGCAGTTTTTCGCAAAGTCCTTCGATTAAACCTAAGCCTTCAGTAAAGCCATTTTCCATGCTTCCTTCCAATAATAGCTGCATGCCCAGACAAACACCTAAAATCGGCGTTCCTTTTGCAGCAGCCTCTTTAATGACTGATATCAGCTGGCGTTCCTTCAAAGCTGCCATCGCTAAGGAGAAGGCTCCAACTCCCGGTAAAATCAATCCGTCAGCCGCTTTTATTTCAGTAGGATCAGCAGAAATCTTATTGTCCAGCCCAATGTAATTCAGCGCTTTCTGTACATTGCGCGTATTACCTGTGTCGTAATCAATAATAATAATCATCTATAAGATTCCTTTCGTGGAATTTACACCTTGAATAGCCGGATTTTTCGTGATCGCTTCTCGCAATGCTCTGCCGGTTGCCTTAAATAGTGCTTCTATTTTATGATGGGTATTCTTTCCATGAATAATTTTCAGATGCAGATTCATTTGTGTGTTAAAAGCCAATGCTTGAAAAAATTCCTCCGCAAGCTCTGTATCAAACGTTCCCAATTTAGGATTATCAAATGCTGCATCGAAAACTAAATACGCCCGTCCGCTCAAATCCAGTGAAGCCAGCGCCAAAGATTCATCCATCGGTACAAAGCTTGTGCCGTAGCGATTAATTCCAGCCTTGTCGCCCAAAGCCTCTTTCAAGCATAAGCCTAAAACAATCCCGACATCCTCCACAGTGTGATGACTGTCTACCTCTAAATCGCCTTCAACCGAAATTTCCAGAGACATCCGACTATGACGAGCAAATAGAATCAGCATATGATCGAAAAAGCCCACACCTGTTTGAATTCGAACAGGCTCCTGACGATCCAAGTTAAGGGATAGTGTAATCGCTGTTTCCGCTGTCTTTCTAGTTAAGGTTGCTGTTCTCATTCTTCTTCCTCCTTAAATCGATAGTCCACCGCTCGAGCATGCGCCTCCAAGCCTTCTTTTCTAGCTAAAATAGTCACAGCTTCTTTCGCTTCCTCTAACGCTGCTTTTGTATAATAAGTAACCTGACTGTATTTAACAAAATCATAGACGCCCAACGGTGAATAAAACTTCGCAGTGCCGCTAGTTGGTAAAACATGGTTTGTTCCAGAGAAATAATCACCAACAGGTTCACAGGCATAAGCACCTAAAAAGATGGAGCCGGCATTTTTGATTTCAGATAAATAACTGATAGGATCAGGCAGTTGGACCTCCAAATGCTCGGGAGCAATCTCATTCATCACCGTAAACAGCTCCGAAAATTCTTCCACCACGATAATTTGACCATAATCATCCCAAGCTTTTTGCGCAATAGCTTTACGAGGTAAGGTTTGTAATTGTTTTTCTACTTCTGCCGCAACTTTGGTGCCCAATTCTTGTGAATTTGTCACTAAAATCGCCCGGGCCAGTATATCATGTTCTGCCTGAGAAAGTAAATCTGCGGCAATATAAGCCGGATTGGCGGTTGCGTCCGCAATAATGCCAATTTCGGAAGGGCCGGCGACCATATCAATTCCCACCAGACCAAACACTTGCTTTTTCGCCGTCGCTACATACTGATTGCCGGGACCGACAATTTTATCTACTTTAGGAACCGTTTCTGTACCGTAAGCTAAAGCGGCAATGGCTTGCGCTCCGCCAATTTGAAAAATTCGATCGACACCCGCGATTTTTGCCGCCGCCAAAATAACATCCGCTACACCAGCAGCAGAAGGCGGTGTGACCATAATAATTTCTGCTACCCCGGCAATTTTAGCCGGCAAAACATTCATTAGCACGGAGGAAGGATAAGCGGCCGTCCCGCCAGGCACATAAACCCCCACACGTTCTAAGGGCAATACCAGCTGACCTCTTATTACGCCATTTTTTTCAGCATCCATAAAATTGTTCTGCTTTTGTTTTTGATGATAGCTGATAATATTTGCTTTAGCAGCTTCAAGTGCCTCCAGTACAGGCTTTTCAACGCGCTGATAGGCTTGCTCTATTTGCTCCTTGGAAATAAGCAACTCTTGAAGAACAACCTGATCAAACTGCTCAGAATATTCTTTTAAAGCTTGATCGCCTTTTTCTCTGACCGCTTCGAGAATTACTTTGACTCTTGCTTCCACCTGCTGATTATCTGTACTCGTACGTAAAGCCTCAGCCCGCAACTGTTTTAAAATTGCTGGTGTTGTTCCTGTTAGCCACTTCATTGTACTCCTCCTTCAATCACTGCTGCTAATTCATCAAACAACTGAAAAATTTCTTGCCGCTTTCGCTTCAGCATGGCTTTATTGACAATGACACGTGCAGAAATGGGACAAATATCTTCGAAAATTTCTAAGCCATTTTCTTTTAAGGTCGTGCCTGTTTCAACAATATCGACAATCGCATCGGCCAAGCCCAGAACAGGCGCAATTTCTACTGAGCCTTCAATCTTAATGATCTCCACATCTTCACCTTTTTGCCGAAAATAATCTGATGCCAGAGTAGGATATTTCGTGGCAATGCGTTTTCGCTTATAATCATTCGGCTGGTAATTAGGCGTAGAGGCTACTGAAAATTTACATTTTCCAATTCCTAAGTCCAGCATTTCATAATAGCCGAAAGGATGCTCCAGCAAGACATCTTTTCCCACAATTCCCAAATCAGCCACCCCTTGCCGCACATAAGTAGTAACATCTGCCGCTTTTACTAATAAAAAGGTAAACCGCTCATCCGGACTATGAAAAATCAACTTTCTCTGTTTGTTTTCCATAAATGCAAGATCTATTCCAGCTTGTTTAAACAGTGCTAATGTTTGCTTTTCTAATCTTCCTTTAGTTAATGCTACGGTCAAGCGTGTCATCGTCGTCACCTACCTTTATCACTGTTGTTCGTTCTGCCGTTAGTTGAATAATTTGCTGATAGTGCCACTGCTGTGCGTACCTTTGCGTTTCTGCCAAGCTGTCAAATAGCGATAATTGATAGCCTTCGTTTTCACTAACCAGCTGCCGCGCTTGTTTCATTTGGTCAAGGGAGCTAAAAACCAGCGTAGTCGGTTGCTCCAAGGAAGCCAGCTGGTCTAAACGATATAAAAGAGAAACCAGCGTATCCAGATTAATGCCCCAGCCCACCGCAGGAACGTTTTGATACCCGAATTGCTCCGTCAATTGATCGTAACGCCCGCCTTGTAAAAAGGTTTCCGGCACTAAATCGGCATAACCGCTAAAGAGCACCCCTGTATAATAATCCATTAGCACAATTAAACCCAAGTCAACGGTTAAAGACAACGAGCGTTGCTGCTGAATCATTCGAGCTAAAATTTCCAGCTCTTCAATCACAGGTAATAGCTCAGAATCTTTAGGGAGCAAGGAGCGTGCGGCAGCCGTCACTTGATCCACTTCGCCGAACAACGTAGGAATCGCGCGAATAAAGGCATCCAGCTCACTAGGATGCTGCTTTGTAAAACGCCGCAGATCTGTTAAGCTTTTATTGCTGAAATATAATTGCAGTTCAGCCCTTTCTGCTTCATTTAATTGTAGCTTGGCGATAATTAAACGAAAAATTTCCGCATGCCCCAACTCGAAATGAAAATTGGGAATCTTTAACGCTTCCAGCACATCCACCGCACAAGTAATGCATTCGATCTCCGCTTTCAAAGAAGCATAACCGATTAATTCAATGCCGGCCTGTGTGACTTCATTTTTTTCGCCAAGCATTTCATCATTAAAACGAAAAATTTTGCCACTGTACGAAAGCTTTAGGGGTAAATTAAGACCAGCTGTCGTAATCACACGTCCAATCGGTAACGTCATATCCGGGCGTAGCACCAATAATCGCCCCTTTTGATCGAAAAAACGATAATAATCTTTCTCATTATGATTCTTGCTGTGAAAAACATCCGCAAACTCAATCACCGGCGTCTCGATCCTCTGATAGCCTCTTTTTTTAAGCAGCGTATGAATCTCTTTTTCAACTTCATAGGCACCATTAGCTTCTTTGAACAGCTTGTCTTTCGTTCCTGATGGTAAGCTTCGATTCCATTTCATTCGTTTCACTCCTTTTTTTAGAATAAAAAAAGTCCTCCCGGCAAATAAGCCAAGAGGACGAGAAATTTTTTTCACGTGGTCCCACCTCAGATTCATTTTTACTTCACAGTAAAAATCTCTGTTAGTTATACAACTAAGGAGTGTTAACGGACTCACCGATTTTTCCTACAATAAACAGATCCTTCACTAAAAAAAACAGATCCATTTCGATTCAGAAAAACAACTTACAGGCGTGTTCAATGAGAATTTATTATTTCCTTGCAGCAACCGGAAACTCTCTGGAATAAATCGATTCATTTACTATTCTGATCAGCGTTTTTTCATTTATTTATCATATATTTCTAAACAATTTATCATGAAAACGTCAGTTAGTCAAGAGGCATTTTTTAATTGATTTTGAACTACACTAGCGGTTCCACTGATTATTTTGTTCTTTTATTCGTTAAAATTGCTGTAATTTCTTCTTCTAAATACACACGTTTGTCTTCTTTAATTGCTTCTGCCTGTGGGCTTTTTGGTGAAATAAATCTAAATATTGTACATTCTGCTGGCTCCTGACCAACATTTGAAATCCGATGAATGCTGTTATTCATTCGTATGATCTCACCCGTGGAAACTTTTTTACTTTGAAGTCCTTCTGCCAGCCATTCCAGCAGCAGAGTGCCTTTGGACAGTACAACAATCTCTTCAATGATTTGATGCGCATGCCAATCCTGTATGCATTGAGCAGGAATCACATTCGTATGAACTTCAAATTTATCAAATAAGAAATAAGCAACCTCTGTACCATTTTCTTTGGTTACAGTTAATGCCTGTTCTTTATTTACAATCACCGGCTCATTCATATTCATTCTCCTGATACTTTTGCTGTACTTTTTTTGGTAATTTTCTAAAAACCAGCTCATAGGATTCTTTTAAAAAGTCGGTCAGCTGATCTTTCGAAAAGGAAGAATTCTCCAGCAAAAATGAATTCCAGTGCGTTTTATTCGCATAATAGCCCGGCAAAACATCCGCATATTGCTCTCGCAGCAGCTCATTTTTTTCCGGCAAGCCTTTGACTGTCATAACCCACTGCCCTCTTCCATTTTTTCCCAGCATACAAAAGCATTTTTGTTCAACCGAAAAATAATCGCAGGCCCAATCCTCACGAAAAATGACAAAAGCACCCGGCCAAACCGCCGCATCTTTTAAATACTGTCTTAATTCATTCATTTCCCACTACTCCTTTTTCATTGCAAAATAGACTAAGCAAATTACCATCTGGATCCTTAATAATGGCATAATATTGTCCCCAAACAGCATGCCAAGGCTCACGGAAAAGCACATAGCCAAAGGTTTTCATTTTTTCACAAAGCTGGTCGATCTGCTCCGCAGAATCACATAGAAAGGCCAGTTCTATTTTATCCCCTTCGCTTTTCGGTTCATATCCATAAATGCCAGTGATCATCTTTTTCGTATTCAACGAAAGCCTGATCCCCGCATGCTCCAGTTCCACGTAATCCGCCTCACGCTCGCCAATGGCCTGAAAGCCTAATCGTTCATAAAATAAAACAGCAGCTTCCATTGAAGATACAATGATCCCTACCATATCCAATTGCATATTTTATTCCTCCGTTTCTAATCGTGTCATAATAAAAGTTACTTCCATTATACCTTGTTTTCTTAGGATACAAACCGGAAAAGTTTTCATTATCCACAAGACAAGGTTTTTCATCTGCCATTTTCTAATTTTTCTTTAATAAAAGTCCTTTTAAAGATTTTTATATAAGAAACTATTTTCTAAATTCACTAACAAAAGGAACAGAAAACGTTATCATAACTAGGTTTCCATGATTTTTCCAGACAATCTAGTAAAATCAGAAAAAATTTTTAAGATTAATATCTTATTAAATGGTCAAAAAAAGTTTTTTCTGCTAAACTTATCCTGATGGCTTCTTTGAAAGGATGAAAATTATGACCCCGAACCGTGAAGACTACCTAAAGCTGATTTTTGAGCTGGGTGGCGATGAAAATAAAATTAATAATAAACAGATTGTTTCCGGACTCAATGTATCAGCGGCTTCTGTCAGCGAGATGATCTCTAAGCTGGTTAAAGAAGGACTCGTTGTTCATTCGCCTTATCAAGGCGTACAGCTGACCGAATCCGGCTTGAAGAAAGCCAGTACTTTGATTCGCAAGCATCGTTTGTGGGAAGTATTTTTAGTTGAGCATCTAGGTTATTCCTGGAATGAAGTACATGATGACGCCGAAGTACTGGAGCATGTGACTTCGCAAACCTTAGCGAATCGCCTATCCACGTATTTGCAAGATCCTGAGTTTTGTCCCCACGGTGGGGTTATTCCCGCAGTTGATCAGCCGGTTCATGAACAAAAGCGGCAGACACTTACCGAATACCCCGTAGGCACTAAGATTAGGATCGCCCGCGTTTTGGACGAGAAGGAATTACTGGATTACTTAGTTTCAATCGATTTAAAAATCCATGAAGAATACACGATCGATGAAATTGCTGCCTATGAAGGACCGATCAGCATCAGCAATGAGCAAAAACAATTATCCATCAGTTATAAAGCAGCCAACACCATCTTTGTTGATCAGTTATAAACATAAATCCTATAATGATAGACACTATGAAAGCGGGGAACACTATGACAGAAAAAATTGCGCTATTTACTATATTCGGTGGTACCGGAGATTTAGCTAAAAGAAAGCTATATCCTTCTTTATTCAGACTATACCGCAAAGGTCTTTTAGCGAAGCACTTTGCCGTAATCGGTACAGCTAGAAGAGATTGGTCGGATGAGTATTACCGGGAAATTGTACAAGAAACGCTTCAAGACTTGAATCCAACCGATGAAGAAGCTCAGGACTTTTCCAGTCATTTTTTTTATCAGTCACATAACGTGAATGACTCTGAGCATTATGATACGCTCAAAAAATTATCAGATACTTTAAATGATAAATACGAATTAGGCGGCAATCATATCTATTATTTAGCTATGGCTCCACAATTTTTCGGAACCATCGTCAAGCATCTAAAATCACAAAATATCTTAACTGAAAACGGCTTTGATCGTTTGGTCATTGAAAAACCCTTTGGTTCCGATTATGAATCTGCTTATCAGCTGAATGAAGAAATTCGTGCCGTTTTCCCTGAAAATGATATTTTTAGAATTGATCATTATTTAGGCAAAGAAATGATCCAAAATATTTCTGCAATTCGTTTTGCCAACAATATTTTTGAGTCACAATGGAATAACCGCTATATTGACAACGTACAAATCACTTTTGCTGAAAGCTTAGGTGTGGAAGATCGCGGCGGCTATTACGATCATAGCGGGGCCTTAAAAGATATGGTTCAAAATCATATTTTGCAAGTCGTTTCTTTATTGGCAATGGAACCGCCTGTCGCATTTTCAGAAGCAGAAATTCGTGCCGAAAAAGTCAAAGCACTTCAAGCGATCCGTCTTTATTCTGAAACAGAGGCTTTAGAAAATTTTGTCCGTGGTCAATATGACAAAGGGCGGCTTGGCAAAACTGAATTTGCCAGCTATCGCGAGGAGCCGAATGTTTCTGAAGCTTCTCAAACAGAAACTTTTGTTGCCGGCAAATTTTTAATCGATAACTTCCGCTGGTCTGGCGTTCCTTTTTATATTCGTACAGGAAAGCGTCTCACGGAAAAAGGCACACGTATTAGTATTGTCTTTAAACAAGTTCCTATTAATGTTTTTAAAGATGATGTGGATAACTGCGGGGAAAAAGTGGACCTGCCGCCAAACATTTTAACGATCTACATTCAGCCGACTGAAGGCTTTTCACTAACGCTGAACGGTAAAGAAATCGGGCAAGGGTTTTCAACAGCACCGGTGAAATTAGACTATCGTCATGATGCTGAAACCTCCGGCAATAGCCCGGAAGCTTATGAAAAACTATTATTGGATTGCCTAAACGGCGACGGTACAAACTTCTCTCATTGGGATGAAGTCGCTCAATCTTGGCGTATTGTGGATATCATTCGTGAGGCTTGGAATAAGACCTCTGTTGATTTCCCAAATTATCCAGCAGCCTCTATGGGACCTGCTGCAGCATTTGAGCTATTAGAAAAAGATGGATTCTCTTGGGTTTGGGAACCAGATATTTGGTACCGTGAACGCGGTAAATTAGATTAGAAAAAGAAGAAGTTGAGCCAAAAGTCGTTTAGGTGCGAGCAATTGGAGTAAGAGCCGATCAATATGCTTTTTATATTGATCGTCTTTTATAAAATTGCCGAAGAATCTGACTTCTGGCCATCGTTTATTCTTTTCCTCTTGACTAATCGTAGGAAGAAGTGGACGGGACAAAACTGTTTTTTTAGTTTTGTCCCGCCCACTTCTTCTTTAGTTATTCTTTTAGATTCAACTATAATTAATCTTCAAAACCTTCTGCTACTGCTTCTGGATAGTTTTCTTCCACAATCGTTGCGCAACGACCGCATAAATGCGGTAATTTTTCGTCTTCGCCAACATCTGTGCGTACAGCACGACAACGTTGACATGTTTCTCCCGCTGCTTTTTCCACAAGAATAGCCATATCCTCAAATGTTTCCACATTTTCAGGAATAACCGCTGCTTGCTCCGCAATATCAAAGTCAGAAACAATCAATAATTGGGCAATGTCCGCATCCACAGCTGTTAATAACTGACGAATTTGTTCATTCGGATAAACCGTTACTTTAGCTTCCAGTGATTTACCAATTAATTTAGAATTACGAGCCTCTTCTAACGCTTTTAACACATTATCTCTAAAGCTCATGAATGCTTCCCACGTATCTAGCAATTCTGCCTGATTGGCAAATTCTTCATAGCCGGGGAACTCAGACAACTGAACATAATCCTCTTCTTCTTTCAGGAAACTCCAGATTTCTTCAGAAGTATGTGGAATAATTGGTGTTAATAATTTTGTCAGCGCTACAGCTGTTTGATAAAAGACAGTTTGCATACAACGACGTTGATAGTTATCCTCAGCTTCAATATAGACCACATCTTTGGCGAAATCCAAATAGAACGAAGATAAATCTACTGTTAAAAAGTTCATGACTGTACGGTAAATCTGCATAAAGTTGTACTCTTCATATCCTTTTTCACGGATTTCTTTAATTACTTGATTCAAACGAACCATCATATATTTATCCACAGAGCGTAAGTCTTGATAAGCAACAGTATGTTCCATTGGTTCAAAATCGCTTGTATTTGCCAATAAGAAACGCATGGTGTTGCGGATTTTACGATACACTTCAGATACTTGGTTTAAAATATCCATGGATACCCGCACATCGGCTTCATAATCCACACTACTTACCCACAGGCGTAAAATATCTGCACCCATCTGCTTGATAACTTTGTCAGGTAAAATCGTATTGCCGAGTGATTTACTCATTTTACGACCTTCACCATCTAAAGTAAAGCCCTGTGATAAAACAGCTTTATAAGGTGCTACGCCATTAATTGCTACACTTGTTGTGATACTTGAATTAAACCAGCCGCGATATTGGTCGGAACCTTCCAAATACATATCAGCCGGGAAGGTTAATTCTGGACGCTGACGCAACACTGCTTCATGAGAAGAGCCTGAATCAAACCAAACATCCATAATATCTTTTTCCTTCGTAAATTCACCATTTGGCGAACCCGGATGTGTAAAGCCTTCCGGAAGTAGCTCTTTTGCTTCACGTTTAAACCAGACATTTGAGCCGTGCTCTGCGAATAATTCCGCTACATGATCGATCGTTTCCGGCGTAATAATTGCTTCACCATTTTCCGCATAGAAAATTGGTAGCGGCACACCCCAAGCACGTTGACGAGAAATAACCCAGTCGCCGCGATCACGAATCATATTATAAAGACGGGTTTTGCCCCACGGTAAGATCCAATCAACTTTTTCCACTTCATCCAGAATATTTTGTCGGAATTTATCAATAGAAGCAAACCATTGAGGAGTGGCACGATAAATTACTGGTTTTTTCGTCCGCCAATCATGTGGATAACTATGAACGAAGAAGTCCAATTTCAATAAAGCATCTTTTTCATCCAGCAATGCTGTAATCATCGGATTTGCTTTATCATAAAAAATACCTTCAAAACCTGGCGCTTCGTCCGTAAATACTCCGCGATTATCAATTGGTGAAAGAACGTCAAGATTATATTTTTTACTTACGATATAGTCATCTTCCCCGTGTCCAGGGGCCGTATGAACCAGCCCTGTACCAGCGTCCAACGTCACATGGTCTCCCAGCATAAGTAAAGAAGTCCGATCATAAAACGGATGCTGTGCAGTCATATACTCCAATTCTTTGCCGGCAATTGTTTCAAGTACTTCCACTTCTTCCCAGCCAATTGCTTCTTTGACTGAATCTAACAGATCTTTAGCCACAACGTATTTATTGCCGTTAGCTTTTACAACAACATATTGATATGCTGGGTTCACAGAAATTCCCAAATTCGCCGGCAACGTCCATGGCGTAGTTGTCCAAATGACAAAAGAAGTATCTGTGTCTAAAATTCCCTTACCATCCGCCACTTTAAAGGCCACATAAATTGATGGCGATTTTACATCTTTGTATTCAATTTCTGCTTCTGCAAGAGAAGATTCGCTTGAAGGAGACCAGTAAATTGGTTTTAAGCCTTTGTAAATATAGCCTTTTTCAGCCATTTTACCAAATACCCGAATTTCAGCCGCTTCATATGAAGGATCCAAAGTAACGTATGGATGTTCCCAATCCCCTGCTACGCCTAAGCGTTTAAAGTCTTCGCGTTGCTTATCCACCTGCGAACGAGCGTATTCTTCACATTTTTCGCGGTATTCAGCTAAAGACATTTCTTTTCTTTTAATTCCTTTATTCGTTAAAACTTGCTCGATCGGTAATCCATGAGTATCCCAACCTGGAACGTAAGGTGCACGATAGCCCGACATTGATTTCGAACGGATAATGATATCTTTACTGATTTTATTTAAGGAATGCCCTAAATGGATATTACCATTGGCATAAGGAGGGCCATCATGAAGCACAAAGGTTGGTTTGCCTTCATTTAACTCTTGACGCTTTTCATAAATTTTTTGTTCTTCCCAGTCCTTCTGCCATTCAACTTCACGATTTGGCAGATTGCCGCGCATTGGAAAAGCAGTTTTTCCAAGCTGCAGTGTTTCTTTCATTTTCATTTTGGTTCCTCGCTTTCTATTATCACAAGCTTACTTATTAAGCTTTTATTTATCCTAAAATACAAAAAAAGTACCTTCATCCCAAGGGACGAAAGCACTCGTGTTACCACCCAAATTCAGAACCACTAAATTAGCCGATTCTCTCTATGATTGTTAACGAAATCACTCGTCAAGCTTTACTTTATTCAAACTTGAGTAAAATAGAGGATCTTTTCAATACCAGGGTCTGTCATCCTTTCACTATCAATGACTCGCTTAAAAGAATGGTAATTGACTTTTCTGTTCTATTTATTTACAACCTTATTCAGAAGTTTTGTTTAATAAATCAAGCATTGCTTTAGGATCAATAGCTGCTTGTTCAAGTGTCGGCTGCTCATCAACTGCTTCGGCTGGCGCATCAGACTGCTCAGCTTCAGGTGCTTCAGCCACTTCTGTTGCAGCACTGTCAAGTTCTTGTGCAAGCACTTCTTTGATGACTGTATGTGAGTCACTGACATAGCTTGAAAATGGTTTTAATAATTCATTCCATTCATCACTTTTCACTTGTTCCAACTGCGCTTCCAACATTAAGCTTAAACGTTGATGGAATACCCGCGTTTTTTTCTTCAAGTCGTCTGTTTCAGCCGCTAATTGACGGGCACGTTCGGTCGCTTCTGTTAAAATTTCTTTAGCTTTGTCTTCTGCAGAAGAAATTAAATTGGTTGAACGTTTTTCAGCAGATGCAATCATTTCATTGGCTGTATTTTCAGCTGAAGTAACGATCACCTCTGATTCCTTGTTCGCACTAGTTTTTACTTTATCCGCAGTATCTTGAGCCACAATAATCGACTGATTCAAGGCATCCTTCAACTCATTGAAATATTGTAACTTTTCTTCTGCATGTTTTAAAGATTTTTCCAATTCGCGATTTTTTTGGATCGCATCTTCATAATCTTTTGTTACTTGATCTAAAAAATCATCTACATCGTCTTGATTGTAACCTCTCATTTTAATAGAGAAATTCTTATTTTGGATATCTAATGGAGTTAATGCCATAATTCTTCACCTCTTTGGATTATTTTCGTAAAACTCCCAATAACAAACGAAACTTATCCTTTTTCGTCTTACCTTCTAGCTGCTGAATCTGAATTCGACCAAAGCCCCTAATTGAAACAATGTCCAACAAATCGATTAGAAAATCAGGTCTTGTGTTCTCAGTCCAATTCACTTTGACTTTCCCAGATTCAATCAACTGTTTTGATCGTTGTCTAGATATATTATATACGGTAGAGATTAGATTATCCAGCCGTAATGAACTAATGGTAGCCCGTTCTTGTGTCCATTCATCTTTTGGAAGAATCATTTCCGTATATTTTCTTTTTTCCAGCCTTACTGAAATTTTGCCAATTTTTTCTACTTGAGTCAAAATAAAATTTGCAATTTCCTTTGCAGTAAAGACTTGCCAACGCTGACCATCCGAAATAATATCACCAAAATAGTCTCGTTTAATCCCGCTGTTAACTAAAGTTCCTAGTATCTTACCATGTGACAACGTAGAAAATTTAACCGGATAAACAACTTCCAGCAATTCTACTTCAAAGTCTTCTTCCTGTACCTGATAATAATCAGGGTAAATCAGACAACGTCGACGTTCAGCTTGTTCGTACCCACCGTAAAACTGAAACTTCAACTCACTATTTTGACGTATAAGTGTTTCTAAAATATACGCCTGTCTCGGATCAAGAAAATCGGTTAAGTAAGGAGCATATTGACTTTCGACTTGTTCCAGCCAGTCGCCCACAGAATCAATAAAAGGATGCTCATCTTTTCGAAAATGTTGATACACATTTGCGTTCATAGACAAATCATCCTTTCTTTTATTGCTACATGATCGATAGTAGAATTTTGCCTAAAACTTCAGCTGCTAAGTTTAATACAATAATTGCAATCATTACATTAAAACCGATCATACCTATTCTTAGATTCAAACGATCAAACAACCTCAAATATGGTTCACAAATTCCGGCAATTAAACGTCCAAGTAAAGAATCATAGGCACCTGGAAACCAAGATAATAAGGCATAAATAATTAAAATTCCCGAATAAATTCGTACGCCATTATACAATAGAAAAAGTAATAGTGAAATATGAATGACCTCCTGACTTAAAAATCAAATAATTGTTTCTGAGCCAACGATTGAGCCGTTGCACTATCAATTTCTATATTTGATGGTGTACATAGGAAAATTTCATCCCCAACGCGTTGAATATCACCATCTAACGCATAGACAGTACCCGTTAGAAAATCAACGATTCTTCTAGCTTGGCTTTCTTCAACTAAATGAAAATTAATCAACACGGCGTCGCTTGCAATAATATGCTTCGCAATATTTTTTGCTTCTGAATACACGCGCGGTTCGATAATCGTAATCTTCCCAGCTTTACCTGCATATGTGTCCGGCCGCTTGCTACTTGAGTTATTAGAACTACGCATGGAGACAACCTTTTTCTCATTAAATGCGGTTCCTTGACGGCTTTCAGTATTATCTTGATGCGTTTCTGTTGAACGATAACGAGCAGATGGTTTTTCGGTTAACGGCTCCGCGGGTGTTTGGATCTGACTTGGTCTTTGCACCTGAGCTTGTGTTTGTCGAACCGTCTGTCTTGGCTGCTCACTGACAGTTTGTTCTTCGTATTCGTCATAATTATCATATTCATCTTCACCAGATAATCCAAAAAAGCTAGATAACGCACTTTTACTAAAAATTGACATAGATTCCCCTCCTTTACGCACCTCTGAAAATTGCTGTTCCGATTCGTACAAAAGTTGCACCTTCTTCGATAGCGATTGGGAAATCATTACTCATTCCCATGCTAAGCTCTGTACATGGTGCATTTGACAGATGCTGATCACTTATTGCGCATTGTAATTTCTTTAATTCTGAAAAGACCTCATGAAGTTCTTTTTCTGAAGCATTCAACGGCGCCATTGTCATTAAACCGATGATTTTGATCTTATCAAATTCGGCTATTTCTTGAACAAACGGCAAAACCTCTGCCGGTTTAAAACCATGTTTGCTTTCTTCACCAGTAATATTCACTTCAACGAAACAAGAAATTTCTTTTTCAGCTCGTTTTTGGATCTCTTCGGCTAATTTAAAGCTATCCAATGCATGAAAATAATCAATCTCATTGATAACTAATTTTACCTTTCTACGCTGTAAATTACCAATTAAATGCCACTTTATAACCGAAAAATCTTTCAGTGCCATTTTTTTTTCGAGTAATTTATCTACTCGGTTTTCAGCCATATTTACAACTCCAAGTTTTGCAAGTTCCTTGGCAGTTTGGCTTTCCACAGATTTTGTAACGGCAATCATTGTTACATCTGATACTGATCGTTGTGCTTTTTCACATGCCAACAGAATTTCTTGATTAATATGTTTCAAATTATCTGTCAGCATGTGTCAGTCACTCCTATCTTTTTCTGCGGAAAAATGGCGGTGTGTTTAATTCATCGTCATTTTGTGTTTGTTCTTCACGATGGAATGTTTCGAAATCTTTTTTCTCAACATTATCGAATGACGTATCTTCTACTTTCGGCCGTACATTTTGTTCACGGCGAATATCCCAGTCACCAAAAGCGCTTGTTTCTTCCTGCGGTTGTGTTGGCGTTGGTTTTGATTGCTCCATATCCAAGACAGGTGCTTGCTGCACTGCTTGAATTTGAGTTGGTCTGCTTTGACGTTGTGGTTTACGTTCTTTTTTTGATGGATCAATTCCTGTCGCAATAACTGTGACACGAATTTCATCCCCTAGTTCTTCATTGATTGATGTACCTAAGATAATGTTTACATCGCCTGTTGCAGCATTTGTCACAATATCAGAAGCATCTTGCGCTTCAAATAAAGTCATATCTAAGCCGCCAGTGATATTTAACAAGACTTGCTCCGCACCATCAATAGATGTTTCTAATAATGGAGAAGAGATAGCTTTCTTCGTTGCTTCGATGACGCGTTCTTCACCGCTAGCAACACCGATACCCATCAAGGCTGTTCCTTGATTTTCCATCACAGTTTTTACATCTGCAAAGTCCAAGTTCACATAGCCTGGTGCCGTGATTAAATCTGAAATACCTTGAACACCTTGACGTAAAACATTATCCGCTTCACGGAATGCTTCAAGCATTGGCGTTTTCTTGTCAACTACTTCTAATAAACGGTTGTTTGAAATAATCAGTAATGTGTCGACATTTTCTTTTAAAAGGGCAATCCCTTCAGCTGCAAAGCGTCCGCGTTTAGGTCCTTCAAAACTGAATGGTCTTGTTACGACACCTACAGTTAGGGCACCTAATTCTTTCGCAATTTTAGCAACTACCGGTGCTGCTCCGGTACCAGTACCGCCGCCCATTCCGGCTGTAATAAAGATCATATCTGCACCTTGCAACGCATCCGAAATAACTTGTTCGCTTTCTTCTGCTGCTTTTTGGCCAACTTCAGGCTGTGAACCTGCTCCTAAACCACGTGTGTATTTAGGGCCTAATTGAATGACTGTTTCTGCTTTTGAGTTTTTAAGGGCTTGGACATCTGTGTTTGCAGCGATGAATTCCACGCCTTTAACGTTTTCTTCGATCATGCGGTTGACTGCATTGCCGCCACCGCCGCCGACGCCGATAACTTTGATGACTGCGCCATTGTTAATGTTATTATCTAAAGAAAATTCCATAGTATCGTTTCCTCCTGTTTTAGTTATTAGTCAAAAATGTTTGAGAAGAAGTCTTTAATTTTTCCAGTGACTTTTTCACCAGAATCGTGAGTAGTTGAATCGTCGTAGTACTCTTCCTCTGGTGCATCTGCATACGTATCATACTTAACTTCCTGCTCAACGGCAACCGGTTGGGAAGTTTTGATCTTCTCACCAGGAATTGCACCTTTAGCAATATGATAGATGTCATTTAATTGTGCTGAATATTCTACAATACTAATCACATTTGTGAAGACTGGATTACGTAAGCCCATATGATTAGGCACGTATAGTTTGACACTCGCATCAAAAATTTCTTGAGCTAAGTCTACTACTCCAGGAAGGCTTGCGCCGCCGCCAGTTAGAATAACTCCGCCAGGAAGCTCTAAAGCATCAATTTCATCCAAAACTTCTTTTGATTTCTTGAAGATTTGTTCGACTCTTGCTTCGATTACTTCTGAAAGATAGCGTTCATCTACTTTTACTGGTTCAGATTTACCGATAACATCTACCGGAAATTCTTCACTTACTGATGTTCTTTCAGGGAAAGCATCACCGTAGTTGATTTTTAACGCTTCAGCATTATTGAAAGATGTATTCAAAACGATTGAAACATCTTTAGTAACAAATTCGCCGCCTTCTTGATTTACATGTGTGAATTTCAATTGCTTATCGTGCATGACAGATGTCGTTGTTTGACCACCGCCCATGTCGATGACGATCGTACCGAAATCTTTTTCACCATCTGAAAGAACTGTTTCAGTTAAGGCTAAAGGCATAATGACTAATTCATTCACAGTTAAACCAGCTTTTTCAACACATTTTCTTGTATTGTGGATGATTGTCTTAGGTCCTGTAAAGACAACGCCAAACATTTCTAGGCGAACACCAATCATTCCTCGAGGATCTTTGATCCCTTCAAAGCCATCTACTGTGAATTCTTGTGGTAAAATGGCTACGATTTGGCGTTCAGGAGGAGTTGAACGAACCAGAGCTGCCGATGCAACATTTCTCACATCTTCATCAGTGATTTCTTTTGACTCACTACTTACAGCGATCATTCCCTGGCAATTTTCCACTTCAAGTAAGTTTGCTGGTAACCCCACATTCACACTTTTAATTTGAATTCCCGCTTTTTCTTCTGCTTGTCTTACTGCTCTTTGAATCGCATTTACTGTTTTATCAATATCGACGATAATCCCTCGATTTAATCCGTCAGATTTTGCGTTTCCCACGCCAATAATATTCATTTGACCTTCAATAAACTCAGCCACTACAACTTTGATTGATGTTGTACCAATATCAAGGCCTACATACATTCCCGTCTTTGCCATGAATGGGGTTCCTCCTCCTATTAATTCCAATATGTAAGCGAACATTAAATGCTCGTTTAAATATATATTTTTTTATGAATACTCACTTCTTTCAATTTTACCATAAACATAGGCTTTTTAGAAAGCAGATTCTACTAATTTATTCTTTTATTTTTCTTAAGATTTTTTTTACGATTATTCTTCCAATTGTGAAGCTTCTTCTGCACTTTCAGTCGTTTCTGGTTTCTCAAATGGATAAGAGAAAATGCCGACCTCCATATCAATTGTTCCCGGCTGTTCCATTTGGCTGGCTACTTTGTTGTAGTAAGCCATTTTTTCAACCATTTGGGAAATATTGACGATAACCTCATTCGTATCTTTCATATGAAGATTCACCAGCTCTTTGTTGGCTTTGGAAGGTGCATATCGGATTTCAGAGATATTTTTCTTCACGTCTTCCGGTAATTGATTGTAAGCATCCATTAAGTTTTTAATAATTGATTCATCTTTAAAATTTTGAAATATCGGCATGCCGCTTTCCGGCGCTTTTTTTTCTTCTGGTAAAATCTTACCATTTTCCAAAATAGGATGGAAAACATTATCAACCGATTCTAAAGCAACCACTTTGTATTCCGTAACGTTTATATTAAATGAGTGGATGCCATTTAAAGAAATTGTCGCTTTTTTTATTCGCGGTAATTGTCGTTTGATTTTTTGTTCGTAAATACTTCGGTCGTTAAATTGCTCCCACAAAGCTTCGCCTCGCTTCAACGTCGACTGAGTAATAATGTCTTTCGTACTGACAGAAGTATTCCCGCTGACGCTAATCGCGCCCAGCTTACTTAAAGGCGATACGAAATATAACATGATCAATATTGCGATTAAAAAGACTGATACAATCAAAGTAAGTCTGCGGAAAAGTCTAGTGTTTCTGACTTTTTTTATATTGGGTAAACGGTCTGCAAAAGATTCGTAAGTTTTCTTTTGTTTTTCAACTTCGACCTCTTCTGTCATGTTCTCTTCCTGTGCTTCTGACTCAGTTTCAGCTTTTGCTTCTGCTGATTTCTCTTTTTTATCATCCTCTGTCGGATTCCAGGCTGGCTCGTCGCCCTGTGTTCTTAAGTACTCTAAATTTTCCTTTTGCCAAGGAGTCAGATTCTGTTCATCCAAAGGCGATTCATTTTCTTCAATTGCTTTTTCTGGCTCTTCTTTTTTCTTACTAATCTTTTACACCCCCTATCCAATAATTTCTTCGACTATTTTGAATAAACGATCACTCGCATCGGCTATGCCTTCTTTTTTAGACGCAGCGGCCATTTGCTGATGACGATTATCATCTAAAAGAATCCGATCAATTTCCGCAACTAAAGTCGTTCCTGTCAGTTCCTGATCACTGATCATTTCAACTGCTCCGGATTTTACTAAACTTTGTGCATTTTTTGTTTGATGATCGTTTGTTACATAAGGGCTTGGGATTAAAATTGCCGGCAGACCTAATGCCGTAAACTCGGCAATCGAAGTTGCGCCAGCCCGACCGACCATTAAATCAACGGAAGCCAGTACCTCCGCCATTTTGTCAATATACGGCTGAATACTGATTGTCATCTGTTTCTTTTCGGTAAGCTTTAAACTTTTTTGAAGTTCAGGGTAATAACGTTCTCCAGATGCGTACAGCACTTGGTACTCTTTTTCTTCAAATGAGGGAAGCGCCTCAACAAACGCCTGATTGATTTTCAATGCGCCGCGACTGCCCCCAAAAATAACCACCGTTTTTTTGTTAGGATCAAGTCCATATGCCTGCAATACGTTGGATTTTTCAACAGATACTACTTCCTGCGCACGCGGATTCCCGGTTAAAACGACTTTTTCTTTTGGAAAGTAGGCAGCTACATCAGGAAAACAGATAGCCACCCTCGTCGCAAATTTACTTAGAAACTTGTTGGTAATTCCAGGAATACTGTTTTGTTCATGAATGATTGTTGGAATCTTTAACTGCTTGGCAGCATAAACAACCGATCCTGATACATAACCGCCTGTACCAATGACTACATCAGGCTGAAATTCTTTAATAATTTTTTTAGCTTTACCGATACTACTGAGAAAAAGATAAACAGTTTTGAAATTCTGGGGACTTAATGAACGTCGAAAACCTTGAATTTCAATTGTTTTAAATGGAATTTCGTAGCTGGGTACAATCTTGCTTTCCAAACCTTTTTTGGTTCCCACATACATAAATTCTGCCGTTGGATCTAACTTTTTCACATGATTAACAAAGGCTAAGGCCGGGTAAATATGCCCACCTGTACCGCCGCCGGTTATCAAAATTTTCATAAATTATCTCACTTTTCTATGTCTTTTAACTGATTCATTGCTTGAATAAACTTATCTCCGCGTATCTCAAAATTGGGATACTGATCCCAACTAGCACATGCGGGCGATAATAGAATAGTATCATTTTTTTCAGAAAAATCATAGGCATCTCGAACTGCCGATTCCACATTTTCAGTCATTTTTATAGTTTTAACTCCAGCTGCTTGTGCTGCTTCATACAGCTTGTCTTTGGTTTCACCAAAAAGGACAACTGCTTTTAAGCCTTTTAAGGAAGGAATTAATTCATCAAAGCTGTTTCCGCGATCCAAACCACCTGCTAATAAAATTAATGAAGAATGCTCAAAGCCGCTTAAAGCCATTTCCGCAGCTAAGATATTCGTTGCTTTTGAATCGTTATAGAATTTACGTCCGGCTACTTCACCTATATATTGTGTGCGGTGAGGCACACCAGTAAAGAGCATCAACGCTTGTCTGATATGCGCTGCGGGAACTCCTTTTAGCTTAGCTACAGCAATTGCGGCTAGCGCATTTTCAACATTATGACTGCCGGGCACGCCTAGTTCTGAAGCAAGCATAATATATTCTTCGTTATAATAGATCTTATCTCCTTCAAGATAAGCACCGGCGACTTTTTCTTTAGTTGAAAAAGGGATAATTTTAGCTTTAGTTGTACGGCTTAACCTCTGCAATTCTTCCTGATTCCAATTCAAAACCAAAAAGTCGGAAGCGGTCATATTTTTTTGAATTTGCCATTTAGCCTGAACATATTCTTCTCTGGAACCATGATAATCTAAATGTGCTTCATAAATATTGGTAATGACTGCAATTTCAGGTTGGAAGGTTTGAATGCCCATTAATTGAAAGCTGGAAAGCTCCATAACAATGTCATCTTTAGCTGTAGCAACCGCAGCCACTTCACTGGCGGGATACCCGATATTTCCGGCTAAACGAGCGGTTCCTGCCTGACGTTCCGCGTTTAAAAGCAAGCCGATCATTGTCGTTGTCGTCGTTTTTCCATTTGTTCCAGTAATGCCGATAATCGGGCATTCGGCGATTTGATACGCCAATTCAACCTCTGTAATCACAGGAAGCTTTAGCGACAATGCTTTTTCAACCAGCGGATTACTATACGGAATCCCAGGATTCTTCACAACGAGCGAAAAATCCTCATCTAAAAGCTCAATTGGATGTCCTCCCGTAACAACACGAATACCCAAGGTTAATAAATCTTGGGCTTCAGGATTTTGATCAAATTGTTTAAAGTCGTTGACAGTTACCAGCGCACCAAGCTCGTGCAGCAATTTTGCTGCACTTACGCCACTCTTAGCAAGCCCAAGAACAAGGACTTTTTTATTTTTATACGTTGTTATCATATTCATAATACATTCTCCTTATCTTAGAAAAGCTAGAAGAAGCGATTAGCTTTGTAGAAAATTAGAAAACTAAGATTGAAACGTCTTTTCGTTTCATTCGCAGTTTATCTATTTTCCTACAAGCTGCTTCTGACAGTTGGTTGAAATCTGCGCTTTCTGCATTTATTAAAGAACAAGCCAAAGGGCAATGCCAGAGCATACTGCACCAGTTAGCCAAAAGACAATATCGATTTTCCATTCAGACCAGCCACACATTTCAAAATGGTGATGGATTGGCGACATTTTAAAAATTCGCTTGCCGAATAATTTAAATGACGTCACCTGCAAAATAACACTAGCAGTTTCACAAACATAGACTAATCCGATTAAAAGCAATGTCCATTCTTGACGTAGAATAATTGAAATTGCAGCCAACAAGCCACCCAATGCTAAAGAGCCTACATCACCCATGAAAATTTTAGCCGGCTTTTTATTGTAAGGAAAAAAGCCTAACAAGCCGCCGATAACACTTAGACAAACAATCACCACATCAAACTGCTGCTGCTTCCAAGCAATGATAGCATAAGTGGCAAATGAAATTGTACCTAGTCCGGCAACCAGTCCATCGATGCCATCCGTCAAATTTACTGCGTTGGAAAAACCGACTAACCAAAAAATAATAAACAGTCCATACAAAATACCAAGAGGCAGCGTAATGATGCCAAATAAATCAAGTGAGTCCGGCAAGCCCTCTGAACGATACACTAAATAAAAAACAATACCGCCGAGAATTTGACCAACTAATTTTTGACGAGAATTCAATCCCAAATTGCGTTTTTTGAAAACTTTAATAAAATCATCTAAAAATCCTAATAATCCATATAAAACTAAAATAAACAGGATAATTAGTAAAGAAGGAGTTAACTGCTTCAACCATACCCCAGTGAATAAAGCAGTGATCAAACTAGCAACTAAAAAGACCAGCCCGCCCATTGTCGGTGTTCCTGTCTTTACATTATGCCAGGTTGGACCATCTTCCCGTGTTGTTTGGCCTTGCTTTTTCATTTGGAAATAACCGATAAACAATGGCATAACAGCCACTGTAATAGCAAACCCGCCTGCTACGGGAATAAAAATTTGTGTCCACTCCATGATATCTCTCCTAATTATCCACTCTTATTGTTTTACCTTTTCCTTTTATTGAACATTTATTTAGCAGCGTCTGTAGTCGTCGCCTCTGTATCTGAATCATCCATCATCACTTTTTGCATTAATGGATTGGCAATTTCTGCCAATGCTTTGTTTGAATAGCTTTGAGGTTTTTGCATCGTTAAATACAAAATATATTCTGGATTATCTGCCGGAACCATTTCAACAACAGAATACGTATAATCCGTTAGCCCCTTCATATAGCCATCCTCACCAGTAATTTGGGCAGTTCCTGTTTTGGCTGCGACATGATAGCCAGGTACTTTGTAAATGTCGTAGGCAATGCCATAATTAGGATCTTCTACAGTATCAATCATATACGTCCGCACATCACTGGCTGTTTGTGTACTAAAGACAGGCTGTCCAACTTTTTCTGTTTGCGTTACTTCTTGTTTGCCAGTGTTAGGATCTACTACCTTACTGATAAACTGTGGCTTAGTCATAGAACCATCATTAGCAATCGCTGTAAAAGCCTGCATCATTTGAAAATTCGTTACATCGACCGCTTGACCGAAAGAAGACATTGCGCGATCGACCCAGTTATCTCCCGGCAGATTACCAGCAATTTCTCCCATTAAACCTGAATTAGTTGATTTACCAAAACCGAGTTTTTCCAAATAGCTTTTCCAAACGCCGCCAGACTGATCCATGTTTTGTTCCAAGGTCAGCATCCCCACATTACTTGACCAAGAAAGTGCTTGTCTAAAGGTTAATGGGCCAACCGCTCCAAAGTCATGGTCATTTACTTTTCTATCCTCTAACGGATAACCACCTGTAGGATAAGTGAAGGTCGCATTCGGGTTAAATTTCCCTTCTTGAATCGCTGCAGCCGTTGTGAAGACCTTCATTGTTGAGCCAGGTTCAAATTGACTTTCGACTAGAAGATTTTGCCAAGTGCCATCTTCGCCGCCCAAGCCTGCTTTGGTTTCCGGATTAAAGGACGGGCGTTGTGACATAGCAAGTATTTCCCCAGTTTTTGCTTTCATTAATACTGCTGTTAAGTTTTTAGGTTTGTATTCTTCTACCACCGGATCCAGCAAGGATTCTAATTTACTTTGAATCCGTACATCTAGCGTGGTATAGATATCTTTACCGTCAACGGCTTTCTTTTCGTCTGCTACGGTTCCGGGAAGCGGATTGCCGTTTACATCTTTTTCGTATTCGATTTTTCCGTCTTTTCCGCTCAACACATCATTATAAGATTCTTCAAGCCCCATCTTGCCGACCAAGCCTTTTGAGTCATCTTTAGCATCCGCCAAGCTAGTGTATCCGATAAAATGAGAAGCAAACACCCCATTTGGATAAATACGTGCCGGATGGCCTTCAAAGTAAAGACCAGCAACCTTATTTTTCTTCAGATCTGCTTCGATTTTTTGACGTTGTTCTAGGGTAATGTTCTTCCCTTTATTCCCGAATTCGACTTGAAATTGTACACTGCCGTCATCATGAACCCCTTTGTTCAAGTAGGTTAGGGCTTCTTCTTTGGACAGCTCTGTATTATCCGCAATAATTTGTGCTAGTACAGAAAAATCTTTTTGTTGCGCATAGAGTTTTTTATTATCTTCACCTAAATAAGTTTTAGATAAAATAGCATAGAGAGAATAAGAAGTAGCATCTTCTGCGATTACTTCGCCATTGCGATCCAAAATCGCGCCTCTTTTAGCTTTCACGACACTGCTACCTTGATACAAGGCAGCTGTTTTTTCCGACAGCGAAGTACCGGCTACTTTGCCGACTGCTACAATATAGGTTAATCTAAAGGCAAATAAAAAGAACAATCCAATACTCGTAGCAAATAAAATAATGCCTACTTTTTTACGATTGTTCATTGGATTTAAGTTCTTCTTTTTGACAAAATTCTTTATTTTATTTTGTATACTCATTATTTCACTTTCCTTATATTTTCAAGATGGTCAGAAAGACCTTGTTTCTTCGCGATCTCTTTGATACGGTCAGCTTTTGATAATTCGTTTTTTTGTTGCTCTAGTTTTAAAGCTGTTTCTTCTTTTTCTTGAATCGTTGTCTGTGTCTGAGTGATTTGATTTGTCATTTGAGTAATGGACGTACGGATTTGAATCGTGAGAACTGCTATACCAATAATCGCTACTAATAATAAAAAGCCAATTGTTTTTTCCATTAGAGAAATATTTCTCAGCTTTCTTTTAGGAGATTGGGGTAGATTGACATTTTTTTGAACTTTTTTAGGTTGGTTTTCAACTTCATTTGCCGGCTCATCCATTACCGGAATATCAAATTGAAAATCTTCCATTCTTTTTAACTCTGCCATTTCGGTACCCCTTTCTTCTATTATTTTAGCTTTTCAGCAATTCTTAGTTTAGCACTTCTTGAGCGATTATTTTCCGCCAACTCCGTCTCACTCGGTAAAATTGGCTTTCTGGTGATTACTTTTAAGGTTGGTTGAAACTCGTCAGGAATTACCGGTAATCCCGGCGGCAAATCCTGGATTGTACTATATTCTTTAAACATGCTTTTCACGATACGGTCTTCTAATGAGTGAAAGGTTATCACACTGATACGACCATTTTTTGCCAACAAAGCAATCGCTTGTTCTAATGATTCTTCTACAACTCTCAGTTCATCGTTGACTGCAATCCGAACGGCTTGGAAAATCCGTTTTGCCGGATGACCGCCTTTTCTTCTGGCTGGAGCCGGAATAGCTGCTTTGATGACTTCTACTAATTCCCCCGTGGTTTTGATTGGTTCCTTTGCACGAACACGTTCAATTTCTCGGGCAACCTGCTTGGAAAATTTTTCTTCCCCATAACGGAAAAAGATTTTCACTAATTCCTGATAACTATAATGATTAATGACTTCATAAGCAGAAAGCTCTGCGTCTTGATCCATCCGCATATCTAGCGGAGCATCCTGATGATAGCTAAAGCCTCGTTCTGCTTCATCCAATTGTGGAGATGAAACACCTAAATCATATAAAATACCATCAATTTTGTAAATTTCATGTTTCGCTAATTCTTCCTTAAGATGTCTGAAATTTGCCTTGATAAAAGTAACCATCCCTTTATCGACGTATTCTTTCAAACGCTGCGCTGCAAAATCCAACGCTCGCTGATCCTGGTCAAAGGCATATAGATGCCCTTTTTCGCTTAATTGCGAAAGCAAGTATTCACTATGACCTGCACCGCCTAATGTGCAATCGACATAAACACCGTCTGTTTTCACATGTAAGCCATCAACTGTCTCTTTCAATAAAACAGTGTAATGTTGAAAATCCTTCGTCATAATGTTCCTCTTTCTAAAAACCAAAATCAATCATTGTTTCTGCAATGTCGTCAAAATTTTCTTCGGCTTCAGTAGAAAATTCCTGCCAGCGTGCTTCATCCCAAATCTCAATTCGGTTTGAAACGCCAATAATGACACAAGATTTTTCTAAACTGCCGTGCGTTCTAAGTGTAGCAGGAATGTTAATTCTGCCTTGCTTATCAATCTCACACTCGGTAGCAGCCGAATAAAAAAAGCGGACAAAGGTGCGGGCGTCTTTCTTAGCTAAGGGCATTTCTTTCAACTTTTCTTCTAGCTGCTCCCACTCGGACATGGGATAACCAAATAAACAGCCATCCAATCCTCTAGTTACCACAAATTTTTCGCCTAATTCCTCACGAAATTTTGCTGGTACGATGAGGCGGCCTTTGGCATCTATATTATGTTGAAATTCACCCATAAACATAGCCAATATTCCCCACTTTTCCACTTGATAGAAACAGTCTACCACATCCTACCACTTTCTACCACAAAAAATGAAAAATCTTCTGCCATTTAATTGTTATTTAAAAACTTTGTAACATTTCTTCTTAATTTACTTGTGCATACAAGAGCTCAAAACCCTTTATTTGATAGAATTTATTGAATAAATATCATTAGTTCTTTAAATAAGAGTTTTAAAATTATTACAAAAAATAAAATCAAGCAGACTTACAAATAATGCGCCATATTTAATAAAATCAACGCGACATACATAATCAAGCTCAATAGAAATACGATTCGCCAAAACATCTTAAAATATCTGCCGTAAAGAATCTCTCCGTAGTAGTATGCTTGGAATATTGCTACGCAAATTCCTAATAATAAAACGGAAATAATCATATAAGGAACAATTGATTGTCCATAACTATCTTTTGATAATTCATTCAACCCAATAAATAAAAAGGGAATGGAGATATCCGGCGCTTTTATCTTAAAACGTTCTGTCAACGAAAACGTTGAAATAATATAATTACACGCGAATAGAACAACAACTGGAAAAACATACCAAAATAACATAATGATTGAAAACGACATCATTTACTAACAATTCCTTTCATAACACACTTAGTTAACTATACTTCATTTACTTTACATAGATGTTTCAGTTCGTTTAAAAGTTCGTGCTTAAATAATACTTGTTTTCCAAGGGTTTTATTAGCCCAAAATTGACCAACTACATTATAATTATGTTTAGTAAACACTTATTAAAAATGAGGTGGCGTTTTGATTAATTATTTAAAATTAGACAATGATCATTTTGTTTCTTCTGAAACAGATACTGAGGACACGTTGTGGCTCGCGGTAGAACAGCCTTCAGAAGAAGAAATCAATCATCTGGTCACAACTTATAAACTTCCTAAAGATTATATCACAGGTGTACTGGATGAGAGTGAAAATTCCCGTGTGGAAGGCTTGCACCAAAACGCGTTGGAAGAACCTGCGTTATTGCTGCTGCAATATCCTCATGCTACTGTCAGCCCTAGCGGCTACAAACAATTGAATACACTGCCCTTTGCTATTATTCTGACAACGGACGGAAAGGTTATTACTGTGGTCAATCGATCGACTGATTTTCTAAAGCATGTATTCGCTAGAGCTATTCCGGATAATCATTTATCTATTCAAGAAACCTTAGTATTATACCTCTCTTGGCAGGTTGCTATTTCTTATAATTATTTTCTAAAAGAGCTGATTAAACAAACAGATAAGCTGGAAGGCGAATTGAAAGTTTCGACAGAAAATAGTCAGCTCTATCAAATGATGGATATCCAAAAAGGCCTTGTCTATTTTGAATCCGCTATTGACTCAAATTTACAGGTAATGAATTTATTGTATGGAGCTAAAATCTTTAAAAATCCTAGAACTCATCTGCCAAGGTTACACGATATTTTAATTGAAATGCAGCAAGCTGCCACGACGACACAAATTCAGCTGAAGCTAGTAGATAAAATCACGGACACTTTTTCAGCCATTGTTTCAAACAACTTGAATAATGTTATGAAAATCTTAACCTCTTTAACGATTGTTTTAACCATTCCAACAATTATCGGCGGAATCTTTGGCATGAACGTTAAATTACCGTTTGCAGATCGGGATGATGCGTTTTGGTGGATCTTTGTCATTACAACTGCAACGTGTATTTTTGTCACCCGCAAGTTAAAAAAACGTAACCTTCTATGAAAATTTTAGTTGCCGTTTTTCAGAAAAGGTTGTACACTAAAGAAAGCAAAAAATAAGGAAGTGTGTAATCAATGAACGATAAAAAGACCAGTACCTTTTCTAAGGTGACTAAAGTCGTTGTATGGTTGATGCTGATTGCGATCGTCGGCTCAACAATTTTGACTGCCATTATGAACATGTAACAACAAAATAAACAACAGAATAATCACTCGGGCTTTTGTTAAAAGCTTGAATGAAGATTCTGTTGTTTTTTATTTATCAAAAAATTAATGACGTTCTTTTCCCGCCATGCTTAATAATTCTTCGGCATGCTCAACGGTTAACTTGGTAATTTCGCTGCCTGAAAGCATGCGGGCAATTTCTGTCACGCGCTCTTCCTGTTTTAAACGACGAACCTTGGTTTCCGTCCGTTCGCCTACAATTTCTTTTTCAATGAAGTATTGATAATCAGCAACGGCTGCTACTTGCGGCAGATGAGTAATACATAATACCTGTGAATTTTCCGAAATTTGGTAGATCTTGTCAGCAATCGCTTGCGCCACACGACCGCTCACGCCCGTATCCACTTCGTCAAATACGATACTTGTAATCCCCTGCGATTTTGAAAAAATTGTTTTTAGAGCCAGCATCACTCGTGAAAGCTCCCCACCGGATGCCACCCGCACCAGCGGTTTTAACGGTTCGCCGGGATTCGTTGTAATATAAAATTCCACTTGATCCAAGCCCTCTTCTGTAAACTGATCCTTCGGCAGCTCAGTAAAGCGCACGTCAAATTCTGTCCGCTCCATGTATAATTCCTTTAATTCATGAAGAATATTCTTCTCAAGCTGTTCCGCTACCTTTTTTCTCATTTCACGTAATTGCAGCCCATGCTTAATGACTTGGTTTTTCTTTTCAATTAAAAGAGATTCCAGCTCGCCGGTCTTCCCTTCTAAAAAGTCCGCATCTGCCAGCTCCCGCGTAATTTCTTGATAGTAAGCTAGGATCGTTTCGATGGACTCACCGTATTTCCGCTTCATTTGGCGAATCAGCTCTAAGCGATTTTCGACTTCATTCAAACGATTCTCATCCAGCTCCAAACTATCAATATTTCTGGCTAAATCCGCACTTGCTTCCTGCAAAAGATAATAGCTGTTTTGAACCGCTTCTGAAATCGCCTTATATTCTGGATCCAAGGACTCAATGGACTGCAGTTCATTCATCGCATAGCCAATTTTATCCAAGCTGCTGTCACTTTCACCATTAATTGCACCGTAGCTGATCGCCAGTGCATCCGCAATTTTTTGGAAGTTTCCCAATTTATTGCGTTCTTCCAGCAGTTGCTCTTCCTCGCCTACAACTAGCTGTGCGCCGGCAATTTCATCACTTTGAAACTGCAGCATATCCATCCGCTGCGCGAATTCTTTTTCATTTTTTTGGCGATTTCTAACCTTCGTTGCAATCATACGGTATTCAGAATAACTGTTTTCGTATTGTTCTTTACGCTTAAGCAATTCTTTGCCACCGAAATCATCCAACATATGAATATGTCTTTCACTTTGCATCAATTCCTGATGCTCGTTTTGTCCGTGAATATCAACAAGAAACTCACCGATTTTGCGCAAATTCGCAATATTAATAATTCGGCCATTCACGCGACAGACATTTTTCCCCGAAGCAGAAATATCCCGCTGAATGACCAAGGCATCATCATCTCGTTCAATCCCCAGCTCTTCTAGCAGGTTAATCAATTCCTGATTTTTCGGCATGGTAAACAAGCCTTCCAACGTGCATTTTGACGCTCCCTGACGAATATAATCGCTGGAGCCTCTACCACCGGTTAATAAGCCCATCGCATCAATAATGATTGATTTTCCAGCACCTGTTTCTCCAGTAAGAACAGTCATGCCCATTTGAAATTCTAATTGTAAAGAAGAAATAATAGCAAAGTTTTTTACTGAAAGTTCTTGCAACATGCGTTTATTCACCTCAATTTATAAATATCGGAAAAATTCATTTTTTAAAAATTCAGCATCGTTCTCAGTTCGAGCAATAATCAACACACTGTCATCATCATTGATTGCCGCAAACACGATTTCCTTGTATTGGCGTTTGATCAATGTCGAAACAGCCGCTGCATTCCCTGGTATAGTACGCAAAATAACCTGCTTTTCCATTTGATCAACGGAAACAAATGCATCTTTTAATAATTTTTCAAGTTTTACAGAGGTTGCTTCCTTGGTTTCAGCCGGCATACTATAACGATAACCGCCTTCTGCTGAAGGAACCTTAATCAGCTTCATTTCTTTAATATCACGAGAAATCGTCGCTTGTGTTACTTCCACGCCTTTTTCCTGTAAATAAGTAACAAAGTCCTCTTGTTTTTGTATATTTTTATCCGCTAACAGTCGGGTAATCAGACGATGCCGATCTTTTTTTCTCATGTTCCATGACTCCTTTTCCTGGTGAAACCGTAGTCGTTAGAGGTGCATTCCTCCAGCTTTTGAAATAAGACACAGGTTCTCAGCTATTTCCACTTTATCATAGCGTATTTTTATTCAATTTGAAAGAATAAAAAACAAGATTAAAGCAAAGGACTTTTCACTTCACCTCAATCTTATTCCTTAATTTTTAAGTTTTTCATGTGCCGCAGCGACAACCTCATCAATCCTTGTAGAAAGATCCCGGTCTTCACTTTCAGCTAAAGTAAGCTGGGTCAAAAATTCAATATTGCCTTCACCGCCGGTAATTGGCGAATAATCCAAGCCGCTGACTGTATAGCCCTGCGCCTGTGCAAACGTCAAAATATCTTTCAAGACCAGCTTATGGACGTCCGGATCCCGCACGATGCCTTTTTTCCCAACCAGCTCCTTGCCGGCTTCAAACTGTGGCTTGATAAGCGCAATCACTGTACCGTTGGGCTTCAAAATCTTTTTAAGCGGCGGTAAAATAAGCTTCAATGATATGAAGGAAACATCGATTGTCGCCATATCAGGAGTGCCTTCCTTAAAATCCTCCGGAACGCTGTAGCGGAAATTGGTCCGCTCCATCACAACCACGCGCGCATCCTGACGGATTTTCCAAGCCAGCTGATTATAGCCAACATCCAGCGCATAGCTTAAACGCGCGCCATTTTGCAGCGCAACATCGGTGAAGCCGCCGGTAGATGCCCCAATATCCAGCATCGTTTTCCCAGCTACATCGATCTGAAATACCTTTAACGCTTTTTCCAGCTTAAGGCCGCCGCGCGAAACATATGGAAGTGATTGTCCTTTGATTTGAAGTGGTGTTTCCACAAAAATTTTTTCTCCCGGTTTGTCCAGCCGTTCATTTTTATCATTATAAACTAAGCCAGCCATTACCGCTCGCTTCGCCTTTTCTCTTGTTTCAAATAATCCTTGATTAAACGCTAAAACATCTACACGCTCTTTTTTCATAAGGGCCTTCTTTCTATGATAAACGCAGCTGTTCTAATAGTTCTTGTAATAACTCCGGTTGAAAATCACTGCTGGTTTGTTTAATTTCTTCTATGATTGCCATGCCGCACGTCAGTTGTTCCTCCAAAGCTGCCTTAGCTCCTGTTAAGCCCAATAACGCAGGATAGGTACTTTTATGCAGCGCTGCATCCCGGCCGACCTGCTTTCCTAGCACTGCTTCTGAGCTGGTGGCATCCAGCAAGTCATCTTTGATTTGAAAGGCTAAGCCTAAATGCTTGGCAAATGTGCCCAACAACTCCACAATCACTTCAGGCTGTTGGGCCAAAATACCGCCCGCTAAAAGTGCAAATTCGATCAATGCCCCAGTTTTCTTTTCGTGAACCTCTACTAATTCTTCTAATGACAAGGAACGCTCTTCACCCTGCAAATCGCCCGCCTGACCTGCGACCATTCCTTGAGTCCCAGCCGCTTTACTTAACAGTTGAATCAACAAGATCTTCTGATCTGCCTGCAGTCGGCTCAGCGACAACAGCTGAAAAGCGGCCGTAAGCAGACCGTCACCGGCCAAAATCGCCTGTGCTTCGCCGTAAACTTTGTGGTTCGTTGGTTTGCCACGTCTTAAGTCATCATCATCCATCGCTGGCAAATCATCATGAATCAGTGAATACGTATGAACCATTTCCAAGGCTGCACTGACTTGATAGTCTGCAACTTCTGCCTGCTTGTTAAACGAGTCGAGCACTGCCATAATTAAAAGTGGTCGAAATCGTTTACCGCCTGCTTGAATGGAATAAAGCATCGCTTCTTTCAGCAGGTCATTTGTTGTATATTCGTTAATGAAAGCTGCCATTTCTTTTTCAATAAGCGGAAGATGCTGCTCACGAAAATCAGCGAAGTCTTTCATTCGTTTTCCCCACTCTCTTCAAACGGGACTTCTTCATTATTCTTCATTACCTTAGCCAAAGTTTTTTCCGCATTTTCTAGCGTATCCTGACATTGTTTGCTTAAGGCCATTCCTTCCTGAAAGGCAGCCAAAGCTTCTTCTAAGGGAACATCGCCACGCTCAAGGCGTTGGACGATTTGCTCTAATTCAGTTAATGATTCTTCAAAGGTTTTTTCTACTGCTTTTTCTTTTGCCATCATTTACTCCTCTTCCGCTACTTGTTTGATTACAGCATCTACGACACCGTCGACATAATGTATACGAATTTCTTCATTTGTTTTAAGCTCTGCCACTGACTTAATCACTTGTTCCTCTTTTGTTGTATAACTATAGCCGCGCCCCATAATCTTTAATGGGCTTAACAAATCCAGTTGCTGAACGGCAGAGGTAAACTGCTTTTGCTTGTCTTTCATGTATTGCTCCATACGATCGGTTAACGACTTATTTAAATAGCTAAGCTGCTGCTTGCTTTCTCTAATCTGTCCTTTAGGAGAATATTGGCTGAATTGGTTTATGATTTCTTGTGCTGTCCGTTGCTTTTTATGGTAAACAGTTTCCATCGACTGAACCAACTGCTGCGTCATACGATCCAGCTTAATGGTCTGTCCTTCATACAAGCGCTCCGGCTGTTTAAAAACATAAGAATTTTTCAACCGCTGATAACGTTCTGTTTTTTGCTGCAGCTGATATAAAAAGCTTTGCTCCAAGCGTGTTTGCCAGTTATTAATGCGTACGAGCTCTTCCGTTAACACCGGTACAGCCAGCTCTGCCGCCGCGGTTGGTGTCGCTGCGCGAACATCGGCTACCATATCCGCAATTGTGACATCTGTTTCATGACCAACGGAAGAAATAATCGGCGTGTTCGCCTGATAAATTGCTCTAGCTACCTTTTCCTCATTAAACGGCCACAAGTCCTCAATCGAACCGCCGCCGCGCCCGATAATCATTGTATCAAATGTTCCCAACGCTTCTACCCGCTGAATATTCTCAACAATATTAGCCGCGGCCTGATCGCCCTGTACCAAGGTTGGAAATAGCACGATCTGCGCGATGGGATAGCGCCTTTTGACTGTCGTGATAATATCTCTAATCACAGCGCCGCTGGGACTGGTCACAACCGCAATGCGTTTCGGATATCTCGGTAATGTTTTTTTTGGCCCTTCAAAAAGCCCTTCTTTGCCTAATTTTTCCCGCAGTTCCGCCAACGCCTGATAAAGTGCTCCAACGCCGTCAGGTTCCATATGCTCAACATAAATCTGATAAGAGCCGCCACTCTCATAAAGAGAAATACGCCCGATAACCAGAACCTTCATGCCTTCTTTTGGCTGAAATCTCAGCTTTTGAAAAGCCGATTTGAACATAAGCGCAGAAATTTTCGCTCCGTCATCCTTCAAGCTAAAATATTGATGTGCATTGGGACGCAAGCGAAAATTAGAAATTTCACCGGTTAAATAAACGCGTTCCAGATATGGATCAGCATCGAATTTACGTTTTAAATATTTGGTTAAGGCCGTAACTGTTAAATATTGCTGCTCCATCTTCTCACCTTACTTTTGTTTTTTAGCTGCCGCCACTGTTTGATACATCAGCATCGTAATCGTCATTGGACCGACGCCCTTTGGTACTGGTGTAATATAATCTGCTATTTCAGCTACTTCATCAAATTTAACGTCACCGATTAATTTACCGTTGGCATCGCGATTCATGCCTACGTCAATTACGACTGCACCCGGTTTGACAAATTCCTTCGTCACAAAATGACCACGGCCAATCGCCACGACTAAGATATCTGCTTCTCTTGCGACAGCTGCTAAATCCGCTGTTTTAGAATGAGCAATGGTTACAGTAGCATCTTTCATCATCATAAGCTGTGCCATTGGTTTACCGACAATATTACTGCGACCAATCACCACCGCTCGTTTTCCAGCCAACTCAATATTGTATGCTTCAAACATTTTCATAATACCATAGGGCGTACATGGAATCATCGTTGGCTCACCGATCAACAGCTGGCCCATATTCATCGGATGAAACCCATCTACATCCTTTTTAGGATCAATAGCCAAAAGCACCTTTTCTTCATCAATGTGCTTAGGTAGCGGCAATTGAACTAAAATGCCATGAAAGGCGGAATCTTGATTATACTGTTGAATCAACGCAAGCAATTCTGCTTCTGAGATTGATTCCGGCAAACGTTCAATTTTAGAATGAATACCAATCTTTGCAGCGGCTAAGTCTTTGTTTTTTACATACGTTTGACTTGCCGGATTTTCACCTACTAATAATACGACAAGACCCGGGCGAATACCGTTTTTTTGAAGTTCGGCAACTTCCGTTTTGATTTGGTCCTGCATCTTATCAGCTAATTCACGACCGTTAATTAAGGCTTTCATGAACTCACTCCTCTTTTTATCTGTATAATATTCTTTTATTTTAGCATAATTTATCGACTCTTAACACACCCTAGTTATTCTACAATTATTTCAGTTCCACCAACATTTCACGATAAAGAAAATAGGATAGAGAGCATCTCTATCCTAAAAACGAATTATTAGTAGCTTGGGTATTGTTGAAAAATGTAACTAAAAAGGGTAACGGCTAAAACTATATAAAGAACAATAATAGCAATTGCTAGAATAAAACAGACAAACCCTGCTCTATTCCATGTTTTTTGTATTTCCTTAAATGTATCAATATCTTCTATTAGGAATTGGCCGCTTTGCCAAGCCCATTCATTTCCTTTAAATCCGCAAACAAATACCCATACAATATTAAATAGCGGAATTAAACAAAGTAAAGGTAAATAAGTTCTATTCCCAATCCCCCAGATAATATTGAACATAAAAGCTCCCCAATTCCAACCTTTTACTTCATTTGGTGTTTCTCCCATAAATATCACTCCTTATTATTAATTAACTTATTTAGTTTAACATAACTAGGAGTTAGCTTTAACCCTTTTCAAAAAAATTTTTTACTTTTTATCTAATTTAAACAAAATTTCTTCTAAACAAAACGAACTTTACACTTATTTTTTATTATTTTGCCTAGTCTGACGATAGTAGCTTAGAAAAATAATCGCATACAACACAGCTGTAAATCCAGTTACTGCAAGCGAATTTGTGACTAAAATACCGACAAACAGCAATAGCAGCGAAACTATGGCCAAACTCAAATAACATTTTCTGAAGAATTGTTTTTGTTTTATGGCTAATATTAATGCCGCCAGACTAATCAATAGCCAGATCAACAGGACTGTGTAGGAAAGAGAACCCGCCAAATACCCGAATAGTTTATCCCCTAGAAAATACGAAAGAACAACACCAAGATATAATGTACCGCTGCAAAACAGAATCGCTCTTTGCGGGACACTATTTTTATTCAAAGCGATAAATTTATGTTGCGCGTTCCCATTGTTGCTCAAGCGGAAATACAAAATCCGCGAAGAGGCATAGATTCCTGAATTTATCGAAGAAAACAAAGCTAAAATAATTACCAAATTAACGATATCTGACGCAAAAGGCAGATGGATCTTTTGAAAGACCATTACAAACGGGCTAACATTTGGATCAGCTAGCTGATTCCACGGATAAATAATCAACAAAAGAAACAATGGAATAATATAAAAAGCGGTAATTCGCGTCATGACCCCTCTAATAGCTTTAGGAATGGCTTTCTTAGGATTTTCTGCTTCACTGATCGTGATCGCCACCAACTCCGAGCCGCCATAGGAATAAATCACCACTAACAACGAATTGATAAATCCTTGAATACCATGTGGCGCAAAGCCGCCATGCGCTGTGATTTGACAGAAAGTCGGTAAAAAACCAAGCTGAAAAACTTGTGTACCCACCAAATATACACCAATCATAATCAACGCAATTACCACGCTGATTTTAGCCCAGGAAAGCCAATATTCAGTTTCTGCAAACAAACGCACCGAGAAGAGATTGATGGTTGTTGTCAAAAGAGCGAGTATCAAAACGAAAACCCATGCCGGTATATCGGGAAACCAAAGCTGCAAAAAACTGGCGGCGGCCACCGCTTCAGCAATAATATTGATCATCCACATCGACCAGTAGAGCCAATCAATAAAATCTGCAGTATGTAAACCAAGATAAGGCTGAACCAATCCCGAAAGACCATGCTGCTTTTGATCTTCTAAAACTAATTTGCCAAGACCTGTCATCACCATAAATAAAATAACACCACAAAAAATAAAAGCGAGTAATACCGAAGGTCCCGCTAAATCAATCGCTTCGCCGCTTCCTTTAAACAGACCTGCACCGATCGCTCCGCCTAGAGCCAGCATCGTGATATGTCTGGTTTTCATTTGTCTTTTCAATTGATTTTTTTCTTCCATAGGCTTCTCCTTCTTTCGCTACTAAGCATAAATGAAATCAATCAAAAAAATCTTTCTTTTTATAACTGATTTCAAAAGAAATTTGGCTCATCATCTCTATTCACAGATCATACACAGTCAGATATTCTAATGCAATCTAAAATTGAAAAAATAATCTTTTTTTTCTGAAAATTCTATCTTTTTCTAATTTTGTTCAGTTTTTTTGAAAAAAATGCTGTTTCGTGCATAAAGTTAAGGATTGAAAAAATACGAAAAAAATGTGAAACAAAAGCAAAAAATACTTTCGTTTCACACTATAAATTCTTGGCAGTTCTTTTAAATCAAAAATAATAGAACAAGACAGCTGCTTTTTGTCTATATTATTGACATCTATCCATAGTTATCAAACATCAACAATCTCTATCTTTTCTGATAAAACCCATCCACTTAACCCATAAGAAGAACCTAACACAAAATAATGCACATCCGCTTGTATTATTTTATCTTTTAAATCTTCTAATGTACTGTATCTTACAGGCCAGATCTTTCGTTTGGTACGATCCAATAAGTCTTTATTTCCTACAAAAAAGCTATCTACCGGTTTTTCTTCTAAATCAAAAATAATACTGTAAGGCATTTCGTTATCAAATTTATAAGCAAAAACACCAGAAAATATAATTTTCTTTTGTTTTGACTCAAGAGAGACATCTATTACGATTCTACTTTCTTTAAAATCAACGCTGTATCCATCTATTTCATAATCATGAATGTAATTAATATAATTCATTTGTTTCCTTTCTCCTTTAGTAATTTTTATCTTTTTGTCTTGGCGGATTCTTGCTCCAATCCCATTCATGCCCATGCGGAAAATCTTGTGAGGAATTAGGTTCCCCATCACCATCTAAACTTACATTTTCATTTTTATCATTCCGAATTACTTTGTGCTTTTTAGCTGGAAGTCCATCTTTTATTGCTTTATCCAATTCTGTACGTTCGATCTCACTATCAACTTTTAGCCAGTTTTCCGTATCAGTCTAAAAGCATTGTTAAGTTTAATTTGTATTAATTTGATACGTCGAATAATACAGTAGTTGTAGCTAAAAATCATCAACTACGACAACTCTTTGTTGTCATTATTACGGAGTAGGATCAGCTGCATACCAAGTGAATACATCCTCTAATTCTACATCTTCCATTTCTAACCAAGCAATATACAACATTATATTCTCAGCGTTAAGTAATTTCATTTCAATTCCATTATCTAGATATTATACAAAGCTCCTGAAAGTTCTTTTGTACCCATACTTAATTTCAAATTTTTATAATAGAAACTTATTAATTGAAGATCTTCCCTTGTTTCTACACAGGATTTCACTGGAAGATTATTAATAATAATTTTAACAGTACTATATTTCATTTTATTTAAATCCTCAATTACTCGAATCTCTATTCTTCTATCTACACTAAAAACTTTTGATTTTTTAATCAATTCTTTTTCCATATACTTAACTTCTTTTTCATCAATTAGAATTTTTAAATTTCCTATCGGTGTATGAAGCATCCCTTTCACCTTCCTTTGTACCTATTACTTTAAATATTGCTTGGGATTTACAGGATAACCATGAATATTTCCTTTTCCATCTATATGAACTCTCACGCCCGTTTCTCCATTTTGACCAACTGTTTTTCCGGTATCCCAAACCCTTGTTACATTAGGAAGTTGCTCTCCTTTAAGTTAACCTTCCTGCGTCTACCGGCGGAACATCCTCTACTCCAATGCATTGTACAATATCAAACCAACTGCGTATATTAGGTAATTGAACCTGAGCCATTGTTAAATATCTAACTGTATTATTTTTATTAATGACATCTATCCACAGTTATCACACTTCAACAATCTCTACTTTTTCTGCCAGAACCCATCCATTTAAACCGTAGGAAGAATCTAATACAAAATAGCGCACATTTGCCTGCTTTATTTTATCGTTCAAGTCTTCTAATGTATTGTATCTTACAGGCCACGCATACTTTTTATTTTGAGCTAGTAAATCTTTATTCTCCTTAAAAAAACTAACCATAGGCATTTCTTCTAAATCAGAAATACAACTATAAGGCATTTCTTCTTCAAATTTGTAAGTAAAAACACCAGAAAATATAATTTGCTTTTTTTGGGATTCAAGAGACACCTCCATCACTATCTTACTTTCTTTGAAGTCTATACTAAACCTATCTATTTCATAATCATGAATATAATTCATCTACTTTTCTCTCCCTTAGTCTTTTTTCTCTTTTTGTCTTGGCGGATTCTTGCTCCAATCCCATTCATGCCTATGCGGAAAATCATGTGTCCCATCGTCTGAGTGATTGTAATCTATGTCCTCTAAAGCTTTTCCATCAGCATCATAATATCTTCTTCGTTTTACTGAACCATCTGGATTTAATAAATCTTGTGAGGAATTAGGTTCCCCATCTCCTCTAAAATTTTTTTTCTCTTCATTTGGAATTACTTTGTGCTTTTTAGCTGGAAGACCATCTTTTATTGCTTTATCCAATTCTGTACGTTCGATCTCACTATCAATTTTTAGCCAGTTTCCCATATCAGGCAATTGAACCTGAGGCATTGTTAAATTTATATCTGTGCTATTCGTATTAATGACATATGCTGAATATACAGCTGCTGTAGCCAAAAAGGCAAGAAAAAGCAGATCATCAACTACTACAACTCTTTGTTGCGGACCTATTACTGGATTAAATAATGTCTTGTTGGCATAATAATTGTTTCGTCCGATATATTGCATGGATGAATTACGCGAGTTCGCTACTAATGGTTGATAGCCTATATTTGGCACATTAGCTTGTTGAAGCGTCGGCTGACGAAATAAATGATTACTTCCAAACAATTTGTCTAATTCATCATAATGAACCATAGAATTATTCCAAATTGTTGCCAATGTATTAGTTACTTCAACAGCTGTATTAGCTCCTGTTTTTTTATGATAGGGTTCATAAATTGTTGTTAACTGTTGACTAAAGCGATTATTTATATAAATATTTGTTCTTTCCGATGTCGTATCAACCGAAAGTCGATAATTAACAAAGGTACCCTTAGTCATTTGAAAGGTCGTATTTGAATTAATACCTGTTAATGATAGATAATAATCCCCAGCGGGCAAATCTAATATATCCGACATCTTATAATAGGTTAGCTCAAAATATTTTTGCCTTTGTTTATTGTATACCTTGAACGTTTTATATGCATTCCCTGTGGCATTAATATTTAAGCGAGTTGTTTCATTTAATGATAGAGAATAGTATTGATCTTTAGCTGTAGTTCGTCCTTCTTTGAAGAATTTCCAATCTCTAATTTCATTGTTTTTTTGAGCTACAAGTAAATCGATCTCTGATTCTCTGACAAGAGAAATTTCATTTTCTGTCCAAAAATTTAACCAGTTTAACAAATCATTTAAATCTTTTCCTTGATAAGTATCTTTTTCTTTATAATTCTTATAGAATATATAGTATTCTGGTTTGAATTGAAACTGTATGGCATTATTGGAATATCCACCAATATTTTCAGCTGTTCCCTTCTCTCCACCTAACTGTTCATAATAAACTCGATCAATTCCTTTTTTGTTAATATAGACATTACTATAGCTACTTGTACAGATACGTCTTGTGTAGGAATACTTTCCATCTTTAGATTTGATTAACAGATATAAATCATTCCGAGACAGCCAATGGCTGTTTCCACCAGAATAATAATCTTCACTTTTTACTAATTCTTGTGTGTAGTCAATTTTGGCTGGCTCAAAATTGATGCCAGTATTTTTTTCTCGCACATCAATTTCAATATCTATTGGAGTCGTTTTACGTACAAGAGAGATTTCGTTTTCTGTCCAAAAATTTAACCAGTTTAACAAATCATTTAAATCTTTTCCTTGGTAGGTATCTTTTCCTTTATAATCCTTATAAAATAAATAGTATTCTGGCCTAAATTGAAACTGTATAGCATTCTTGGAATATCCGCCAATATTTTCAGCTGTTCCCTTCTCACCACCTAACTGTTCATAATAAACTCGATCAATCCCTTCTTTGTTAATATAGACATTACTATAACTACTTGTACAGATACGTCTTGTGTAGGAATACTTTCCATCTTTAGATTTGATTAACAGATATAAATCATTCCGAGACAGCCAATGACTATTACTGCCTGAATAATAGTCTTGCCCCTTCACTAATCCTTGTGTATAGTCTATTTCTGCTGGCTCATACTTATTAACAATCTTTGTTTCCCTTTTAATAGATTTTGATAACTTAGGTACTACTTCTTGTGCCTGTATTTCCTTTTCTTCAGATGTCATAGTTTCCAGAGTGTCCGCTACTTCTGTTTGTATTTTCTCACTATCAACAGTTTCTGTCTCTTTCTTATCATCCTTAGTAATTGAATTTTCTTCTGTTTCTAATTCTAAGTAAAGATTTTTTGTATTAGATAAATTGATAGTAGATAAGTCGACTTGCCAAAACAACTGCTCAATCTCAGGCTCAGGCATTTGTGGCTCGGAAAAATTGTACATCCCTACATCGTCTTTTCCAATAATGTGATTGTCAACAGATGCTAGTATTAATGGTGTTGTCACCGTAGTCTCTAAACGACGAGATACGATTTCTTTTACTATCGATTCCTTTTCCAACTCATAGCAGTCTGATCTTGGCATGTAATGAACAAGTGCAGCTATATTTTTTTGAACCATGATTGGAAAATATGCTTCTTCAACTACTTCATCTTCTATTACTGAAAATAAAGCTATAGGTTCAAGAAGCGTATAATCTTGCTTGATAACTTCTGATTCTTTCAAAACTTCGCTTACCTTACTTTTATCAATTACCTTTTTCATTGTTGAATTGACTACATAAACTGGTGATGGCGTCTGACCATTCTTTTCCATGGCATATAACACTGATGGCATCAGTGTTTGACATAACATAACAAATATAATAATAATTTGAATTACTTTTTTCTTCATTTCACCAACCCCTTTAAAAAATTTAAAAAATACAGATCCATCATATCATAAAGTTAACTCAAAGTAACTCAAAAATATCTTTATGTAATTTTTAAAAATAAAAATCAAATTAAATGCAGATAAATCGCAAAAATAATTTTTATATGTTTTCTATTTTAAATAACAATTCTCTTTAAACACATATTTATATAACTACACAAAAAAACAAAATATGTATATTAATATTAAACTGAAAATAATCATCAATAAACTAAGTACTGTTTTGAACAGATAATAAAGGTTACTTTTATAAGAAAATTGTAGATTACTCCGTCATACTTACTTGCAAAAAATCTTCCTAACTCTTCAGAAGCGGGAGAGCTACTAAATGAACTCCTACGTTATTCTTTCACTTTTCTTCTGTATAGTGGCAGGGTAGCCAAATAGGTAAAAGCGTGGTAAAACAGAAGAAAAATGAATTTGATAGCTGTCTAGCTTTTGTCCCGTTGATAATCCATACTGGGATATTTTTTATATTAGAACGTACTAGCTCCTTTACCTAACTTTCATCAAAATAAAAAAGACTAAAATCATTCCGTTTTAACCTCAGACTGTAGACAAAGTCCAAAAAAGGGATGATGTCCACGTTTTTATTTCATATTTAATAGATAAGAAGCGTAGAAGAAATGATGTCAAAACACCCACTGAATGGAAGAGACCAATACATAATGATTTCCTTGGAAGAACTACTCCCAAAAGATCACTTGATTCGAAAAATAGATAAAGCAATCGATTTTTCCTTCATTTATCCAATTGTTGAATCAACTTATTCGACCTTAGGTCAACC